>DASTSH010000044.1:0-24098 GCA_035760785.1 Gemmatimonadaceae bacterium | reverse complement strand
CGCCCCGGGGCGCGCACCCGCCGTCCGTTCGACCATCGTGTTCCAGCCCGGGCGCGGCACGCGCCCGCCCCGTCACTCCACCGTCACCGACTTCGCCAGGTTCCGCGGCTGGTCCACGTTCGCCCCGCGCTGCACGGCGATGTAGTACGCCAGGAGCTGCAGCGGCACCGAGGCCAGGATCGGCGTGAACATGTCGATCGTCTGGGGGATCCGGATCTCGTGGTCCAGCTTCCCCGCCAGCGATGGCTCGTCGCGGCTCGTGAGGCCGATCACGCACCCGCCCCGCGCCTTCACCTCCTGGACGTTCGACACCACCTTGTCGAACACCGAGTCGTGCGGCGCGATGAACACCACCGGCATGTTCTCGTCGATGAGCGCGATGGGCCCGTGCTTCATCTCCGCCGCGGGATACCCCTCGGCGTGGATGTAGCTGATCTCCTTCAGCTTCAGCGCCCCCTCGAGCGCCGCGGGGAAGTTGTAGCCGCGCCCCAGGTACAGGAAGTTGGCCGCGTCGCGGAACTCCTCGGCGATCTTCTCGATCTCCTCGGCGCGATCGAGCACGCTCCGGATCTGCGCCGGCAGCGCCTGGAGCGCCTCCACGATCCGCCGCCCGTCCTCGGCGCCGAGCCCGCGCAGCCGCGCCAGTCGCAGCGTGAAGAGCGCGAGCGCGGTGACCTGGCTCGTGAACGCCTTGGTGGACGCCACGCCGATCTCGGGACCGGCGTGGATGTAGATCCCGCCGTCCGACTCCCGCGCGATCGTCGATCCCACCACGTTCACCACGCCCAGCGCCCGCGCCCCGCGCCGTTGCGCCTCGCGCATCGCCGCCAGCGTGTCCGCCGTCTCCCCCGACTGGGAGATCACGATGCACAGCGTCTTCGGCGTGATGATCGGGTTCCGGTAGCGGAACTCCGACGCGTACTCCACCTCCACCGGGATCCGCGCCATCTCCTCGATCATGAACTCGCCGATGAGGGCCGAGTGCCAGCTCGTGCCGCAGGCGGTGATCACGATGTTGTCGAACTCGAGGAGTTGCTCGTTGGTGAGATTGAGCCCGCCGAGCCGCGCCGTCCCCTCGTCCACGAGCAGGCGCCCGCGCATGGTGTTCTCGATCGTCGCCGGCTGCTCGAAGATCTCCTTGAGCATGAAGTGCGGGAAGCCGCCCCGCTCGATCATGTCGAGATCCCAGTCGATGCGGTTCACCGCGCGCGCCATCGGCGCCGCGTTCAGGTCGAGGATGCGGTAGCCGTCGCGCTCGAGCACGGCCAGGTCGCCGTCGTCCAGATAGATCACCTGGCGCGTGTGCGCGAGGATGGCCGAGACGTCGCTCGCCACGAAGTACTCGCCGTCGCCGAGCCCCACCAGGAGCGGGCTCCCCTTGCGGGCGGCCACGATCTTGTTCGGGTCCTTGCTCGAGACCACGGCGATGCCGTAGGTCCCCTCCACCTTGCGCAGCGCCTCGATCACCGCCTCCTCGAGGCTCGTCACGAAGAACTCCTCGATGAGGTGCGCCAGCACCTCGGTGTCGGTCTCGGACTGGAAGGTGTGCCCGGCGTCCTCGAGCGCCTGGCGCAGCACGGCGCCGTTCTCGATGATGCCGTTGTGCACCACGGCGATGGCGCCGTCACACGAGACGTGCGGGTGCGCGTTGCACCAGTTGGGGGCGCCGTGCGTGGCCCAGCGCGTGTGCGCGATCCCGAGCGTGCCCTGGACCGGCTGCGCCGTCACCACCGACTCGAGCTCCACGATCTTCCCCGCCGCCTTGCGCGTCTCCACGCCCTTGCCGTTCATCACCGCGATGCCCGCCGAGTCGTACCCGCGGTACTCGAGGCGCTTGAGCCCCTCGAGGAGGAGCGGCGGAGCGATCCGCGGTCCGATGTAACCGACGATTCCACACATGAGAGTCTTCGTTTCGGGGTTGTGCCTCAGCCCAGCGCATCGAGTGGCACGCGCGAGCGCGCCACCAGGTCACGGGCTCCGGCATCACTCGGGGCTTCGGCGATCACTCTGACGATCGGTTCCGTCCCCGACGGGCGCACGTGCACCCACCGGTCCCGCCACGACAGTCGCAGTCCATCCTGCGTGTCCACCTCCGCGTCGGAGAACTCCGTCCGGAGCGATTGGTACACCGTGTCGAGCGGCGCGTTCGGACGGTCGAGCTTGTCCTTCACGATGGCGTATCGAGGATAACGAGCGATCGTTCGCGACAGAGGTTGGTCGTCCTCCAACAACATCTGCAGGAGGAGCACCACACCAACGGGGGCATCGCGTCCGAGGTGTACCTCGCTCAGGATGACCCCGCCATTCCCTTCTCCGCCGATCGCCGCCCCCTCCTGGCGCATGCGAACGGCCACGTTCACCTCACCGACCGGGGCCCGGATCACCCGGGTGCCCGCCTCTTCCGCCACATCATCGACGATGCGGCTGGTGGAAAGATTCGCGACCACCGGTCCGCTCCGGTACCGCAGCACGAGTCGCGCCGCGAGCGCGAGCGTCCAGTCCTCCCCGATCGCCACCCCCGCGTCGGACACCAGCGCCAGCCGGTCCACGTCGGGATCGGTGGCGAGCCCGACATCGGCTCCCACCTCTCGCACGAGTCGTTCCAGATCGCCGAGGTTGGCGGCCACGGGCTCCGGCGGGCGAGGGAACCGACCGTCGGTCTCCAGGTTGATCGCCGTCACCCGGCAGCCGAGCCGCTCGAGCAGCCGCGGGATGATCACGCCTCCCGCGCCGCGCGCGCAGTCGAGCGCGACCCGGAACTTGCGCCGGCGAATCCCCTCCACGTCCACGAACGGCAGGGAGAGCACCTGCTCGAGGTGCCGCTCCACCGCGCCGGAGTCGTCGTGCACCGCGCCCAGCAGGTCCCACGTGGCGCGCGGGAACGCGCTCTCCACGACGCTCCGCATCTCGGCGCCTTCCTCGCCGTCGAGAAAGAGCCCCGTGGGAGAGATGAACTTGAGCGCGTTCCACTCGATGGGGTTGTGGCTCGCCGTGATCGCGAGCCCGCCCCCGGCGTGGTGATGCTCCACCGCGAGCTGGATCGTCGGCGTGGGCGCGAGCCCCACGTCGAGCACATCGCATCCCACCGATTGCAGCGCGGCGAGCGTCGCACGATGAAACATCGGACCCGACACACGAGAGTCGCGGCCGACCACCACCGTGCGCGAGCCACCGCGCCCGAGCACCCACGCACCGAACCCCGCGGCGAAGCGGGACACCACCTCCGGCGTGAGCGCCTCGCCCACGCGGCCGCGAACTCCGGATACACTGACCATCAAGCCGTCGTACACGCTGTAACCTCCGTCACGTTGCGCGAAAGCTACCGGGCACCTTCAGACAATCAAGCTGGCGGGCTGGTGCACCGGGCGGTGCGGCGCGCCATTGCGGGAATCGCGCCATCCAGGGATCTTCCGCCGTCGTGACCGATCCGCTCGCTCTCCTTCCCCTCGCCGCCGCGGCGCACGGCGGCCGCGTCGATGCGTTCGAAGCCCAGCAGCTCGTCGCCGCCGGCCTCACGCTCCTGCGTCGCTGCGCGCCCCTGGTGCGCGCCCTGAGCGGCAAGCGCGCCGCGATCCTCCTTCCCACCGGCCCCGCGTTCCTCACTGCCCTCGCGGCGAGCGAGGGGCGCGGCGCGGTGCTCGTGAACCCGTTCGCCGCGCCAGCCGAGATCGAGCGGCAGCTCGCGGATGCGCGCGTGGGCGCGGTGTTCACCATCGGCGCCCTCGAGCGCGCCATCCCGGCCGCGGTGCCGCGCGTGCTGCTCGACGAGAGCCCCGCGCGCGCTCTCTGGTCGAGCGGTGGCGAGCGCCGCGAGATCGATCTCGGCTCGCACGTGGGGTTCTCCATCGAGGGGGAGGCCGACGTCCCCGGCCTCGATGAGGAGGCGGCGATCGTCTACACCTCCGCGATGGCGGGCACCCCGCTCGGCGCGATCCTCACGCACCGCAACCTGCTCGCGAACGCGCGTGCCACGGTGGAGGCGGCGGAGCTGGGTCCCCACGACCACGCCCTGGCGCTCCTCCCCTTCTCGCACCTCTTCGGCCTCACCGTCACTCTCCTCGCCCCGCTCCTCGCCGGCGCCCGCGTCACTCCCATGGCGCGCTTCCACCCCGCGCGCGCCATCCAGGCCATCGAGACGGCGGGGATCACGCTCCTCGTGGGGGTGCCCGCCGTGTACGAGGCGATGGCCGCGGTGCTCGAGCGCCATCACCCGGAGTTCCGCGCGCCGGCGCTGCGCGTCTGCATCTGCGGCGGCGCGCCGCTCTCCACCAGCCTCCAGGAGCGGTGGCGGTCCCTCACGGGCGTGGAGCTTCGGCAGGGGTACGGGCTCACCGAGGCTGCTCCCGTGTGCCTCTTCAACCGCACGGCGCTCCCCAACCGCCCGGGGACGCTCGGCGTCCCCTTCCCGGGCGTCGAGGTCTCCATCCGCGATGACGCGGGGTACGAGCTGCCGCGCGGCGCCGTCGGGGAGATCTGCGTGTCGGGGGAGAACGTGTTCGCCGGCTACGTCAGCGGCGCCGAGCTCGGGCTACGGCGCGAAGGCGGCTGGCTGCACACCGGCGACCTCGGCGCCATGGATGGCGAGGGGAGCGTGACGTTCCACGGGATGCTGAAGCCGATGTTCACGCGCAACGCGTTCAACATCTACCCGCGCGAGATCGAGCGCGCGGCGCTCGAGCTCCCGGGCGTCCGCCGCGCCGCGGTGCACGCGGAGCCGAATCCGCTGCACGAGAACGACATCGTGCTCGAGGTGTGGGGCGACGCGACCGCGGACGAGCTGCACCGGTGGTGCGCCGGGCGCCTCTCCGCGTACAAGCAACCCACGCGGATCATCGTGCATTCGGGGTGAGCGCGGGACGCGGGATGCGGGTTGCGAGACGCGCGGGGCGAGCCGCACGCGGTCCGGCGCGCGGGCTATGCCCGCCCCGAGTGGACGGCGAGCAGCGCTCTCGCCTCCGACGCTCCCGTGCCGCGCTCACCGAGGTCGATCACGCCCCCCGCCACCACCTCCAGGAACGCCTCCACCACCTCGGCGTCGAACTGCTCCCCGGTGCTGCGGCGAAGCTCGGCGAGCGCGTCGCCGTACTCCAGCCCCGAGCGATACGGGCGGCGGCTCATCATCGCATCGAACGCGTCGGCCACGGAGATGATGCGCGCTTCGCGCGGGATGTCCATCCCGCCGAGGCGATCGGGGACGCCGCGTCCATCCAGCCGCTCGTGGTGCGAGCGCACCACGTTGAGCACCACTGGATTGTCGTCGAGCAGCGGCTTCAGGATCCGCCAGCCGAGCACCGGATGCGTCATGATGTGCTCGTACTCCTCGGTGGTGAGCGGCCCCGCCTTGTTCAGCACATCCTCGCGCACGCCGATCTTCCCCACGTCGTGCAGGTGCCCGCCGATCTCGATGTTCCGCACCACGTCCGGAGGGATGCCGAGCATTCTCGCGATGGCCACGCCGTACTGGCTCACGCGGATGGAGTGCCCGCGCGTGTACGGGTCCTTCAGCTCGAGCGCCTCGGCCAGCGACTGGATCCCGGCGAGGAACACGTCCTCGAGCCGCTGCGCCTGCTCCTGCACGCGCTCCTCCAGCCGCTCCTGGTAGTCGCGGTTCTCGGCCACCAGCCGCCGCTTCTCGAGTGCCTGCGCGACACGCGCCCGCACCTCCTCGAACACGAACGGCTTGGTGATGTAGTCCATGGCCCCGGCCGCGAGGCAGGCGACCGCCACCTCCACCTCGGCGACCGCGGTGATCATGACCACGGCCACGTCGGGGTAGCGCTCGCGCACGTGGTGCAGGAGCTCCGTCCCATCCATCCCCGGCATCCGCATGTCGGAGAGCACCAGCGCCACCGGCTCCCGTTCCAGCACGGCGAGCGCCTCGCCGCCGGACCCCGCCTCGAAGCACGTGAAGCCCGCACCCCGCATCAGGCGCACCAGGGCCTGGCGGAGCCGGGGCTCATCGTCCACCACGAGACATCGGTTGGCGGCCGGCCGCTCGGCGTGCGTCACGACTTCCCTCCAGTTATCTTCCGCGAACTCACCAACAGGCACTCCGGATGACCCGCATTTACGACGACGATCTCGATACGGGGTTCGGCACACGCGCCATCCATGCCGGGCAGCGCCCGGAACCGCTCGCCGGCGCGATCATGACCCCCGTCTATCTCACCTCTACGTACGTACAGGACGGCGTCGGAGTAAACAAGGGATACGAGTACGCGCGCGGACGCAACCCCACAAGGGAGGCGCTGGAACGAAACGTGGCGGCGCTCGAGGGAGGGCGCCACGCCTTCGCCTTTGCGAGCGGCACCGCGTGCGTGGACTCGCTGATGAAGCTGTTCAAGGCGGGCGACCACGTGATCTGCGGCGAGAACGTCTACGGCGGCACCTTCCGCCTGTTCGACCGGCTGCTGAGCCAACTCGGCCTCTGCTTCACCTACGTGGACACGCGCGACCCGCAGCGGATCGCCGATGCCTGCACGCCGCGCACCGTGGCGGTGGTGGTGGAAACGCCCACGAACCCGCTCATGCGCCTCACCGATCTCGGCGCGGCCGCCGAGGCGGCGCACCGGGCCGGAGCGCTCCTGTTCGTGGACAACACCTTCGCCACGCCGTTCTTCCAGCGCCCCTTCGAGCACGGCGCGGACGTGGTCTTCCACTCGACCACGAAGTACCTGAACGGACACAGCGACATGATCGGCGGGATCGCCGTCATCCGCGACGATGCGCTCGCCGAGCGGCTGACGTTCATCCAGAACGCGGCGGGGGCCGTCCCCGGCCCGTTCGACTGCTGGCTCGCCCTGCGCGGCACGAAGACGCTGCACCTGCGCATGCCGCGCCACGACGAGAACGGCCGGCGCGTTGCGGCCTGGCTCGCCGAGCGCCTCGGCGAGGAGCGGGTGATCTACCCCGGGCTCGCGTCGCATCCGCAGCACGAGCTCGCGCGGCGGCAGATGACCGGCTACGGCGGGATGATCACGGTGGACATGGGCACCAAGGAGCGCGCCACGCGCCTGCTCGAGGGAACGCGAATCTTTTCGCTGGCGGAATCGTTGGGTGGAGTCGAGAGCCTCATCAGTCACCCGGCCAGCATGACGCACGCGTCCGTCCCGCCGGCGCGCCGCGAGGAGCTCGGCATCACCGACGGGCTCGTCCGCCTCTCGTGCGGAGTGGAGGACGTGGGAGATCTGCTGGCGGATCTCGACGGGGCGCTCGCGAACGCCACGCGCTGACTCACGCCAGAGAGGGGGCACCATGCCGCGACAGACCCTGGAGAGAATCGCTCCCGCAGCCTGGGAGCACCCGGCAGACCGGGCGGCGCTGAACACGCTGCGCTCGCTCCCGGGCTTCGATGAGCTGGTCCGCAAGATCATGTCCTTCCTCGGCGAGCGCGGCGTGCGGCACCTCTTCACCGCGAACGCCGTGCGCGTGGGACCGCGCCAGCGCCCGAAGCTGGACGCGCTCTACACCGAGGTGCTCGCCACGATGGACTGGCCCGAGCGCCCCGAGCTGTTCGTCTCCCAGACGCCGTTCGCCAACGCGATGGCGGTGGGATTCGAGAAGCCGTTCATCGTTGTGAACACCGGCGCGATCGGGCTGCTCGAGCCCGAGGAGCAGCGCGTGATCCTCGGCCACGAGCTGGGGCACATCATGAGCGGGCACGCCACGTACACCACGCTCGCGCTGATCATCCTGAACGTGGGGCTGACGAGCGTGCCGGGGCTGGGGCTCATCGCCCTCCCCATCCAGCTCGCCCTGCTCGAGTGGTACCGCAAGGCGGAGCTGTCGTCGGACCGCGCCGGGCTCCTCGCGTCGCAGGATGCGCAGGCATCGATGCGCCTCTTCCTGCGCTTCGCCGGGGGCACCGCCACCGATGACGAGATGAGCCTCGACGAGTTCCTCGTCCAGGCGCAGGAGTACGAGGAGGGGGGCACGGCGATCGACTCGGTGTTCAAGGTGCTCAACGTCGCCTTCCGCACCCACCCCTTCAACACCGTGCGCGCGGCGGAGCTGCAGCGCTGGATCCAGTCCGGGGGCTACGATCGCATCATCGCCGGCGACTACCCGCGCCGCGGCGACAGCGATCGCCCGCTCGGCTCCGATTACGCCGATGCCGCGGGCTACTACGGCCAGCAGGCGCGTGGCGCGATGGACCAGGTGGCCGACGTGCTCCGCAGCGCGCGCGACGCGCTCGCCGACGCGTTCCGGGGGCCGTCCGGATCATGAAGGTGCTGATCGTCGGCGGCGGCGGGCGCGAGCACGCCATCGCCTGGAAGCTGCTCCGCGACGACCCATCTCTCGAGCTGATCGCCGCCCCGGGGAACCCGGGGATCGGCGAGCTCGGTCGCTGCGTTCCCGTGGGGGCGACCGACATCCCCGCGCTCGTCGCGCTGGCCGCGGCGGAGCGCCCCGATCTCACCGTGGTGGGGCCCGAGGCGCCGCTCGATGCGGGGATCGTCGACGCGTTCCGCGCGGAAGGATTCCCCATCTTCGGCCCCACCGCGGCGGCGGCGCGGATCGAGAGCTCGAAGACGTTCGCCAAGACGCTCATGTCCGCCGCCGGCGTGCCCACGGCGCGAGCCGAGTGTCACACCGATCCCGAGCGCGCCCGGCGCGCCGTGGCGGCGTTCGGCGCGCCGGTGGTCATCAAGGCGTCGGGGCTCGCGGCGGGAAAGGGAGTCGTGGTCGCCGAGAGCGAGCGAGAGGCGAACGAGGCGATCGATGCCATGCTGCGCGATGCCGCGTTCGGCGCCGCCGGCCGCGAGATCCTGGTGGAGGAGTTCATGCGCGGCGAGGAGCTGTCCGTGTTCGCGCTCACCGACGGCACCACCGTGCTCCCGATGCTCCCCGCGCAGGACCACAAGCGCCTCCTCGAGGGTGACCGCGGCCCGAACACCGGCGGGATGGGGGCGTACGCTCCCGTGTCGCTCGGCACGCCGCCGCTCGTGGACGAGGTGGTGGAGCGCATCTTCCTCCCCACGCTCGGCGCGATGCGCGAGCGGGGCGCGCCGTTCACCGGGCTGCTCTACGCGGGACTGATGGTCGGAGAGCAGGGCCCGAGGGTGGTGGAGTTCAACTGCCGGTTCGGCGACCCGGAGACCGAAGCGATCCTCCCTCTGCTGGAGAGCGATCTGCTCCCGGTCTTCCTCGCCATCGCGCGCGGCGAGCCGCTCGATGGCGCGACGCTGCGGTGGAGCGGCCGGCATGCGGTCACCACCGTGGTGGCGGCGCCGGGGTACCCCGAGTCGCCGGCGCGCGGGGCGCGCATCGAGCTCCCCCCCGCGACGGCGGACGTGCGGATCTTCCACGCCGGCACCGCCAGGGCGCCCGACGGCGCGCTCGTGACCTCCGGAGGGCGCGTGTTCGCCGTGACCGGCGTCGCCGACACGCTGGAGCACGCGCGCGCGGCGAGCGCCGCGGCCGCCGAGGGGATCCGGTTCGAGGGAAGATACTTCCGCCGCGACATCGGGTGGCGCGAGCTGCAACGCGATGCCGGAGCTCCCTGAGACCGAGACGATCGCGCGAGATCTCGACCGGGCGGTGGCCGGCGCCCGGATCACCGGCGCGGCCGTCACCCGCCCCGACGTGCTGCGCGAGACGACGCCGGAGGCGCTCGTGCGGCGCGTCACCGGCGCCACGATCCTCCGCGCCAGGCGCCGCGCCAAGATGGTGGTGCTCGAGCTCTCCACCGGCGACCGGCTCGTGGTCCAGCCTCGCTTCACCGGTGCCCTCCTGATCGACGACGGCAGCCTCGCCGAGCGCGAGCGCCTCTACTCGACGCTCGCCTTCCAGCTCGACGACGGCCGCGCCCTGCATTACCGCGACATCCGCCGGCTGGGCACCGTGTCGCTCATGTCCCCCGCGCGCTGGGAGCGTCACTCGGCGCTGTACGGCGTCGAGCCGCTTGACCCGGCGTTCACCGTGGAGCATCTATCGGGCGCTCTTCGGGGATCCACCCAGGCGGTGAAGAAGTTGTTGATGGACCAGCGCCGCATCGCCGGCATCGGAAACATCTACGCGAACGAGGCGCTCTGGCGCGCGGGGATCGACCCGTCGCGCGCGGGACGCTCGCTCGGCGCGAGCGAGGTGGCCGCGCTGCACGACGCGATCGTCTCCGTGCTGCGCGAGTCGATCGCCGCGCGCGGCACGAGCTTCCGCGACTACCGCGACGCCTCCGGCGAGCGCGGCGCGTTCGCCGAGTCGCTGGCGGTGTACGGGCGCGGCGGCCTCCCCTGCCCTCGCTGCGGCACCCGCCTCGCCGAGACGAGCGCGGTGGACGGGCGCACCACCGTGTTCTGCGCGCGGTGCCAGCGATGAGCCGCCGCGCCGCGCTCCGCCCGCCCCCCACTCCGGACGATCAGCTCGCGCGCATGCGCGCCGACGTGCGCGCGCGGTGCGAGAACCGTCCCGGCGTGTACCGCATGCACTCGGCCGACGGCGAGGTGGTGTACGTGGGGAAGTCGAAGAGCGTGCGCACGCGCCTCCTCAGCTACTTCCGCTGCGCCTTCCCCGAGGAGAAGGGGGCGCGCATCGTGCGCGAGGCGGTGGCCATCGACTGGGAGTACACGCCGAGCGAGTTCGCGGCGCTCCTGCTCGAGCTCACCCTCATCAAGCGCTTCCGCCCGCGCTTCAACGTGGCGATGAAGCGCGACGCGCGGCACTTCGCGTTCATCAAGATCACCCGCGGCCCTGCGCCCAAGCTGCTGGTGGTCCGCGGCGCCAGCGACGACAGCGCCGTGTACTACGGCCCCTTCCACGGCGCGCAGCGCGTGAGCGAGTCGCTGCGGGAGCTGAACGACGTGCTGGGGCTCCGCGACTGCTCCCTCGACCGCCGCATGCACTTCGCCGATCAGCAGGAGCTCTTCCAGCTCGGCGCGCGAACCCCGGGGTGCATCCGCTACGAGGTGCGCAAGTGCCTGGGGCCGTGCGTGGCGGCGTGCTCGGAGGCGGAGTACGCGGGGCGCGTGGCGCTGGCGCGGGCGTTCCTGGACGGCGCGGACGATGGGCCGATGGACACTCTCCGGCGCGAGATGGAAGCGTGCAGCGACCGGTGGGAGTTCGAGCGCGCGGCGGCGCTGCGCGACAAGCTGCACCGCCTGGAGGCGCTGCGCGAGCAGTTCCTGCGCTTCCGCTTCGGCGTGGAGACGCTCTCGTTCGTGTACACCGTCCCCGGGTTCGGCGGGGACGACCGCGTGTACCTCATCCGCCGCGGGCGCGTGCGCGAGGAGCGCCCGGCGCCGCGCACCGCCGCGCAGCGCCGGGCGCTCGACCGGCTGGTGGCCGACGTGTTCGGCCGCACGGAGCGCGACACCGCCCAGGTGCCGACGCACGAGATCGACGAGCTGCTCCTGCTCTCGTCGTGGTTCCGCCGCTTCCCCGCGGAGCTCGACCGCACGGTGCGCGCGGAGGACTCGGGGCTCCGGCGCGTGGTCATCGTGCCGGAGCCCGAGGCGGAGGAAGAGCTCATCGCCTAGGGCTCGTCCGGCGGGCCGCGCCACGCGGACATCGAGCCGGTCCGCGGGGCGCCGCTCGGCGGCACGGTGCGATGGAGGCGATGGGCTCGCACGAGAAGTGCCCCGCCGAACCACGCCATCACGACGGCGAAAGGAATCGCGAACACGCGTGGCCAGAGCGACGCCGCAACCGCCGCCGCGATCAGGACCGCTCCGGCGGCGACCACGACGCGCGCGTCCGCGTGCGCGAGCACGCGGCGGTCGGTCACGGCCGCCGTCACCGTATTGCCCAGACGAATCGCGCCAGCCGCCGCGCGCCCCGCGCTGCCGCTACCTCTGGCATGCGGTCGCGCCCGGAGTGGCTCGCGCGCGCTCTCCGGGGTGGCCAATGGTGCGCGCCCCACGAGCTGGCGGCGCCCAGGGCGCAGCACGACCTCGGTGGCGTTCGTGAGGTCGCGGAGGTACTGCTCCATCATGGCGCGCGCGAATCGCTCGTCCTCCACGATCACGTCCATCTCGTAGTTGCCGAGCCAGCTTGCGAGGTTCAGGTTGCTCGATCCGACACGCGCCCATCGCCCGTCGGCGACGGAGGTCTTGGCGTGGAGCATCGGCCCGTTCCACTCGAACACGCGAACACCGGCCTCGAGCAACGGGCGGTAGCCGGCACGCGAGAGCGGGCGCAGGATCGGGATGTCGGTTCCTCCGGGCACGAGCAGACGCACGTCGACGCCGTCCAGCGCGGCGGCTCGCAGCGATTGTATGTAGGTCGGCGTACCCGCGAAGTAGGCGTCGTGGAGCCAGATGGTCTCGCGCGCCGCTTCGGCCACGAGCTCATCGACGCGGATGAGCCCCGCGTGATACGGCTCACTGGCCACGACGCGCACTGTCATGTCACCGACGGCTCGCGGCCCCTCGGCCGCGCGGCGCTCGTCGTCTGGAGTGGGCGGGCCGATGCGGGACCACACGTCGCGGAAGCCCTGCTCGATCGCGGCCACGGCGGGCCCATGCACCGCGACGCCGGTATCTCGCCACGGCGCGATTCCTCGCGCCGGATCGCCCACCCAATCGTCGCCCACGCAGAGCCCCGTCACGAAGCCGACGCACCCATCCACCGTCAGCGTCTTGCGGTGGTCGCGGTGCATCCACCCCAGTGGACTCGCCAACCGGAACGGGTTGAAGCACCGCACCTCCACTCCCGCGTGGCGCAGCGCCTTCCAGAACCGGGACGGAGTCTTCCCCAGCGCGCCCAGCCAGTCGTAGACCACACGCACGGGCACGCCCCCGCGCGCCTTCGCCGCGAGCGCGTCGGCGAACTCGCGGCCGGCCGCGTCATCGCGCAGGATGTAGCTCTCGAAGTTCACGTAGCGGCTGGCGGCCGCGATCGCGCTCAACCATGCCGGGTAGTTCTCGGCGGCATCCAGCAACAGGTCGACGCGGTTCCCGGTGATGCGGTGCGCGCCCGCGGCCCGCGAGAACGCCTGATCGAAGAAGGAGCCGCCGACGTCCGTGCCCGCGCGCAATCGTGCGCGATCGACAGCTCCCATCATCTCGCCCACTTCCGCCGAACGGGCTCGCGTCGGCCGCGTTACTTGCTCAGCCCGGTCTGCCTCATGAAGGTCACCAGATCGTAGAAGAGATTCTCCTCGACGATCTGCCCGTTCTCGTCCCACCTCGCGACGGTACAGAAGTCCACATCGAACGACTTGCCCGTCGGCGGTATCTCCTTCCCGTCCGGCCCCTTCATGGGTCCCGTCATGGTCCCGGTGAAGTGCGCGATCGAGCACGTCCAGTCGCCCTGGCCGATGAGCATCTTGTAGGGCCGGTTGCCGATCCGCTGATTCGGGAAGGCGCGGAAGAAGTCGATGGCTTCCTGCCGGTGTGCCTGGATGCCGTGCGTCTCCGGCTGGCCGGGCCAGCGCACCACCACGTCATCCCGATGGCGTCTCGAGAACGTGCTCAGGTCCTGCGCGTTCCACGAGTCGTCCAGCGTCTGCATGAGCTCCTTGTTCCGCTCCGCGACGTTCTCCTCCGCCGGCGCCCTCTCTCGCGCGCTCGCGATCGGCACGCTCCGCTCGGGCGTGCCCCTTGGCTCCGTGCCGCCCTGCTCCATTCTCATGCTGCCCTCCTGTGGCGCACGATCGATTCCTTCAGCGTGCTTCCGGCGTCGGAGGTTTCACGCAGGTAGATCACGCGGGCGCCGCAAGACGGAGGCCAACCTCACCACACCGCTCGGTACCGAACGCGCTGTCCCAGCGGCGATCCGCGCTCACCGCCGATGCGGCAGCGGCAGCACCCCGCGCGGCAACAGCGCGTCGCGGTTCGCGGCGTGGTACAGCACGCTCGCCACCACGATCGCCGCCTGCTCCAGATCGCCCGGCACCAGGTTCGATGCAACGTCCGCGTTGCTGTGGTGCGTGAGCGTCTCGTAGTCCAGCGGGTCCTGGATGAACTCGAACGCGGGGATCCCCACCGCCGTGAACGGCATGTGATCGGTGCTCCCGGTGTTGGCGATCGTGAGGGTGTTCGCGCCCAGGTCGGCGAACGGCGCGAGCCAGGCGGCGAAGATCGGCCGCACCGCCGAGTCGTTCTGGAGGTAGATGCCGCGGATCCGCCCCGTGCCGTTGTCGATGTTGAAGTACGCGGAGATCCGCGAGTGCTCCGGCAGCAGGTGCATCGTCTCCGGATCACCGAAGTGCTTCTTCACGTATCCCATGGAGCCGAAGTAGTCCTCCTGCTCCTCACCGTCCCACAACGCCACGCGGATCGTGCGGCGCGGAGAGGCGCCGATCGCCTTCAGGATGCGCACCGCCTCCATCGCCACTGCCACCCCCGCCGCGTTGTCGGTGGCGCCGGTGCCGGCGGTCCACGAATCGAAGTGCCCGCCGACCATCACCACCTGGTTGCGCAGCACCGAGTCGCTCCCCGGCAGCTCGGCCAGGATGTTGTAGCCGATCGAGTCCCCCGGCGTGGCGTGCGTGCGCAGCGACAGCTCCAGCGTCGCGCGCACGCCGTGCTCGATGAGGTGCGCCACCTGGTCGAAGTCTCCCTGCGACATCACGAACGCGGGCACGGCGTGCGACACGTCGCTGTCGTACGCCTGGTAGCCGGCCACCTGCACCGCGTTCGGCAGCCGGCTCCGCTCGACCACAGCCGCCACCCCCGCAGCGCGCAGCGCGATGGCGAGCTGGTTCCGCTTCGCCACGCGCTCGGCGTACCCCTCCGCATCGTCCCAGTAGTCCACCGGGTGCCCCGGATCGGTGAGGTGCGACAGGGAATCCAGCTCGGCGGCGGTGAAGCGGTGCGCGAGCGGCTCGAAGCGCGAGGGATCGGGGGCGGGATCGTCCATCATGACGATCGCGCCGGCGAGCTCCGCGCCATGGCGCGCGATGTCGGAGTCGGAGCGGATGGACAGGAGCACGGGGGTGCCGCGCACCACGCTGTCGATGGGCGGGCTCCACGCCTTCGGGTACGCCACGAGCCGCTGGTAGCGCGGGGCGGTCATCTCCACCGACCAGCGCGTCGCCTCCCAGGAGAGCCCGCGCCGGCGCCCCCACGGCTCCAGGCGGGCGCTGTCGAGCCCGAAGGTGTCGAGCGTGGCGCGCGCCCACCGCGCCGCCGCGAGATACTGCGGTGAGCCCGCGAGTCGCGCGCCGTACACGTCGGACAGGGTGGTGGCGATCGCCATCACCCGCGAGTGCGTCGACTCCTCCCGTCGGATGCGCGCGTTCATCGCGCTGTCCACGGGCTCGGCGGGAGGTGCGGAAGCTGCCGCCGGCGACGGCGGTGGCGGGGGCGCCGGCATCGGCGCGCGGCAGGCGGCCGCCGTGAGCAGCACGGCGGCGATGGACGTGACGAGACGCGGGGGCCGTACGGTCACGAGCTCCTCGAGGTGTGGTCGATTTCGATGGCCGCGGGCAGCATCGCCGCGGCCGGCATCAGGGTGCGAGTGGGATGATCTCGACGTCCGCCGCTCCCGCCGCGATCACCAGACGCGCGACGCTCGGCAGCAGGTCGAACCGGCGAGGCCCCGCCGCTCCGGGATTCACCACCAGGCGCCCTCCCGCCCGCGTCACCAGCGCGCGGTGCGTGTGCCCGTACACCAGCACGTCTCCAGGGTGCCGCGCCAGCAGCTTCTCCGGCGTGGGGCTCCCCACCTCGTGCCCGTGACTCACGTGGATCACGAGCCCTCCGGCGGGGCGCACCACCTCGGCCTCCAGCCTCGGGTTCCCCGGCGGGTCGGTGTTCCCGTACACCGCCATCACCGGAGCGATGAGCGAGAGCTCGTCCAGGATGTCATCGCCGCCCACGTCGCCGGCGTGCAGGATGAGCGAGACGCCGGCGAGCGCGTCGTGCACGTCCGGGCGGAGCAGCCCGTGCGTGTCGGAGATGAGACCGATGACCGTGCGCTCGCCGCTACTCGTCATGCGGCCGGGCTCCGGCGCCCCAGCGCTTCCCCACCGAGTGCTCCACGCCGAGGTGGTCGAGGATGCGCGCCACCACGAAGTCCACCAGGTCGGCGATCGCTCGCGGCTCGTGGTAGAAGCCCGGCGCGGCGGGGAGCACCGTGGCGCCGGCGCGCGTGACGCGGAGCATGTTCTCCAGGTGGATCACGCTCAGCGGCGTCTCTCGCGGCACGAGCACCAGCGGCCGGCGCTCCTTGAGCGTGACGTCCGCCGCCCGCTCCACGAGCGATCGCGACGTCCCCTGGCTGATGGCGGAGAGCGTCCCCATGGAACAGGGGCAGACGACCATGCCGGCGGTGCGCGCGGAGCCGGACGCCGGCGACGCGCCGCGATCGGCGTCATCGTACATCGTGACGTAGCGCGCCCACCCCGCCTCTCCCACGCGCGCGCGGAGCGCGCGTGCATCGGCGATCCCCACCTCCGTCTGGAGCAGCCGCCAGCCGTGCGACGAGACGATCAGCCAGACGTCGCGCTCCGCCGCGACGAGCTGCTCGAGCAGCCGCACCGCGTACGGCGCGCCGGAGGCGCCGGTGACGGCCACCACGAGCGGGAGCGGCGCGCTCACCACTGGAGCAGTCGCTCGGCGAGGACGAAGCCGAAGAAGGTGATGCTGATGATGCCGTTCATCGTGAAGAACGCCGCATCGAGGCGCGACAGGTCGCCGATGCGGACGAGCGAGTGCTCGTAGAGGAGGAGCAGCGCCACCACCGCCACGCCCAGCGCGTAGAGCCAGCCGCCGCCGATCCCCACCCCCACGAGCGCGAGCGACACGACGGTGGTGGCGTGGAGGAGGCGCGCCACCGCCACCGCGCCGCGCTCGCCGAGGGCGGCGGGAATGGAGTGGAGCCCGTGCTCGCGATCGAAGCCCACGTCCTGGAGGGCGTAGAAGATGTCGAAACCCGCCACCCACCCCATCACCGCGACCGCGAGGAGGACGAGCACCCACCAGGGGCGGCTCCACGCGCCGGTGACGGCGAGGTAGCCTCCCACGGGCGCGATCCCCAGCCCGAGCCCGAGCACGAGGTGCGCGAGGCGGGTGAAGCGCTTGGTGTAGCTGTAGAAGAGCACCCACGCGAGCGCGAGCGGCGCGAGCGCGAAGCAGAGGGGATTGAGACGCCAGGCGGCGAGGAGGAAGAGCGCGCAGGCGACGACGACGGCGAGCGAGGCTTCGACGGTGCTCATGGCGCCGCTCGGGATCTCGCGCCGGGCGGTGCGGGGGTTGAGGGCGTCGATGCGCCGGTCGACGATGCGGTTGAAGCCCATGGCGGCGAATCGGGCCGCGGTGAAGGCGACGACGACCCACGCGACATCCCGCCAGCTCACTCCTTTGACATAACTGGCGATCGTCACCCCGACCAGCGCGAATGGGAGCGCGAACAGCGTGTGCGGCAGCTTCACGAAGTTCGCGTACCGCACGAGCAGCGAGCCACCGGCGAACGTCTGCCCCTCGCGCTGCGGCCCGCCGGATGGCGCGCCGCCCTGGACACCGGACGCGTCAGGCATCGGACACCTCCAGCGCTCCCGCAGGCACTCCCTCGCGCGTCGCGAACCGCCCCACCACCGCGCCGAGCGACGACGCCGCACCCTCCAGCACGCTCCCCGTCTCCCGCAGGTGCGCCGTCAGCTCTCGCTGGCGCGCCGTCGCCGACTCCGCGTCCGTGGTGGTGGACATCGTCTCCGCCGCCACCTGCGCCACCAGACCGGACGCCATCCCCAGATCGTCCACCAGCGCCGCCTGCTGCGACGACGCCTCCGCCACGGTCTGCGCCAGCCCCACCGTGCGCCGCGCGTCCAGCTCGATCCCCCGGAACACCGCCATCGCCTCCTGCATCACGCGCTCTCCCTCCTCCACCGCGTGCTCCATTCGCTGCAGACGCTCGGCCGCCTCGTCGCTCCGCGCGGCGATCTGGCCGAGCAGCTCCTCGATCCGCTTCAACGACTGCGCGCTCCGACGCGCCAGCTTCCGCACCTCATCGGCCACCACCGCGAACCCGCGCCCCGCCTCCCCCGCGCGCGCCGCCTCGATCGCCGCGTTCAACGCCAGCAGGTTCGTCTGCGCGGCGATCTCGCCGATCACCTGCGTCACCTCGCCGATCGTCGCCGATGCCTGCCGCAGCGCCGTCACCCGCTCCACCCCGTCGCGCGCGAGCTGGGCGATCTCCGTCACGTGCGACGTCGCCTGCTCCGCCTGGCGCACCCCCTCGCGCGCGCGCCCCTCCACCGTGGTCGAGATGGCCAGCGACTCCCGTGCCGCCGCATCCACCGCCCCCGCCGCCTCGGTGAGCCGCCGCGCCGCGGCGGCGATCCGCTCGGCCGCCTGGAGGTTCCCCTGCGCACCGCTCGTCAGGCGCGCCAGCGATTCCGTCACCCGCTGCGCGCCATCGGCGGCCGCGCTCCCGATCGCCGTCACGCGCCCCGACGCCGAGAGCACCGCGCCCGCGGTCGACTGCGTCTCCTCGATCAGCGTCGCCACGTCCTTGAGCGCGCCGCGCATGTGCTCCGCCTGCGCCGCGCCATCGGCCGCCAGCAGCGCCCCCCAGTTGCGAGCGCGGATCGCATCCCCCAGCCGCTCCAGCTCGTCCAGCGGGCGCATCATGATCCGGTTGAGCCGCGCCACGAACCAGATGATCGCCGGCACCGACAGCACCCACGCCAGCGCCAGCTCGCCCGGGCGCAGCCCGCGAAACGCCACCGTGTACACGATGGCGCCGATCACCAGGAGAAAGATCCCCAGCGTGCTCGCGATCTCGGCGATCAGCCGGTTCGCCACCCGCGAGCGCACCACCATCACCGTGAGCACCACCGCCGCGAGCATCACGGCGAGTGTGGTGTACAACCGCGCCGGGGGATACGGCACCCCGGTCCACCCATCCGCCGCCAGCGCCAGCTCGGCGGTCACCGCGCGCGCTCCGGCGCCCGCCGATCGATGCCAAGCCGTTCCCACATCGCGTCGACCTTCCGCTTCGTGGTCTCGTCCATCTCGATGCGCTTCGGCCACTCGCGCGTGAACCCTTCCTCCGGCCACTTCCGCGTGGCGTCGATCCCCATCTTGGAGCCGTACGTGAACGCGCGGCTCGCGTGATCGAGCACGTCCACGGGCCCCATCGTGAAGCGCGCGTCGCGCTCGGGATCGATGTTGTTGAGCGCCACCCACCACGCCTCCTGCGGGTCGCGCACGTTCACGTCCTTGTCCACCACCACCAGCACCTTCGCCAGCGACATGAGCCCCTGCCCCCACAGCGCGTTCATCACCTTGTACGCCTGTCCGGGATACTGCTTGTCGATGGACACGAACACGAGGTTGTGGAAGATCCCCTCCGCCGGCATGTGATAGTCGACGATCTCGGGGATGGTGAGCTTCAGCAGCGGAAGGAAGATGCGCTCGGTGGCGTGGCCGAGGTAGAAATCCTCCATGGGAGGACGACCGACGATCGTGGTGGGATAGACGGGCTGCTCCCGCATGGTGACGGCCGTCACGTGCACCTGCGGGTAGAGATCGGCGAGCGAGTAGAAGCCGGTGTGGTCGCCGAACGGCCCCTCGGTCACCAGCGCCTCGCGCGGGTCGATGTATCCCTCGATCACGAACTCCGCGTCCGCCGGCACCTCCAGGTCGCAGGTGACGGCCTTCGCCAGGCGCACCGGCTCGCGGCGCAGGAAGCCGGAGAACAGGAACTCGTCCACGGTGGGGGGGAGCGGCGCGGAGGCCGCGTAGATGGACGCCGGGTCGGCGCCCACGGCGATGCACACGGGCATCGTCTCCCCGCGCTCGGCCATCTCGCGCCAGTGCGCGGCCCCCACCTTGTGCCGCTGCCAGTGCATGGCCACGGTGCGCTCGCCCAGCACCTGCACCCGGTACATTCCCACGTTGCGGATCCCGCGCGCGGGATCGCGCGAGATCACCATGGGAAGCGTGATGTACGGGCCGCCATCCTCCGGCCAGCACTTGATCACCGGGAGGCGGCGCAGATCCACCTCGTCGCCCCGCCACACCACCTCCTGGCAGGCGGGACGCCCGGAGCGCACGCGCGGCGGGAACTTCCCCATCTCCAGGAGTCGCGGCAGGAGCGCGAGCTTGGCGATGAGCCCCTCCGGCACCTTCAGCTCCATCATCTCGGCGATGCGCGCGCCGATCTCATCGAGGTCGTTCACGCCGAGCGCCATCGCCATCCGGCGCATCGACCCGAACAGGTTGATCGCCACCGGGTACGCCGAGCGGGAGCCGTCGAAGAGCGTGACGTGCTCGAAGAGGAGCGCCGCCCCGCCGCCCGGACGCTTCATCACGCGGTCGGCGATCTCGCACAGCTCGAGGTCCACGCTCACGGGGTGAGCGACGCGGACGAGCTCTCCCGCGGCGTCGAGGCGCTCGAGGAGCTCGGAGAGCGAGTCGATGCTCACGCGCGCTCTCCCCAGTGGACGGCGGCGATGCCGAAGGTGAGCGCCTGCCAGCCGACGCGCGCGAACCCCGCGCGCTCCATGCGGCGCGCGAGCTCGGGGGCGGTGGGAAAGTTGGCGACCGACTCCGGCAGGTAGCGGTACGCGGTGCGGTGACCGCTGACGATCCGTCCGATGAGGGGGAGCACGCGGTGGAAGTAGAGGTGGAAGATCTGTCGCACGAGCGCGAAGCGCGGCGTGGAGCACTCGAGGATCACCAGCCGCGCGCCGGGCGCGAGGAGGCGGCGCAGCTCGCGGAGCCCCTGGTCGATGTCGTCGAAGTTGCGCACGCCGAACGCCACGATCACACCATCCGCGCTGGCGTCGGCGAGCGGCATCTGCATCGCGTCGGCCACCACGGGGCGCACGGCGGTGCCGCGCGCCTTCGCGGCGCCGTGGCGCAGCATCGGCTCGGCGAAGTCCGCCGCCACGACGCGGCCACGGAACCCCGGCCGCCGCGCCAACTCGACGCCCACGTCCATCGTCCCGGCGCACACGTCGACGTACGCGCCGTCGGGGCGCCGGTCCCACCGGAGCGCGGCGATGGCGCGGCGCCGCCACCCCCGATCGATGTTCAGGCTCAGGAGGTGGTTCAGGAGGTCGTAGCTGGGGGCGATCTCCGAGAAGATGCGCCGGACGTACGCGCGCTTCGCCGCGCCGCCGGCTGCCGCGTCCAGCGCCTCGCGCTGCTCGATGTCCACGGAAGGCATTCCCATAAAACTCTGCGGGCGGGATGGTTCATGCAAGCGCGCGGCTGGATGGCGGCGCCAGCGACGCATAGTTTCCCTCCGTCGGCGCGCCGGCGGCCCCGTCGCTCGCCGGCCGGAGTCTCCGGGTCCGCAGCGCTCCCCTCCTCCCTCACTCGTGCCGCTCTCCCTCGAGCTCTCCAACCTTCCGGATGCCGACGTCGCCGCGCTCGCGAGAGAGGGGCGGGAGGCGGCGTTCCGGGAGCTCGTGCGACGGTACGAGCGCCCGGTCTTCTCGCTCATCTTCCGCATGGTGCGCGACCGGGAGCTGGCCGAGGACCTGGCGCAGGACACCTTCATCAAGGTCCTGAACCACATCGACCGCTACCGCCCCGAGTTCAAGTTCTCGAGCTGGCTGTTCAAGATCGCCAACAACGTCACCATCGACCATCTCCGCAAGCGGCAGCTCGACACGGTGAGCATCGACGGCTCCCCGAACGCGGCCACCGCGGCCGAGGCCGAGGCCACGTCGCTCGACGTGCGGTCGCGCGGGGAGTCGCCGCTCGACGAGATGGAGTCGCGCGAGCTGGGGAGCGCCATCGAGCGCGCCATCGCCACGCTCCGCCCCGAGTACAGAGCGTGCATCCTCCTCCGCCACGTGGAGGGGCGCTCCTACGAGGAGATCGCCGCGACGCTCGACCTCCCCCTGGGGACGGTGAAAACCTACATCCACCGCGCCCGGCACGAGCTCCGGGACGCGCTGGCGCATCTGAGGAGCTGACGTGAAACCTCCTGGCCGTCCCACCCGTACGACCCGGTGGAGGATCCGTGGATAGGCATCTACTTCCGGAAGAGATCGACCAGCTGCTCGACGGCGAGGTCGGATTCGGCACGGCGCCGCTGAAGGCGCACGTCCGCGCGTGCGCGGCGTGCCGCGCCGAGCTGGACTCGGCACGCGTGCTCGTGCGCGAGCTCGAGCACCTGCCGCACTTCGCCCCCGCCGTCGGGTTCTCGGACCGCGTGATGGCGCAGGTGCAGGTGTTCGTCCCCTGGCACGTGGCGCTCCTCGATGCGGTGCGCGGCTGGCTCCCCCGCAGCCGCGCGGGGCGCGCCGTGGCCTGGGCCGGGCTGGGCTCCATCGCCACCGTGCTCACGGTGATCTCGCTCTGGCTCATCACCCGTCTGGACACCGTGGTCTTCGCCGCGGACCTGGGGCTGGAGCGGGTGCGTGCCGTGACAGTGGGCGCGCTCTCCGACGCCGCCGCCGCGCTCTTCGGCGATGCCGCCGTGCAGGCGCTGCGGGCCGGGGGCACCGCCGGGGTGATGCTGGCGCTGCTCGTCCTCCTCCTCTCGGCCGCGCTGGCGGCCAGGGCGCTCCGCGCGATCGTCGCGGGCGCCCGCCGGCGTTGACCACCATGCGCCCGCTCCGCTATCTGGCCGCGCTCCTCCTCGTGCTCGCTCCGGGGCGCGCCGCCCTGGCGCACGCCCAGGGGACGACGCGCGACCCCGTCGGCGCCGTTCTCGACTCGCTGCGCCGCGACCCCAACGGCCTCTCGCTCGCGCGGGACGCGGTGGGGGAGGGCTCCCGAACCGTGGCCGCGGGGACGACGGTGGATGGGAGCGTCGCGGCCTGGCACGGCAACCTCGACGTCCGCGGCACGGTGAACGGGAACGCCGTGGCGATCGGCGGCGACGTCATCGTGCACCCCGGCGCGGTCGTCCATGGCGATGCGCTCTCGGTGGGGGGCGAGGTGCGCGCGGAGGGAGGGAGCGTGGATGGGGAGATGCGCACCCTCTCGGCGCTCACCGTCGGCCCGCTCGTGCCCGGCGTGCACCGCACACCCGCGGAGGCCGCGAAGCGCTCGATCTCGCTGGCCGTCGGCTGGTATCTCGTGCTCGCGGTGATCGGTCTCGGCGTGGGGCTGTTCGCGCGGAGCAACCTGGAGGCCATCGCCGAGCGCATCCGGGAGGACTTCTCCCGCGCCTTCCTGTACGGCGTGGCGGGTCAGGTGGCGATCCTGCCCGCGATCATCCTCTCGGTGGTGGCGCTGGCCATCACGGTGATCGGGATCCTGCTCATTCCCTTCGCGGTGGTGGCGATCATCCTCGCCGTCGCCGGGGCGCTCGCGCTCGGATTCCTGGCGATGGCGTACGTGACGGGAGACGCGGTGATGCGCCGCCGGAGCGCGCTCGCCGGGGGCACGAGCCCGGTGGTGCAGCTCATCTTCGTGGGACTGTCGCTCTACTTCCTGCTCTGGGTGCTCGGGAGCGCGTTCACGTGGGCGGGGGTGCTGGGGGGCGTGCTCCGGCTGGTGGCCGGCGCGGTGACGTGGGTGGCGGTGACGGTGGGCTTCGGTGCCACCCTCGCCTCCCGCGGCGGCACGCGGCCGAGGCTGCACGAGCCGGCCGCCGTGGCGCCGCCGCTCGAGGACTACGCCTGGCAGACGCCCACACCCGTCAGCGGGGTGGCGGCGGCACGCCGCCCCACTCCCCCTCCCCGCCGAAGCGAGCCGTGATGCGCCTCTCTCTCCCGCGCGCGGGCGCCCTGGCGCCGCGCGCTCGATTCATCGGGCGGTGCGCCCGCCTGCTGACCCGGGTACTGCTGGCGGCCGCGCTCGCGTACGCCCCGCGCCTCCCCGCGCAGAGCTGGCGGACGCTCACCGCGAGCAAGCAACTGCGCGGCGCCGACTCGCTGCACGTGCGCGTGACGTACGGCGCGGGGACGCTCACCCTGGGCTCCGCCCCCACCGGGCTGCTCTACGACGTGCACATGCGCTACGATGCCGACCGCTTCCGCCCCGCGCAGCACTGGGACGCGGCGGCGCGCACGCTCGTGGTGGGCGCGGACAGCGCCACCCAACGCGGGTTCTCCCTCGATCCGCGCAGCGTGCACCTGAGCGGCGATCCCAAGGCGGAGCGGGCCAGCGCGCTGACGCTCGGCCTCGCCCCCGGCGTGCCGCTCGACCTCGCGCTCGAGCTCGGCGCCGCCGAGGCGCGCGTGGACCTCACCGGACTCACCGTCGCGAAGCTGCGCGCCGTGGCCGCGGCCGCCGACTCGCGGCTCA
>DASTSH010000043.1:0-8304 GCA_035760785.1 Gemmatimonadaceae bacterium | reverse complement strand
CCGCGCGGGGGGGTGGCGTACACGGCGGAGCAGGCGGTGTTTCGCGCGCAGGAGCTGGGGGGGGCGCGGTGGGTGGTGAAGGCGCAGATCCACTCCGGCGCGCGCGGCAAGGCGGGCGGGGTGAAGGTGTGCCACGACGAGCACGAGGTGCGCACCGCCGCCGCGGCGCTCCTCGGCTCCAAGCTCGTCACGCACCAGACCGGCCCCGCGGGGAAGGTGGTGCACCGCATCTACGTGGAGGCGGCCGTCCCCATCGCGCGCGAGCTGTACGTGGGGCTCGTGCTCGACCGGCGCGCCGAGCGCGTGTGCGTGGTCGCCGCGCCGCAGGGCGGGATGGAGATCGAGGAGATCGCCCAGCGCGCGCCGGACACGATCCTGCGCGAGGTGGTCGAGCCGGCGGTGGGGATGCAGCCCTTCCAGGCGCGCGAGCTGGCCTTCGGGCTCGGGCTCCTGCCGCCGGAGGGGAACCAGGCGGTGAAGGCGATCCTCGGCGCGTACAAGGCGTTCCGCGATCTGGACGCCACCATGGTGGAGATCAACCCGCTCGCCGTCACCACCGGCGGCGAGGTGCTCGCCCTCGACGCGAAGATGACCTTCGACGACAACGCGCTCTTCCGGCGGCCGAACGTGAGCGAGCTGCGCGACTACGCCGAGGAGGATCCGCGCGACGCCGAGGCGGCGAAGCACGGGCTCAGCTACATCGCGCTCGACGGGAGCATCGGGTGCATCGTCAACGGCGCCGGGCTCGCGATGGCGACGATGGACATGATCAAGCACGCCGGCGGCGAACCGGCGAACTTCCTCGACATCGGCGGCGGCGCGTCGCCCGAGCGCGTGGCGGCGGCGTTCCGCCTCGTGCTCTCCGACCCGCGCGTGCGCGTGGTGCTGGTGAACATCTTCGCCGGCATCAACCGCTGCGACTGGGTGGCCGAGGGGATCGTGCGCGCGGCCACCGAGGTGCGCGTCCCCGTCCCCATCGTGGCGCGCCTCGCGGGGACGAACGTGGAGGAAGGGCGGCGCATCCTCGCCCAGAGCGGGCTGCGCATACACACCGCGAACTCGCTCGCCGATGCGGCGGAGAGGTCCGTGATCGCCCTCGGCGACACCGGTGCCCCGCTCGCGCTGGCCGTGGAGGGTGGACGATGAGCATCCTGATCGACGAGAGCACGCCGGTGATCATCCAGGGCTTCACCGGCGACAAGGGGACGTTCCACGCGCGCGAGATGCTCGCGTACGGCACGCGGATCGTGGGCGGCGTGACGCCGGGGAAGGGAGGGACGACACACCTCGGCGTGCCGGTGTTCGACACCGTGAAGGCCGCCGTGCGCGCCACGGGCGCGGTGGCGAGCGGGGTGTTCGTTCCCGCCGCGTTCTGCGCCGACGCGATCATGGAGGCCGCCGACGCCGGCGTGCGGCTCGTCGTCTGCATCACCGACGGCATCCCGGCCCAGGACATGATCCGCGTGAAGCGCTACCTGCGCCGCTACCCGCGCGAGCGGAAGCCGATGCTCATCGGCCCCAACTGCGCGGGGGTGATCAGCGCGGGGCGGGCGATGATCGGCATCATGCCCGGGCACATCTACACGCGCGGCCCGGTGGGGGTGGTGACGCGCTCCGGGACGCTCGGCTACGAGGCGGCGTCGCAGATGCAGGCGCTGGGGCTGGGGGTGAGCACGAGCGTGGGGATCGGGGGGGACCCGATCAACGGCAGCTCGTTCGTGGACATCCTCGCGCTGTTCGAGGAGGACCCTGACACGGAGGCGGTGATGATGATCGGCGAGATCGGAGGGCCGCAGGAGGCGGAGGCCGCGCTGTACGTGCGGGACCACATGACGAAGCCGGTGGTGGGGTACGTGGCGGGGCTCTCCGCGCCGCGCGGGCGCCGCATGGGGCACGCGGGGGCGATCATCTCCGCGTTCGGCGACAGCGCGGCGGAGAAGGCGGAGATCATGCGCTCGTCGGGGCTCACCGTGGCGCCGAGCCCGGCGGAGCTGGGGACGGCGATGGTGCAGGCGCTGGCCGCGCGGCGCCCCCGCATGGTGGTGGCCTGACATGGCGCCGCGCCCCCGCGTGGTGGTCACGCGCCGGCTCCCCGCGCCCGTGGAGCAGCGCGCGGCGTCGCTGTTCGACGCGCGCCTCAACGCCGATGACGCGCCGATGTCGGCGACGGCGCTCGCCGACGCGATGTGCGAGGCCGATGCGCTCCTCCCCACCGTGACCGACCGCATCACGTCAGGGCTGTTCGCGATCCCCAACCGGCACGTGCGCATCGTCGCGAACTTCGGGGTGGGCTACAACAACATCGACGTCGTGGCCGCGCGCGAGCATGGCGTGGCGGTCACGAACACGCCGGACGTCCTCACCGACGATACGGCGGACCTCGCGATCACCCTCCTGCTCATGGTGGCGCGCCGCACCGGGGAAGGGGAGCGCCACGTGCGCGCCGGCGAGTGGACGGGGTGGCGTCCCACGCACATGCTCGGCGCGCGCGTGTCGGGGAAGACGCTCGGGCTCATCGGGCTCGGGCGCATCGGCCGCGCGGTGGCGCGGCGCGCGAGCCAGGGGTTCGGCATGCGCGTGCTCTTCCACGATCCGTACGCCGGCGACGATGTCGCCGCGGCCGTGCACGCCGAGCGGCGCGACTCGATCGAGCGGGTGCTCGAGGAGAGCGACTTCGTGTCGCTGCACTGCCCGGCCACGCCGGAGACCCGTCACCTCATGGACGCCGGGCGCCTCGCCCGGATGAAGCGCACGGCGTTCCTCATCAACACGGCGCGCGGCGATGTGGTGGACGAGGACGCGCTCACGCAGGCGCTCTGCACCGGCGCGCTCGCCGGCGCGGGGCTGGACGTCTACGAGCGCGAGCCGTCGGTGACGCCGGCGCTCGTGGCGCTGGAGAACGTGGTGCTCCTGCCGCACCTCGGGAGCGCCACCGAGGAGACGCGCATCGCGATGGGGAACCGGGCGCTCGACAACCTGGTGGCGTTCTTCGAGGGGAGAGCGCCGCACGACCGGGTGGCGTGATGACCGCGGCGCTCCCCACGTCGATCGCCGAGGAGACGGGCGCCGGCGCGGCGCACGCCACCGAGGCCGAGGCGCTGCTGCACGACCTGCTCGTGCGCGTGGTGCGCGCCCGCGCGCCGGGGGCGGAGCGGGCGATCGCCGATGGCGGCGGGGAGGAGACGCGGGAGGAGCCGGCCGGCGCGGCCGAGGGCGCGCCGGCGGATCCGGCACGCGCGCTCCAGGCGATCGGCGTGTGGGCGCAGCTCCTGAGCATCGCCGAGCTGCACGACGCCATGCGCACGCGGCGCGCGAGCATCGCCGCCGAGGGGGAGGCGGCCGCCGCCGGCACGTTCGCGCGTGTGTTCGACGCGTGGCGCGCGGCGGGGATCCCCGCGGAGACCGTGCGCGAGCTCGTGCGCGCGCTGCGCGTGGTCCCCACCATCACCGCGCACCCCACCGAGGCGAAGCGCGTCACCGTGCTCGAGAAGCACCAGGCGATCTACCACGAGCTCGGCGATGCGCTGGACTCCCCGCTGCCACACGAGCGCTCCCGCGCGCTCGACGCGCTCCGCGCGGACATCGAGGTGCTCTGGCTCACCGGCGAGCTGCGGCTGGAGAAGCCGACCGTGGCGCAGGAGGTGGCGTGGGGGATCCACTACCTGGAGGACACGCTCTTCGACGCGGCGGGGGAGGTACACGACGACCTCGCGCGCGCGCTGCGCACGTACTATCCGGGGGAGTCGGCGGATGCGCCGGTGATCGAGCTGGGCTCGTGGATCGGGGGGGATCGCGACGGGAACCCCAACGTCACCGGCGACGTCACGCGCTCGGCGGTGCTGGAGTACCACCGGACGGCGCTGCGCCGCTACGACCGGCGGATCCGCGAGATGCTCCGCGCGCTCAGCATCTCCGCGCGCGCGGTGGCCGTGCCGCCGTCGTTCCGGGGCGCGGTGGAGCGCGCGCTCGAGGAGAGCGGCGCGGGCGAGGCCATCGCCGCGCGGAACCCGGGGGAGCTGTTCCGGCAGTTCGGCGCGTGCATGCTGCGCAGGCTCGCCGGCACCGCGGCGCGCGCGCGCGGCGACGACACGCGGAACACGCCGTGCTACGCCGGCGTGGAGGAACTGCTGGCCGACCTGCGCGCCGTGGAGCGCGGGCTGGAGGAGGCCGGGTGCGGCGCGGCCGCCGCCGTGCACGCCACGCCGCTGCGGCGCGAGGTGGAGGCGTTCCGCTTCTCCGCCGTGCGGCTCGATGTGCGCGAGCACGCGCGGCTGCTCGGCGCCGCGGCGGCGGAGGCGGCGCGGCTGCGCGTGGCGGCCGCCGCGGCGGATCCGACGGCGGCCATCGCCATCGGCGCGGCGGGGGAAGGCGCGGCGCCGCGCGCGGACGCCGGCGCGCCGCCGCTGCGCGCGGCGCTCCTCGCCCCGCGTGCCGGTGCGCTCCCGAAGGCGGCGCTCGGCGAGCGCGCGGCGGAGATCGTGGCGCTGTTCGAGCTCGTGCGCGAGATGCGCCAGCGCGTGGACCGCCGCGCCTTCGGCAGCGTGATCATCAGCGGCACCGAGCGCGCGGACGACGTGCTCGGCGTCTACCTCCTGGCCAAGGAGGCCGGGCTGTTCGTGGACGAGGCGGGGGTGGAGAGCTGCACCATTCCCATCGTGCCGCTGTTCGAGACCATCGCCGACCTGCGCCGCGCGCCGGCGGTGATGCGCGAGCTGTTCGACGTGCCGCTGGTGAAGCGCAGCGTGCGCGCGCAGGGGAACGTGCAGGAGGTGATGATCGGCTACTCCGACTCCAACAAGGACGGCGGCTTTCTCACGAGCAACTGGGAGCTGTACAAGGCGCAGCAGCGCCTCGCGCGCGTGGGGGAGGAGTGCGGCGTGACCATCACCTTCTTCCACGGCCGGGGGGGCTCGGTGAGCCGTGGCGGCGCGCCCACGCACCGCGCGCTCGCCGCGCAGCCGCCGGGGACCATCGGCACGCGCCTCCGCCTCACCGAGCAGGGGGAGGTGGTGAGCTTCAAGTACGGGTACCGCGACACCGCCACGTACCAGCTCGAGTTGCTGGCGTCGAGCGTGATGGAGTGCTCGCTGGCCAGCCGCGCCTCGCGCGCGCCGGCGCTCGTCCCCGGCGCGGAGGAGGCGATGGAGGCGCTCGCGGGAGCCGCGGACGCCGCGTATCGCGCGCTCGTGCATCACGAGCACCTGCTCGCCTACTTCACCGCCGCCACGCCCCTCGAGGAGCTGTCGCTCCTCAACCTCGGCTCGCGCCCGGCGCGTCGGTCGGGCACGCGCTCGCTCGCCGACCTGCGCGCCATCCCCTGGGTGTTCGCCTGGACGCAGAACCGGCACCTCATCCCCGGGTGGTACGGCGTGGGGAGCGCGCTCGAGGCGTTCGCCACCATCCGCGGCGCGCGCGGGGAGGCGATGCTCGCGCGGATGTTCGCCGAGTCGCCGATCTTCCGCCTGGTCGTGGACGAGGTGGAGAAGACGCTGGCGCAGGTGGACCTCCCGCTCGTGCGCGCCTACGCCGGCCTCGTCCCCGATGCGCTGGCGCGCGACGCCATCCTCCCGCGCATCGAGGACGAGTACCACCGCAGCGTGGCGGCCGTGCTCCGCCTCACCGGCGAGCGCGCGCTCGTGGAGCGCTTCCCGATCTTCCGCCGCCGCATCGCGCGCCGCGCGGCACTCCTCGAGCGGGCGCACCGTCGGCAGATCGAGCTGCTGCGGCGGGTGCGGGCGCCGGAGGGGGATCCGGAGCGGCACGAGCGGGAGCTGTCCTCTCTCCTGCTGTCGATCAACTGCATCGCGGCGTGCTTCGGGACTACTGGTTAGGGGTTGGGGGGCAGGGGCTGGGGGCCGGGGGGGAACCCCGGGGTGCGGGGCGCGGGATGCGGGGAACTGCAACAGCTCGGATGCGGAAGTGCGACGGGGCGCCGGCATGTGCCGGCGCCCCGTCGCGTTCCTGGGTCCGCCCTTCCCAACCCCGGGGTCCGGGGTTCTCTAGATCCCTCCGCCCCCTGGCCCCTGACCCCCAGCCTCTAATAACCGGGGTTCTGGGTCAGCCCCGCCGTCACGTCGATCTCGCGCTGCGGGATCGGGTACAGCGTCTGGTTCTGCGAGATGCCGAGCACCGTGGTCGCGATGCCCGCGCGCACGAGGTCGGGCCAGCGGTCGCCCTCGAAAGCCAGCTCGAGGCGGCGCTGGTGGATGATCTCGTTGATCACGTCGTCCTGCGTGGTGACGTCGACGCCGAGCACGAGGTCGGGGAGGTTGGCGCGCTCCCGGATGCGGTTCACCTCGGCCACCGCTTCAGGGAGCTGGTTCAGGCGCGCCAGCGCCTCGGCACGGATGAGCACCACCTCGCCGAAGCGGATCACGTGCAGGTACTCCGTCCCCTGCACCGAGCGGTACTTGTTGCCGAACTGGTGGCGCCCCGAGTGGTCGATGTTCCATAGCGCGCGAGCATCGCCGTCCGCGGGCGGGGCCCAGGTCGTCGGGCTCGCCGACGCATCGAACGCGGGGTCGTACTGGTGCATCAGCTCCTTCGTCGGCGCGACCTCCCAGCGATTGTCGTAGATGTAGTAGTACGAGAGGTTGTTGTACTGCTGGGCGGTGAAGAGCACCCGGAAGATGTCCTCCGGGGTCGACTGCCCGGTGGTGGAGAACAGGTCGCCGTAGTTCGGCGCGAGCTCGTAGCTCATGTCCTCCACCGCCCTCGCTTCCGCCTCGGCGCCGGCGTAGTCGCCCTTGTAGAACAGCACGCGGGCGCGCAGGGCGTGGACCGCGCCCACCGTGGCGCGCGTGGTCGGCTCCGTCGCGGTGATGCCGGCGGCGGCCGAGTCGAGGTCCTTCAGGATCTGCGCGTACACCTCGTCCGACGTGGCGCGCGTGATGCTCCCAGCGTCGCTCACCGACGTGGCTGGCACGAGCCGCAGCGGCACACCCCCCCAGAGCTTCACGAGGTTGTGGTAGTCGAGCGCGCGCAGGAAATACGCCTCGCCGAGGATCTCCGACTTCTCCGTGGCATCGATGGACTCGATGCCAGGCACCTTGGCGATGATCTCGTTGACCCGGTTGATGTCGTCGTAGATCGCGATCCAGATGTCGGCGACGGTCTCGTTGTCGGCGCGGAGCTGGTTGGCGTCCGCCTCGGCGAGCGAGGTGTAGCTGCCGGTGTGCTCGGTGTTGTCGGACGAGAGGTCTCCCATCACCGGGAAGTCCTCCCCGTAGTACGAGAGGTCCTGCAGCCCGGCGTAGGCGCCGGTGAGCGCGGCCTCGGCGCTCTTGGCATCGGTGATGGCGGTCGCTTCCGGGATCGATCCCTTCGGCGTCACGTCGAGCGGATTGCCGCAGCCGATGAGCGCCCCGAGCGCCAGCGCGGAAATCAAGCGGTTTGGTGTCATTTGATGGATCATCCTCGAGATCGAGTCGGTGTCGTTCGGGAGCCGGTTCACCAGTCGGTGGACACGCCGATGCTGAACGAGCGCGCGCGAGGATAGGCGTAGTAGTCCGTGCCGAGCGCGATGTTCGCGGTGGATCCGTTGCTGTTCACGTCGGGGTCGTAGCCCGAGTACTTCGTGAACGTGTGCAGGTTGTGCCCCGAGACGTACAGCCGGGTGTTCTGGAGGTGGCCGAACGATGCCAGGCTCGCCGGAAGCTCCCAGCTCAGCGTGACCTCCTGGATGCGAACGTACGAGCCATTCTCGATGAAGCGGTCGGAGATCTCCGTTCCGCCCGAGTTGCCGTCGAAGCTGGCGCGCGGCTCGTTGGTGATGTCGCCCGGCTTCTGCCAGCGCGAGAGCGCGTCGGTGAACTTGTTGTCGTAGTGGTAGCCGCCGTCGTCCGCGAAGATGCGCATCAGGTTGAACACCTTCGCGCCATGGCTGAACTCGAGGAAGCCGCGCAGCGAGAAGCCCTTCCAGCTCACCGTGTTGCCGAGCCCACCCCACCATTTGGGCTGCGGGTTCCCGGCGAAAACGCGGTCCTCGGAGGTGATCTCCCCGTCGCCGTTCACGTCCTGGTACACGGCGTCACCGGTCTGGGGATCGACGCCGGTGAAGTGCAGCACGTAGAACTCGCCGATCGGCTGCCCCACCGCGGCGCGGCTGATGTCGCGGAAGTTCGAGGCGTCGCCGAGCGGCTGGTTCTCGAAGAGCTTCGTGACCTCGTTGTGGTTGAACGAGATGTTGAAGTCCGTGCGCCACGACAGGCCGTCCTTCGTCGCCGGGTCGAGGTTCACGGTGTTGATCCCGAGCTCCACCCCACGATTGAGCACGTTGCCGACGTTGTCGTAGTACGACGAGAA
>DASTSH010000042.1:0-5094 GCA_035760785.1 Gemmatimonadaceae bacterium | reverse complement strand
ATGACGGAGGTGACCGTGCGCTTCCCCGGCGCCGAGCGGCCCGTGCTCGACCACGTGTCGCTGCGCATCGTCGGCCCTGAGCGCGTGGCCGTGGTCGGCCCGAACGGGAGCGGGAAGACGACGTTGCTGCGGGTGGCGCTGGGCAGCCTCGCGCCGGATGCCGGCGTGGTGCGTCGCCTGCCGGACGCGGAGCTCGCGAGTCTCGATCAGCACGGCGTGGCGCTCGACCCGGCGCGATCCGTGCTGGAGAACTTTCGCGCGGCGCATCCGCGCATGGAGGCGACGGCCGCACGGTACGCGCTGGCTCGCTTCCTCTTCTCGCACGAGGCGGCGCTGCAGCCCGTGGGGACGCTCAGCGGCGGCCAGCGGCTGCGCGTGTCGCTCGCGTGCGTGCTCGGCGGGGAACGGCCGCCGTCGCTGCTGGTGCTGGACGAGCCCACGAACCACCTGGACCTCGACGCGCTCGAGGCGCTGGAGCAGGCGCTGCGTGCGTACGACGGCGCCTTGCTGGTGGTCAGCCACGACGCGGCGTTCCTCCAGGCGATCGGCGTGGAGCGGTGGCTGACGTTGGGGTGATGCGCCGGGTATCTTCGAACGATGCCCGACAGGATTCCGGGGACGCCGCCCGCGGAGATCGCCATCGATGCCCGGCTCGTGCGATCGCTGCTGCGCGAGCAACATCCCGATCTGGCGGAATCGACGCTGAGGGCGATCGACGCCGGGTGGGACAACGCGATCTTCCGGCTGGGAGACGATCTCGCGGTACGCCTCCCCCGGCGCGAGGTCGCCGCTCCCCTGCTGCTGAACGAGCAGCGGTGGCTCCCGGCGCTGGCGGACCGGCTCCCGATCCCCGTCCCCACGCCGGTGCGGATCGGGGTGCCGGGGAGCGGATATCCCTGGCACTGGAGCATCGTACCGTGGCTGCGCGGGCGATCGGCGGAGCAGGATGCTCCGGGCGCGGCCGAGGCGCGACGCCTCGCGGAATTCCTGCGAGCGCTGCACGCGCCCGCACCGCGCGTGGCGCCGAGGAGCACCGTCCGCGGCGTGCCGCTGGAGCGGCGTGCCCACGCGGTGGAGCAGCGCCTCTCCCGGCTGCGCGAGCACGTGTCACCGGTCGGTGACCAGGTGGTGTCGGCGTGGAGGTCGGCGCTCGAGGCTCCGGCATCCGACCACGATGTGTGGCTGCACGGCGACCTCCACGCGCGGAACGTCCTCGTGCACCACGGCGCGATCGCCGGCATCATCGACTGGGGGGACATGACGGCGGGCGACCCCGCGACGGACCTCGCCAGCATCTGGATGCTGCTGGGCGACGGCGCCGCCCGGCGCGAGGCGCTCGCGTGCTACGGCGCCTCGGAGCAACTCGTCAGGCGCGCGAAGGGGTGGGCCGTGCTCTTCGGCGTCCTGCTGCTGGACACCGGACTGGTGGACGACCCGCGCCACGCTCGGATCGGTGCGGCAACGCTCGCGCGCATCGCCGAGGATCACGACAGCTACCGTTAGAAGACACTGATGCCCGAACACGATGGAGTCGCCATGCCGACCGACAGACCGCTCCCCCCGCTCGTGTCCACCGAGTGGCTCGCCCGCCGCCTCGGCGCGCCGCAGCTGCGGGTAGTCGACGCCTCGACGTATCTCCCGAACCAGGGGCGCGACGCCGCGCGCGAGTACGCCGAGGGGCACATCCCCGGCGCGGTGTTCTTCGACCTCGATGCCTCGAGCGACCGATCGACGCCGCTCCCGCACATGCTCCCCTCGGCCGAGGACTTCGCGGCGCGCATGAGCGCGCTCGGCATCGACGATGCGAGCGACGTCGTGGTCTACGATGGCTCGGGGACGAACATGAGCGCACCGAGAGCATGGTGGATGTTCCGCGCGTTCGGACACGAGCGCGTGGCCGTGCTGGATGGCGGGCTCGGCGCGTGGCGCGCCGAGGGGCGCCCGCTGGAGCGCGGTACGGTCACGCCGGCGCCGGGCCGGTTCACAGCGCGCCTGAACGAGCGGGTGGTGCGCGACCTCGACGCGATGCGCTCGAACCTGACGAGCAAACGCGAGCAGGTGATCGACGCGCGCGCCGCGGCGCGCTTCACCGGCGACGCGCCGGAGCCGCGCGCCGGAATTCGCGGCGGCCACATACCCGGGAGCGTGAACCTCCCGTTCACCGATCTGGTGACTCCGCAAGGCACCGTGCTCCCCCCCGATGTGCTCCGCCGGAAGCTGGACGCGATCGGCGTGGATCTCACGCGGCCGATCGTGACCACGTGCGGCTCCGGCGTCACCGCGTGCTGCATCGCGCTCGCGCTCGAGCTGGTGGGCGCGCCGAACGTGGCGGTGTACGACGGGAGCTGGACCGAGTGGGGCGGACGCGAGGACACCCCGGTGGAGACGGGCAGGGGGTGAGGCGGGGCACGGTGGCACCGGACGCGTGAACGGGTCATCATTCGTGCGTCACGCATCACGCTACCCGTCCGCACTGGAGACCACGCATGACGATCGCGCAGTCGATGCTCCCCGAGTTCGACCACGAGATGTCGCAGACCCGCAAGCTTCTGGAGCGCGTCCCGCTCGAGAAATCCTCCTGGCAGCCGCATGCGAAGTCGATGACGCTGGGGCGTCTCGCGGGGCACGTGGCCACGCTGCCGAGACTCGGCAGCGTCGTCATCGGACAATCGGAGCTCGACTTCAACCCGCCGGGCGCGCCGCCGTTCAAGTCGCCGGAGTACACCACCACGTCCGCCCTGATCGAGGCCTTCGATGGCAACGTGCGAGCCGTGCGCGAGGCGCTGGCCGGCGCGTCCGACGCCCACCTCGCGGGAGACTTCACGCTCAAGAGCGGCGGACAGACGATCTTCACCCAGCCCCGCGTCGCCGTGCTGCGTTCCGCCATGATGAACCACATCATCCATCATCGCGCGCAGCTCGTCGTGTACCTCCGCATGCACGACGTGCCGGTCCCCGGGCTGTACGGGCCGAGCGCGGACGAGCGCTGAGCGGCGCGGAGGCACACGGCCATGGCGCTCGAGATGCGCACCACGTGCGAGAAGTGCGGCCGCGCCCTCGCCGCGGGCGGCGCGGCGTTCATCTGCAGCTACGAATGCACGTTCTGCCCGGACTGCACCGCCGCCATGCGGAACGTGTGCCCGAACTGCGGCGGGGAGCTCGTGCCGCGCCCGCGGCGGCGCCCGGCGTCGTGACGCGGTGAGCCACGCCCCGCGGCGCGTTGTGGTGGCTGGCGCCACCGGATATCTGGGGCGCCGGCTCGTCGCGGCGCTGAAGGCGCGGGGCTACTGGGTGCGCGCGCTCGTGCGGCGCGCGGAGCAGGGCGCGGAGCTGCCGGAAGCGGATGACGTGTTCGTGGGACAGGTCACGCGCGCCGGCACGCTCCGCGGCCTCGCCGACGGTATCGATGTGATGTACTCGACGATCGGCATCACCCGGCAGCGCGAGGGCTTCACGTACGATCAGGTGGACTGGGGCGGGAACCGCGCGCTGCTCGACGAGGCGGAGCGCGCGGGGGTGGAGCGGTTCGTCTACGTGTCCGTGCTCCACGGCCGGCGGCTGCGCCGCGTCCGCCTCGTGGCGGCGAAGGAGCGGTTCGTGGACGCCCTCGTCGCATCGCCCGTGGCGCACACGGTCATCCGTCCCACCGGCTACTTCTCCGACATGGGCGCGTTCGTGCAGATGGCGTCGCGCGGACGCGCGTATCTCGTCGGCGATGGCCGCCTGAAGATGAATCCGATCGCCGGCGAGGATCTCGCCGCGTTCTGCGTCGACGCGGCCGAGCGCGGGCTCGCGGACGCCGACGTGGGCGGCCCGGACGTGTACAGCCACGACGAGATCGCCGCGCTGGCGTTCCGCGCCGTCGGCGCGCCCGCGCGGATCGCGCACATCCCGCGCTGGCTCGCCGGCGGTGCGGTGGCCGCGCTGCGCCTCGTCACCCCCGTCAGCGTCTACGGGCCGCTCGAGTTCTTCTACGCGGTGATGACGACGGAGATGGTGGCGCCGCGCCGCGGTGCGCACCGTCTCGGAGAGTTCTTCGCGAAGGAAGTTGCGCGAGGGGCGCGGGACGCGGGGCGCGGGGCGCGGGGCGCGCTGGGACTCGGGACCCGGGAATCGGGACTCGGGAAATGATCGCGGGACACGCGCCGTCAGCGCGTGTCCCGCACCATTGTGCAAGGGGGGCGGCGCGACTGCGCCGCCCCCCGCTTCCGCTTCCGCTTCCGCGTCCCGGATCCCGAATCCCGAATCCCAGCGCGCCCCGCGCCCCGCGCCCCGCGTCCCGCTACACCGCCACAGCCACCGGCTCCACCATCGCCTCCGCGGGCTCCGCTTCCGCGAGCGGCAGCGTGATCGTGATCGTCGTCCCCGCGCCGGGGCGGCTCGCCACGCGGATCGTCCCGGCGGCTTGCTCCACGATCTCATGCACGATCGATAGGCCGAGCCCCGTGCCGCGGCCGGGCGGCTTGGTGGTGAAGAGCGGCTCGAAGAGGCGCGCCTGAACATCGGGCGCCATACCCACGCCGGTGTCCGATACGCGGAGTGTGGCGGACGGACCGGCGGCGGGCCCCGTCGCCACACCGGCTTCGATGCTGAGCGTGCCCCCTTCCGGCATCGCGTCGCGCGCATTGAGCGCGAGATTCATCAGCACCCGCTCGATCTGAGTCTGCTCGGCGAGGACCGGCACGGCCGTCGGTGCGGGGAGCACGACGAGGTGCACCGAGGTGCCGAGCAGGGAGCGTAGCAACGGCGCCGCCGCGGTGATGACCGCGTTGAGATCGAGTGGCTCGGCATGGAGCGGCAGCTGCTGGCGGCCGAGCGCGAGGAGCTGGCGGGTGAGGCCGGCGGCGAGGCGCGTCCTGTCGAGGATCTCCTCGAGGTCCGACCGCCACCGTGAATCGCCTGGAGAAAGGTCGTCCAGCAGGAGCTCGGCGAGGCCGCTCGTCGCCGTGAGCAGATTCTTGACGTCGTGCGCCACGCCGCCGACGAGCCGGCCCATCGCTTCCACGTCCGGTGGCGCCGCGCGCCGCAGATCGGTGACGTCCACGAGAAGGCCATCGTACACGATGCTGCCGTCCGGCAGTCGATCGGGCCGGA
>DASTSH010000041.1:0-9589 GCA_035760785.1 Gemmatimonadaceae bacterium | reverse complement strand
CGCGCCCGCCGGAGCAGCCACTCGTACATCAGGTGCGGCATGAGCGGCGACGGCACGATCGCATCGCGCTCCGACGCGCCGGGGAGGAACGCGTCGAAGAAGTCGGACCACTCCCCCGGCACCACCTCCGTCGCCGCGGTGTCCAGCCGGAGCGGCTCCGCGTCCGCGTCGTCGCCGCGCAACAGACGCGCGGCGCGACACTCCGGATCGCGGTCCACCACCGCCAGCCGCTCCCACACGACGGCGCCCGCCGCGCGCGCGCGCGCGAGCTGGCGCAGGTACCAGCTTCCGTAGCATCCGCCGCCGACGATCACGATCGTGCCGTAGCGCTGCATGCTCGAAAGATAGCGCGAGCCGGAGTGGCGTGCCGGTGCGCCCTCAGCGCACGTGTCGCCCGCCATCGACGATGAGCGTGTCGCCGGTCACGTAGTCCGCCTCGAGCAGGTAGAGCACCGCCTGCGCGACATCCTCGGGAGTCCCGATGCGCCGGAGGGGGGTGGTACGCGCCAGGCGCTCGGCATCCTCCTCGCCCCACGTCTCCGGGAGGAGCACGGCGCCGGGAGCGATGGCGTTCACGCGGATGCCGGGAGCGAGCCTGCGCGCGAGGGCCCGCGTCATGTGGATCACGCCGGCCTTGGAGATGCCGTGCGGGATGTACGCCGGCCAGGACTCGAGCCCCGCGAGGTCCGCGATGTCGACGATCACGCCTCCGCGCTCGCGCATGACGTCGGCGGCGGCACGCGCACAGAAGAAGGGAGCGCGAAGGTTGAGCGTCATGATCTCGTCCCACTGCGCGGGCGTCACCTCGTCGAGGGGGGTGCGGAGCATCACGGCCGCGGAGTTCACGAGCACGTCGAGCCCCCCGAAGTGCGCGGCGACCGCCCGCACGAGTCGCTCGGGGGCGTCCGGCTCGCGCAGGTCGGCGGCGATGGGCCACGCCTCGGCGCCCAGAGCGCGCGCCTCGCGCACCGTGTCCTCGGCCTCGGCGGCGGACGCGTGGTAGTGCACGGCCACTCGCGCGCCGCGCGCCGCGAGCGCGAGCGTGATGGCGCGCCCCACGCGGCGCGCCCCGCCCGTCACGAGCGCCACGCGCCCGCGCGGGTCCATGCTATCGGTCGCCCACGGCGGCCACGACCTCCGCCGGCGGCGGCGCCCCGCGCGCCGCGAACGCGATGGTGCCATCGCGGGCGATCGCGTACACCGTCCGCTGGATCCCCCGGCCGTCGTCCTTGAGCGCGCCGTACGCCGCCGCGATCGCGCGATCGGCATCGCTCAGCAACGGGAAGCCGAACTCGAACTTCGCCGCGTATCGGGCGTGCGCCTGCGCGCCGGCCGGGTTCACCCCGAACGGCTGGACGCCTGCCTCCCGGAACCGCTGCATCTCATCGCGCACGGCGGAGAGTTGGCGGTTTCAGCCGGGGGTGTCGTTCCCGGGATAGAAGAACAGCGCCACCGGCCCGTGCGCGAGCATCGCGCGCATCGAGTACGAGCGCCCATCGCTCGCCTCGGCGGTGAAGTCCGGGGCCACGGCCCCGAGCGGCAGGAGCGGGCTCGTCATGCGACGCGCTGCGCGGCGCGCTCGCGGACGCGCGCATCCTGCCGGTCGAGCCAGCTCGCGGGGACGCGCATGCTGCCGATCGTGCGGGGGCCGTCCGACGCGCCATGCCAGTCGGACCCGCCGCTCGGCAGAAGGCCGAGGTGATCGGCGAGCGCGCCGATGCGCGCGACGTCCTCCGCCGAGTGACTCGGGTGCCGCACCTCGACCCCGTCGAGGCCGATGGCGCGGAACGCCTCCAGGCGCGCGCGCGTGGCATCCGCGCCGGGGTGCGCGTACACCGCGATCCCGCCCGCCTCGTGCACGTGGCGGATCGCATCGGCGAGCGCGAGGTGCCGCTTCTCCACGAACGCCGGCCGGCCGTTTCCGAGCAGACGGTCGAAGGCGTCACGGAAGTCGCGCGCCCACCCGCCGGCGACGAGCGCGCGGGCCACGTGCGGGCGCCCCACGGCGCCGCCGGCCGCCTGCTCGAGCACCGCGTCGAGCGTGACCGGGATCCCGAGCGCGTTGAGCCGCTCGACGATGCGGCGCGCGCGGTCGCGGCGCGCCTCGCGGAAGTCCGCCAGCTCGCGCTCCAGCGCCTCCGGGCGCGACAGGTGGAGTCCGAGCAGGTGGACCTCCTCCCCCTCGGCATCCACGGCGCTCAGCTCCACGCCGCTCACCACGCGCACGCCGAGCCGGTCACCGGCGGCGCGCGCTTCCGCGATGCCGGCGAGCGTGTCGTGGTCGGTGAGCGCGATCGCGGCGAGACCGGCCCCCGCGGCGGCCGCGACGACCTCCGCGGGAGGGCGCGCGCCGTCGGAGGCCGTGGAGTGCATGTGCAGGTCGACGTAGCGGTCCGCGCCCGGAGTGGACATCCCGGGCGCGGTCACCTGAGGTAGCCCGCCTCGGGGGACGTCGCCCCGGGCTGCGAGGCCCCGAACAGCCGCACGAGATCGGCGTCGGACAGCTCGGCCAGCGACTGGTCGCGCCAGCGCGCGCCGACCGGAGAGTAGCGGGTCACACGCACCACGCGTTCGGGGCCGTGCCCGGAGACGAAGACGAGCCCGAACTCGTCGCGGTTGTACTGCGTGATGCGACCGGAGGGGAAGACCTCCCACGTCCGGCCGTCGATGGTGAGCGTGCGCGTCGGCATCAGTCGAGCTCCACTTCCTGGTAAATGCGCGCGGCATCCACCACCTGCTCGGGGGCATCGGCGAGCGCCCTGGCGAGCGTCTCCGGGTCGGCGGCTTCGATGAACTCGATGAACGCGCCGGCGAGATCGCTCTCCTCGAACACCCAGAACCGGCAGTTGGCCCCGGCGTAGTAGGCGCGTCGCGCGCGCAGCTTCTGCATGAACTTCTTGCGGTCGTTGAGTGGGACGATCGACCGCTGGATGGTGAGGGCCCGGGACACAGTCAGAGCACCGTCTCGGGGAAGTTCTCGATGGTCTTCTTGACGAAGGCCAGGTACTGGTCGGCCACGGCGCCATCGATGATGCGGTGGTCGAACGAGATCGAGAAGTACGCGCAGGTGCGGATGGCGATCGTGTCCTCGCCATCGGCGCCGGTGATCACCTTGGGGCGCTTCTCGATGGTGCCGACGCCGAGGATGGCCACCTGCGGCTGGCTGATGATGGGCGTCCCCATGAGGGAGCCGAACACGCCGGGGTTCGTGATCGTGAACGTCCCGCCCTGCACCTCGTCGGGGTTGAGCTTCTTGGCTCGCGCCCGCGCCGCGAGATCGTTCAGCGCGCGCGTGATCCCGGTGAGGGAGAGGTCGTCCGCGTGCTTGATGACGGGGACGATGAGTCCCCAATCGAGGGCGACGGCGACGCCGATGTTGTACTGCTTGCGATAGATGACGTTGGCCCCGGCGACGGAGGAGTTCATGACGGGGAACGCCTTGAGGCCATCCACCACCGCCTTGATGATGAACGGCATGTAGGTGAGCTTCTGCCCGGTCGCGGCCTCGAAGCTCGCGCGGTGCTTCGCGCGGATGCGGGCGACGCGGGTGAAGTCGACCTCCATGAACGAGGTGACGTGCGCCGAGGTGCGCCGCGAGGCGACCATGTGCTCGCTGATGCGCTGGCGCATGACGGACATGGGCTCCACCACATCGCCCGGCCACGCCTCGGGGAGCGGGGCGTGCACGTCGACGCCGCCCGGCGCGTGCATGGACGGCGCGACGACGGGGCGCTGCGCCGCAGGGGCGGCGGCAGGCACGGGGGCGCCGGACTCGAGGAGCCCGAGGATGTCGCGCTTGGTGACGCGACCGGCGACGCCGGAGCCCTGGAGGGCGGAGAGCTCGATCCCGTGCTCGGCGGCGATCTTGCGGACGAGCGGGGAGGAGCGGGTACGGACGCGCTCCTCGAAGGAGCTGCCGTTGCCGGCGGGCGCGGGCGATGGCGCGGTAGCGGGCGCGGTCGCGGGGTGCGATGCGGGCGCGGCCTGCGGCGTAGATTGCACAGCGGGGAGGGCCCCCGCGGCCACCGCCGGAGCCGCCGCCTGCGGCGCCCCACCTCCCACCACCGCCCCCTTCTCCGTCTCCAGACGCGCCACCACCGTCTGCACCGGCACCGTCTGCCCTTCCTGCACCAGAATCTCCGCCAGCACACCAGCCGACGGCGCGGGAATCTCCGCATCCACCTTGTCGGTGGAGATCTCGAAGATCGGCTCGTCCCGCTTCACCTCGTCCCCGACCCTCTTCAGCCACCGGGAGAGCGTCCCCTCGGCGATCGACTCCCCCATCTGCGGCATGATCACATCTATGCGTGCCACTGGATCAGCTCCTCTCAGAGTTTCTCGTCGCGCCGTCCCCTCGCCGCAACCGCCAGACCACCACGCTCGGCAGCAGCACCAGCCCGATCAGCGCACCCACCCACAAGTACGTCGGCGTGTCGCACGCGGGAAAGCCATCCGGCGGCGTGCACCGCCGCAGCGCGCCGACGATCTTCGCCACCCCCACCGCGATCATCCCGCCACCGAAGAATCCCGGGATCATCAGCAGGCAGCCGAGCGCGAACGGTCGCGCTCCTCGAACGCGTTCCGCCACCGTCAGTACGCCGCGAGCCGCCGCGCCACCGACACGATGTCCGGCGTCTGCGGCAGCACGTAATCCTCCAGCGGCGGCGAGTACGGCAGCGGCACGTCCGCCGCCGTCACGCGCAGGATCGGCGCGTCGAGCCACGCGAACGCGTGCTCGTTGATGCGCGCCGTGATCTCCCCCGCCACCCCGCCGGTCCGCGTGTCCTCGTGCACGATCATCACCCGGTTCGTCTTCTTCACCGTGGCGATGATCGCCTCGTCGTCCATCGGCAGCAGCGAGCGCAGGTCGAGCACCTCCACCGACAGCCCATCCGTCTTCTCGAGCTGCTCCGCCGCCTCGAGCGCCTTCCACACCGTGGCGGCGTACGTGATGATCGACAGGTCCTTCCCCTCCCGCGCCACGCGCGCCTTCCCGATCGGCACCACGTGATCCCCCGCCGGGAGCTCCTCCTTCACGCGCCGGTACAGGTACTTGTGCTCGAAGTAGAGCACCGGGTCGTCATCGCGAATCGCGGCTTTCAGCAGCCCCTTGGCATCGCTCGCCGTCGCCGGGTACACGATCTTGAGCCCCGGCGTGTGCAGGAACGCGGCCTCCGGGTTCTGTGAGTGGAACGGACCGCCGCGCACGTACCCCCCGGAGGGGCCGCGCACCACCATCGGACAGGGGAGGAACGCCCGGTAGCGCGCCGTGGCCACGTAGTTCGTGAGCATGTCGTACGCGCAGGAGATGAAGTCGATGAACTGCATCTCCACCACCGGCCGCATCCCCATGTGCGAGGCGCCGGCCGCCGCCCCCACGAATCCGGCTTCCGAGATGGGCGTGTCGATGACCCGCGACGCGCCGAACCGGTCGAGCAGCCCCTCGGTGACCTTGAACGCGCCGCCGTACGCCCCGATGTCCTCTCCCATCAGGAACACGTTCGGGTCGCGCGCCATCTCCTCCGTGAGCGCCTGACGAATCGCCTCGAGGTACGTCGTCTCAGCCATTGAAGGTCCCCCAGCCGGCCGGGCGCTCGTGCGCCTCCACGGCCGAGCGCACTCCCTCGCGGTACCAGAGCGGCTCCACCACCGGCGGATCGGCGTACACGCCGACGAGCGCATCTCCGGGCTCCGGCATCGGCGAGCGCTCGGCGAGATCCGTCGCCTCGTCGATCTCCGTCCGGACCCGCGCGTCCACGGCGTCGATCTCCTCCTGCGTCACCCCCAGCTCCCCGCGCAGCACCGCGAGGTAGCGATCGAGCGGGTCGTTGTTCGTCTCCCACCACTCGATCTCCCCGGGGGGGACGTACGACTGGTTGTCGTGCTCCGCGTGCCCCTTGCGCCGGTAGGTGACGAGCTCGATGAGCGTCACTCCCTCTCCGGCGCGCGCGCGGTCCACCGCCCGCTTGGTCACGTCGTAGACCGCGAGCACGTCGTTTCCGTCCGCGCGCTCGCCGGGGATGCCGTACGCGAGCGCCTTGTCCTTGAACTCCTTCACCGCACTCTGCTTGGTGTTCGGTGTCGAGTACGCGTAGCCGTTGTTCTCGACGATCACCACGAGCGGGCACCGCTGCACGGCCGCGAGGTTGATCCCCTCGTGGAACGCGCCGGTGGATGTGGCGCCATCACCCACGTACACCAGCCCCACCCGCGCCTCGCCGCGCAGCTTGAACGACAGCGTGACCCCGGTCATCACCGGCACCATGTCGCCCAGGTGCGAGATCTGCCCGATGAAACCGCGCTCCAGGTCGCCGAAGTGGATGTTCAGCTCGCGCCCGCGCGTGGGAGAGTCCCCCTTCGCCATGTACTGCCGGATGATCTCCAGCGGTTGGGCGCCCTTCACGAGCATCGCGCCCAGATTGCGGATCAGCGGCGAGAGAATGTCCCGCGGCTCGAGCGCGAATGCGCTCCCCACCGCGTCCGCCTCCTGTCCGAGCGACCGGAACAGCCCGCCCACGACCTTCGTCTGCCGGTACAGGTTCACGAGCCGCTCCTCGAGCGAGCGCGTGAGCCGCATCCAGTAGTAGAGCTCGATCTTCCGTTCACGCGACAGCGCCGCCGACGGGCGGTCGGCGGCGGGCGCGAGCGGGCGTGTCGCCGAGCGAGCACGCGTGGACGAACGGGAGGCCATCAGAATGCCGCCTTGATCCGGTGTCCGGGGTCGGCGATGCGGTGCACGTTCACGAAGTAGCGCTTCACGTTCCGATCGAGCCGGCTCTCGCCGGTCTGGTCCGTCTCCACCTCGATGAACGTGTAGTGCCCGCCCTCGGGGCGCACCTTCAGGGTGAGCGTGCCGAGCGGGCCGGTGTAGGTGCGCGCCCGCTCGCGCACCGCGCCCCGAACGAGCGCGAGCGAAGGAAAGAACTCGTCCGCCGCGGCGAGCACGTCGTCGGGGGGGAGGTGAGTACGATGAAAGTGACGCATGGTCGGATTACGGATTTCCTGAGCGCTCGGGGAGGACGTCCTGCATCCAGTCCGCCCGTTCGAGTGGCTGGGTCGAGTCGCGCCGGAACTGGAGCGCCACGGCCCAGGGCTCGGCGACGACGAATCGCAGTGTGGCGTAGTACGTCCCGAGCTCGCGGCCCGGCGTGAACGAGTCCCACGTCTTCGCCCCTTCCTGCGTGCTGGCGAAGATCCTCCCCTCCCCTCCCTCGATCGGCTGCCCGGTCTTCTTGTCGCGCACCACCACCTTGTACAGCGTCCGCTCGCGCGCGTGCGGCGGCAGCGGGTCGGTGGAGATCCGGAACGCGTAGTGGTCGGTGTACGCGCGATAGTCCGTGTTCCGCTCCGTGGGCCCGCACGCGAGCGCGAGCACCGACAGGAGCGCGACCAGAAGACCGGGACGCCGACGAGCGATCACGAGGCGTAGTACTCCATCCCCAGGTGGGTGATCTGCTCCTCACCCATGAGGTGCCGGAGCGTGTTCTTCAGCTTCGTCTGCTGGATGAACAGATCGTGCTCCGGCTGCAAACCAGGGGCCGCCATCGGGCTCTTGAAGTAGAACGACAGCCACTCCTGGATCCCCTTCAGCCCGGCGCGGTGCGCGAAGTCCATGAACAGCGCCAGGTCGAGCACGATCGGCGCGGCGAGGATGGAATCCCGGCAGAGGAAGTTGACCTTGATCTGCATCGGGTAGCCCATCCACCCCTTGATGTCGATGTTGTCCCACCCTTCCTTGTTGTCCCCGCGCGGCGGATAGTAGTTGATCCGCACCACGTGCGAGAAATCCTTGTACAGGTCGGGGTACTGCTCCGGCTGCAGGATGGTGTGCAGCACGCTCAGCTTCGACTCCTCCTTCGTCTTGAACGACGCCGGATCGTCGAGCACCTCGCCGTCGCGGTTGCCGAGGATGTTGGTGGAGTACCAGCCGAGGAGGCCGAGCATGCGCGCCTTGAGCCCCGGCGCGATCACGGTCTTCATCCACGTCTGTCCGGTCTTGAAGTCCTTCCCGGAGATCGGCACCCCGCGCTCGTTGGCGAGCTGCATGAGCGCCGGCGTGTCCACGGCGAGGTTCGGCGCGCCGTTGGCGAACGGCACCCCCTCCATGATCGCCGCCCAGGCGTAGAGCATCGACGGCGCGATCGCATCGTCGTTGCGGTCCATCGCCTTCTCGAACTGCTCGATCGTGGCGTGCTGCGGCCCCGGCTTGATGAAGATCTCGGTGGACGCGCACCACACCATCACCACGCGGTCGAGCTTGTGCTTGCTCTTGAAGTCGCGGATGTCCTGCCGGAGCTGCTCGGCGAGGTCGCGCTTGGTCTTCCCCTTCTTGACGTTCGTGCCGGTGATGCGGGTGACGTACTTGTTGTCGAACACCGCGGGCATGGGGACGATGCTCGACAGGAAGTCGGCGATCGGCGCGATGTCGCGCTCCTCGAGCACGCCGGCCTTGCGGGCGGCGGTGAGGGCATCGTCGGGGATCGGATCCCACGCGCCGAACACGAGATCGCTCAGCGGCGTGAGGGGGACGAAGTCCTTGATGTAGGGAGCGCGGTTCTCGGTCCGCTTCCCCAGCCGGATCGTCGCCATCTGGGTGAGGGAGCCGATCGGCTTGGAGAGGCCGCGGCGAACGCTCTCGACGCCGGCCATGAACGTGGTGGCCACGGCGCCGAGGCCGGGAGTGAGCACACCGAGGCGACCGTCGGCCGGTCGCGGAGCGGGCCGGTTCCCGGCCGTGGTGGAACCCTGCACGAAGCTATTCTCCTTTCACGTAGGGGCGCGGAGCGGCGCGACCGCCGGGCATCGCCGGTCGGGACGCCTCGCTCGTGGCGCGGGGGGACCCCGCATGCTCGCGACGGGCCGCCTGGTAGACGGTCGCGATGCGCTGGGCAGCGGTGATCCACGCGGTGACGGTCAAGAGTACGATGATCGCGATCAGAACGAGCCCGCCGAGCGCGAGCCCGAAAAACGCCTGCGGCGCCGAGAGCAGCACGACGCGCTCGGGGCGCTGCAGCACGCCCACCTTCGCGTCGATCCCGAGCGCCTCGGCGCGCGCTCGGGTGTAGGAGGTGACGAACGTTCCGATCAGCCCGAGGATGCACACGACCACCATCGTCGTGCCCACCCATCCGTGCCGAGTGGCGAAGAACACCGCGAGCCCGCCCAGCACGAACCCATCCGCCACCCGGTCCAGCGTCGAATCGTAGAAGGCGCCGAACGCCGAGCTGCGGTTGGTGCGTCTCGCCACCACCCCGTCCAGCACGTCGAACAGCGCCGTCAATCCGAGAAACCATCCACCGGTGCGGATGTGCCCGGTGCCGTAGATGATCCCGCCGGTCACCGAACACAGCGTCCCGATCGTGGTGATCGTGTTCGGCTGCACGTCGTGCCGCACGAGCCAATCGGCCACCGGATCGATGAGTCGGAGGTACCCTTGTTTGAGCCAATCCGGCAGAAGCTTCATTCGGCGGCCGTGCCCCTGGGCCTGGGGCGCGTCCACGCGCGCCACGCGGAGCCCCCCCGCCTCGACCACCACCCCCCAGAACACACCGGGCCGGAGATGGCTCCGGCCCGGTAAGTTATCCCTGGG
>DASTSH010000040.1:0-3032 GCA_035760785.1 Gemmatimonadaceae bacterium | reverse complement strand
GCGCTGGAACTCCGAGTGGGTGAGCTTCGGGCGCGTGCCCACGAGCGCGCTGCCGGCGTCGAGCACGGTGGTGTACGCCTCCAAGCGCTCGCGCGCCACCGCCTGGAGGTGCTCGGCCGTGCTCTGGAAGCGCACGCGGTCGGTGGCGCGCACGGCGAGACTGGTGATGTGCGTGGCGAGCGCGGTGAGGGCGAAGGAGACCGCGAGCACCGCGACCGGGCGCCACGCGAGGCGGGAGGGGAGAGGGCGGGGGAGGAGACGGCGGAGCGCGGAGAGCGGCGTCACGTGTGCGGCGCGTTCGGGAGATCGTGGAGCGGCGGGCGCGGGCGCGGGATGGCTCCGGGGCGCGGGCGGAGGCGGCGCTCTACCCGCGACCCGAATCATCTGTCGTTCGGATGACGCGGCAGTCCTTACTAGGTCGCGGAGATTGTGAATCTCTCATGTACGAGCGATAGTGTGGCGCTCGCCAGGTGGTGCCTGCGACCGACCGGGAGGCGTCATGGCCGACGAGAGCGGAGCCGCGAGTGCGGTGAAGGACGCGAAGGGAGTGGTCGAGGAGTTCGTCGGGGTGCTGGTGCTCCTCGACATCGTGCTCGGCGGGCTCGCGCTGTACTGGGTGCGCCTCGCCTTCCCCGACGTCGGCGCGCAGCTCCCCGGCACGGGCTACGACGTGGTGGACGTCGCCCTCCTCGCCTGCGCGGCGGCGATCGTGGGGAAGATGGTGTCGCTCGTCGCGAGCGCCGTGGGCGCGGTGGTGCTGATGCGCGCGGCGGCGACGCACGACGGACCGTTCGCCGCGGTGAGCCGAGCGCTCATCGACTACCGCACCGCCGCCGAGGGGAGCTCGGCGAACACCGCCGAGCTGGAAGCGTGGGGGAAGGACGCGAGCTGGCGCGCGCACTGGAAGGAGCTACTCGGCGACGCGGTGGCGCATCTTTCGAATGCGTCGCCCGACGCGGCCGCGCGGCTGGAGCGCGAGCGCGCGAGCGCGGCGCTCACGTACGGCGTCTCGGTGCTCGTGGCGCTGTTCGGCGCGCAGCTCGCGCTGCGCACGCGGCCGTGGGTGGGCGCGGTGGCGCTGGCCGCGGTGCTCCTGCTGCTCTACTCCGGGCGCGTGCGCCAGCGCGGCTACCTGCGCCAGCTCGCGGCGGAGCTGGAGGGGGCGGCCACCGCCATCGCGGCCCGGCGCCAGGGCGATGGCGCCGGAGACACCAGGGCGCCGAAGCCCGTCACCGGCGGGGGAGTGTGACATGCGCATCGTCGTGGTGACCGAGGAGCACCGGGAGCGCGTCCCCGTGCGGCACGTGACGCGGCTGCTGAGCGGGCTGCTCACCGTGTACGCCGGCGTGGTGATCGCCGCGGAGCCGGAGCGGGGGGATGAGGTGATCGCGAGCTTGGCCGCCGGCGCGCGGGAGGTGGAAGGAGGTCTCGCGGCCGATCGCGGCGGAGGCTACGGCCTCGATCTCTACCCCGGCCCGGGCGGCGAGCGCCCCCGCGTGGACGAGGCGCTGATGCGGGCGCTCGAGCTGGCGGGCGCCGCGCTGCTTCAGGGGGACGCGTGGCACCCCGCGAGCCCTCGGCTCGAGTCGCTCGTGAGCGGGAGCCTGGAGCGCCGATGGACAGAGGGCGACTCGCTCGAAGTCGGGCGGCTCGCGACCGGGAGCGTGTACACCGACATCGAGATCGCGCGCGACCTCGAGCGGGTGCGGGAGCGGTTCGCGCACATCATCCGGAAGGTGGGGAGCCTGCTCCCGTGGCGCGGGAGCGAGCGGGTGCGCGAGGTGCGGGACGCGGTACGCGACGTGGTGGAGCCCGGGCCGCGCGCGCTCGCTGGCGCGGGGGTGATCGGCGTGGGGGTGCAGCAGGTGGCGGCGGCGGCGGAGGGGCTGGGCGGGACGGGGGTGGCGGTGGAGTGACGGTGCCGGCGTCCCCCCGCCCGCGCTACACCGCCCGGATCTGGATGTCCGTGAGCGCCACCCGCGCCAGAATCTTCCCCGAGCCCGGGACCTTCGACCAGAGCGCCGGGATGTACACCTGCGTGATGTACGGCGGCGGGACCCAGAGGGGGAGATCGTCGTTGGGATTCGGGTCGGCGCGCATGTCCTGGATCGTGCCCGGTCCCACGAAGGCCGCGAGGGGCTGGGCGAGCGTGGCGCACACCACGCGGTCGCACGACGCGCCCCACTGCTTCGCGATGGCGCCGAACAGCCGCCACAGGTCGCTCAGCTCCGTCCCCGACATGCGCGAGCGCCGCACGATCTCCTCGTAGTCGGCCTCCCTGATCCACCAGGGGGAGGTGATCATGTCGTCCTGCGACTTGGCGGCGCCGTTCACGCGGGTGCTCGCGATCCGGTAGATCCGGTCGCCGGGGGCGAGCACCACCTCCGAGCGCACGATCATGCCGCGCTTGGGGCGCTTGTAGTCGGGGAGGGAGTGGTTCACTCCGAGCATGATCACCTCGAGGCGGGTTCGGGGCCGACACGGCGCGGGGCGCGAGCGGCGCGCCCCGCGCGGCTGCATGGGACACTCGTTGGACGCGCGCTTCGCCCCTTCCGTCTCATTGCTAGTCAGGGGGGGCGAACGGTAGAATTTGCCGACCATTCACCCGGAGCGCGACATGCCGTCGGACTGGACGCGATCGATGTACCGTGTGCTGGCAGTCGTCGTTCTGATTCTCGCTACCGTCGCTCGATCGGACGCGCAGGCCACGGGCTTGCGCTTCGCGTCGGCGGCGGAGCTGCAAGGCGTCCCGCTAGCGTCCACTCCGTACTCGGGCGCCTCGCTCCCACCGAGGGTCGACCTCTCGGCCGATTTCCCGGTTCCCGGGCAGCAGGGACACCAGAACTCCTGCGTGGCCTGGGCCGTCGCGTACGCACTGAAGACGTACGATCTCGAGGTGCGAACCCATTCCCCACTCGTGCGACCCGATGGACTGCCCGATCTGACGCGGCACTTCAGTCCAGCGTTCGTCTACAATCAGATCAACCACGGGCACGACGGCGGCTCCTCGTACATCGACGCGCTCAGGCTCC
>DASTSH010000039.1:0-6337 GCA_035760785.1 Gemmatimonadaceae bacterium | reverse complement strand
CAGAGCGCATGCGCTCTGCGGCGACGTGGGGCCGCAATCCTCACCGCACCGTGTCGTCTGTCAAGCGCGGCGCGGTCGCCGGCCGGGCGGTGGTTCGACTCGCCGCGCAACGTTCGGGTTCCGCCGCCCGGCTGGCGTCGGAGCATCGTGCCGCACATGCTCGCCGCCATCCGCTCCGCCGCCGTGATCGGGATCGATGCGTACGACGTCACCGTGGAGGTGGATGCCGCCAACGGGCTCCCGCAGTGGACGGTGGTGGGGCTCGCGGCCGGTGCCGTGCGCGAGAGCAGGGAGCGGGTGATGGCGGCGCTCGTCAACTCCGGCTTCGAGGTGCCACCGCGGCGGGTGACGGTGAACCTCGCCCCGGCAGACACGAAGAAAGAAGGCACCGCCTTCGACCTCCCGATCGCGCTCGGGCTGCTCGTGGCCACGGGACAGCTCGGCGCCGAGCACGTGCGCGACGTCGCCGCGATCGGCGAGCTCGCGCTCGACGGCGCCATCCGTCCGGTGCGCGGCGTGCTCCCGGTGGCGCGCGCGATGTCGCACGCCGCCGGGCACGAGAGCGCCGTCACGCTGCTCGTGCCGCCGGGGAACGTGCCGGAGGCGCGGCTCGTGAGCGATGCGCGCCTCGCCGCGGCGGCGACGCTGCGCGAGGCGGTGCTCGCGTTGCGCGCGGGACGGCTCTCCCCTCCCGACGCGCCGCCGCGCGCGGCGGCGCCGCGCGATGCGGGGCCGGACCTGCGCGACGTCGTGGGGCAGGCGCACGCCAAGCGCGCCCTCGAGATCGCCGCCGCCGGCGATCACGGGCTCCTCCTCGTGGGGCCGCCCGGGGCGGGGAAGACGATGCTCGCGCGCTGCATCCCCGCGCTCCTCCCCGCGCTCACGGAGCGGGAGGCGCTGGAGGTGCTCGCCGTGCACTCCGTGGCCGGGCTGCTCGCGCCGGACCAGGCGCCGGCGCCGGTGCGCCCCTTCCGCGCACCGCATCACACCATCTCGGCAGCGGGGCTCATCGGGGGAGGCCCGGGGCCGCGCCCGGGCGAGGTGAGCCTCGCGCACCTGGGCGTCCTCTTCCTCGACGAGATGCTCGAGCTGCCGCGCTACGTGCTCGACGCGCTGCGGCAGCCGCTGGAAGATGGCCACGTGGTGATCGCCCGCGCGGCGGCGACGGTGCGCTACCCCGCGCGCTTCACCCTCGTCGGCGCGATGAACCCGTGCCCGTGCGGGCACGCGGGCGACGGCGGCGCGCGCTGCGTGTGCACGGCGGCGGACATCGCGCGCTACCGCGCCCGCCTCTCCGGTCCCATGGTGGACCGCATCGACCTGCACGTGACGGTGAGCGCGCTCCCCGTGCGCGAGCTCGCCGCGCGCGGGACGGCGGAATCCTCGCGGGCGGTACGCGAGCGGGTGGAGCGGGCGCGCGCGCGCCAGCACGGGCGGCACGCGCGGCTCGGGGATGCGGTCACCAACGGGCGCGTGAGCGGGCGCTGGCTGGCCACGGAGACTCCCGTGGCGCCCGACGCGCGCGAGCTGCTCGCCGCGGCGGCGGAGCGGCTGGGGCTATCCGCGCGCGGCTACCACCGCGTGCTGCGCGTGGCGCGGACGATCGCGGATCTGGATGGCGAGGTGGCGATCGCCGCGCCGCACGTGGCGGAGGCGATCCGGTACCGCCCCGCCGCCGCGCCGGGAGGCACGGCGGCGTGAGCGGGGCGAGCGGCTACCGCAGCGCTTTCCGGAAGTCCGCCGTATCGACGCCGGCCTCCGCCATCTGCGTCGCGAAGAAGAACTTCGGCTCGGCGCTCGAGCGGAGGGAGCGGATGTAGGTGATCAGCGTCCTGATCTGCTGTTCGCTGAGCGTCTTCCCCCACGTCGGCATCCCCATCGGCCGGCCGTCGTGGATGGAGGAGTAGATCGCCTGGTCCGTGCCGCCGTACTTCCACGTCGTGTCGCGCAGGCTCGGTCCCATGGCGCCACCGGCGAGACCGCCGTGGCAGCCGTAGCAGTTGTAGGCGAGGAAGAGCACCCGCCCCTGCGCCGCCACTTTGGGATCCCCGTTGAAGGAGCGGCTCGATACTTCGGCCACCTGCCCGCTCGCCGGGTTCCCTTCGTTCCCCGGCGTGGTGGTATCGGGGCTCCCGCCGCCCGCCGTCGTCTTCTTCGATTTGGAGCACGCGGCGACGGTCAACGCGACCACCGCCGCGCAGGTGATTCGGAACATCGTGTTTCTGGCCGTTCCCATGGCTGCTCTCCCGTGTGGAAGATCTGTCCGTCCGATCACGGCGCGGCCGACGCGGCCGCCACGGAATCGCTGTCCGCATGCGGCACGCCGTAGGCGTCGAGGATGCGCTGGATGGCGGGGCGCTCGCGCGTGATGAGCGAGTCGAGCGTCGCCTTGAGCGCCGTGTCTCCCTTGCGGACGCCCATGGCGATCGCGTAGGAGAAGCGCAGCCCCGTCGCATCCACCGCGGGGCGCACCGGCGTGAGGGTGAGCTTGGTGGGCTCGCGGCCGGCGAAGTAGCCGGCCAGCGGACCCCACACCACCGCCACGTCCACCTTCCTCGCCGCCACCGCGTCGAGGAGTCGTGCCGGAGGATTCGGTTTGCTGTAATCGCCGATGAGCGGATAGCCCTCCACGTTGTCCACGATCCCCCGCGCGCCGAGCGCCATCGCCGGCGGCGGATTGACGCCGTCGTCGCCGACCAGGTGGACCCCGATCTTCAGGTGGGCGAGCCTCGGATCATCGAACGAGGAGATGCGCAGCCCGTCGCTGGCGCGGGTGACGAACACGTACGTGGACCGGTAGTACGGAATCGTGGTGAGCACCGGATCGTAGTGCGCCGGCACGCCCATGATCACGTCGCACGCGCCGGTCTTGAGCGTCTTGCGCGCGAAGCCGCGGTTCTGCGCGAGCCAGTCGTAGGCGAGCGTGGCGTGGAGATCGCGCGCGAACAGCTCGGCGATCCTGTTCTCGAATCCCTCCCCCCGGCGATTGGAGAAGGGGAGGTTGTTGGGATCGGCGCACACCCGGAACGTTTTCGGCGCGCGGCCGCCCGCGCGGGCGCCCGGCGCCGCGCCGAGCGCGACGGCACCGAGCGCGGCGAGCGCCGCGAGGCCGGTGAGCCGGAGGTGCGACCACCGCATCCGCGTCATTGCGACAGGGCGAACACGTGGAGGGCGCCGCCCGGCTTGGTGTCCTTGGGGAGATCGGCCATCGCCCCCACCGCGCCCAGCGCGGCCCACGGATCATCGGGGGAGAGGTTGCCCGGCACGATCGCCCCGGCCCATCCGCCCACGCCCTCGTAGATCGCCACGTACTGCTTCTTGTCGGGCCCCGTGTACGTGATCGGGTTGCCGATGATCCCCGAGTCGAAGTGCGTCTTCCACAGCTCCTTGCCCGTCTTCGCGTCGACCGCCTTGAAGTCGCCGTCCATGGTGCCGTAGAACACCACGCCGCCGGCCGTCGCGAGCGCGCCGGCCCACACCGGATACTTCTCCTTGATCCCCCACACCTTCTTGCCGGTGGCCGCGTCCCACGCCATGAACTCCCCGCGTGCATCGTTGCCGCCGGGGCCGGCGTACATGCGCACCGCCGCGCCCACGTACGGCGTGCCGGCGATGTACTTCGCCTCCACGCCGCCGTAGTCCATGCAGAGGTTCGTGGAGGGCGTGTAGAACAGGTGCGTCTGCGGCGAGTACGCGGCCGGCTGCTGGTCGCGCGCGCCGGTGGAGGACGGGCAGATGTTCTTGGTCAGCCGCCCCTGGTGCGTCTCCTTCGAGGAGTCGATGATCGCGCGGCCGCTCTTCAGGTCGAAGCCCTTCGCCCAGTTGATGTACTGGAAGGGCTGCGCCACGAGCACCTGCCCGTTGGTCCGATCGATGGTGTACGCGAAGCCGTTGCGGTCGAAGTGGACGATGACCTTGCGCGTCTGCCCGTTCATGGGCAGGTCGGCGACGATGCTCTCGTTCACGTCATCGAAGTCCCACTCGTCGTGCGGCGTCGCGGCGAACGCCCACTTGGCGTGCCCGTTGTCGGGATCGCGCGCGAAGATCGTCGTCGCCCAGAGATTGTCGCCGGGGCGCAGGTCGGGGTTCCAGGTGCCGGGGTTCGACGTGCCGTAGTAGATGAGGTTCGTCTCCGGATCGTAGGTGATCCACCCCCACACGGCCGCGCCGCCGATCTTCCACTGGTCGCCGCGCCACGTCTTCACGCCCATGTCCTTCCCCTGCATCCAGGAGTAGTAAGGCTTGAAGTCGGGCCCGATGAGCACGTCCTTGTCGGGGCCGGTGTTGCGCGCGCGCCAGAGCTCCTTCCCCGACTTCACGTCGAGCGCGGCCACCCACCCCCACACGCCCATCTCGCCGCCGCTCACCCCGACGATCACCTTGTTCTTCACCACGAGCGGCGCCATGGTCATCGTGGCGCCCTTGTTCGCATCGTCGAGCTTCGTGCGCCACACCTGCTTCCCCGTGTTGGCGTCGACCGCGACGGTGTGATTGTCGAGCGTGTTGTAGATGATCTTGCCATCGGCGTACGCGGCGCCGCGATTCACGTCATCGCAGCAGGCCTTGCCGAACGAGGTGGGATCGATCGGGGGATCGTACTCCCATTTCTTGGCGGGGCCGGGCTTGGTGAGGTCGAAGGCGATCAGCTTGTCGGGGTAGGGCGTCACCATGTACATGGTGTTGTTCACGACCAGCGGCTGTCCCTCGTGCCCGTCCTTGATCCCGTCGACGTAGTGCCAGACCTCCTTCAGGTTCTTCACGTTGTCCGTGGTGATCTGGGTGAGCGGGCTGTAGCGCGTCCCCTCGAGCGTGCGGGCGGGAGTCACCCAGTTTCCCTCCGTCCCGCCTGGCGGAAGCGTGCCGCCTGACGAGGCACCCCCGGGCGGTGTCGCTGCCGGCCTGTTCTGCGGTGTCTGTTGGGCGCCCACGGCCGGCGCGAGCGTCAGCGCGGCGAGCAGCGCGGCCAGCGGTATCGGAGCGCGCGCGGCCCGTGGACCGTGCGCGCTCGGTCCGCTCGGGCGCAGCGATGATGGGTGCGACGAATGCGATACACGACGCGGCATTGCTGACCTCCTGCGTACACGAGGGGCAGGCACGACCCGGCCGTGCTGCGCGGGGCGGGCGCGTCGGGCGCCGCCTCACGTGGCAGCATCGCGCCGGTGGTCGTGTCGGCATGGACCGAGCACCAGCACCGCCACGGTTTGCAAACTTCGCACCCCGACACGCGCGCGGGCGCCAATCGGTGCTCGCGCGCGGTGCTCTGGTGCGCGCGCGGTCCGCACATAGATTCGTTCACGCACCACCGTAGTCGTCACCCGGGAGCAGCGGTACCGATGAGCGCGCGCACGGAGAGTGCGGTTTCACCCCGGCGCACCATGGCGTGGCCATCGCGTGGCGCGCGATGGCCACGGGCCTCCGCGACCGCGGGGATGATCGCGATCGCCGCGGTCGCGGTCACGTGGGTGCTCACCCTCCGGTTCGGTCGCCCTGTCGCCATCGCGCTCGCGGCCGGTGCGGCGGCGGCCGCGCTCGCCATCCGGGTGAGCGGCCGCCGCGCCGCCTCGCGCGGCGGCACCGAGCGCGGCGAGCGGCTCCGCGGGATGCTCGCCGCCATCGTCGAATCGTCCGACGACGCGGTGGTGAGCAAGTCGCTCGATGGCGTCATCACGAGCTGGAACGCCGGCGCCGAGCGCATCTTCGGCTGGACCGCCGCCGAGGCGGTGGGGCGCTCCGTCGCGCTGATCATTCCCCCGGAGCGCCGCGACGAGGAGACGATCATCCTCGAGCGGCTGCGGGGCGGCGGCCACGTGGAGCACTTCGAGACGGTGCGCCTGCGGAAGGACGGCGCCCGCATCGATGTCTCGGTGACGATCTCACCGATCCGCGACGGCAACGGAAACGTGACCAGCATCTCCAAGGTCGCGCGCGACATCACGCGCCAGAAGCGCCAGGTCGAGCTGCAGCGGTGCGTGGCCGATGCGCAGCGCGTACTCGGCTCCTCGCTCGACTACGAGGCCACGCTCCCTTCGGTGGCCCGCCTCGTGGTGCCGTGCCTCGGCAACTGGTGCGTGGTGCACGTGATGGACGAGCGGGGCGACGCACGGCCGGTCGCCGTCGCGCACACCGATCCGCGAACGATGCACCAGGTGCTCGAGCTGAATCGCCGCCACCCGCTGGACCGCGATGCCGAGCACGGCGTGGCCCGGGTGCTGCGCTCCGGCCGGCTGGCGTACGTCCCGGACATCACGGACGCGATGCTGCAACGCGTGGCACGGGACGATGAGCAGCGCCGGATGCTGCGCGCCCTCGCGCCGCGCTCGGCGATCATCGTGCCCCT
>DASTSH010000038.1:0-19810 GCA_035760785.1 Gemmatimonadaceae bacterium | reverse complement strand
TGCGCCCGCCGTGCGCCTCGACGATCCCGCGCGCGATGGCGAGTCCGAGCCCGCTCCCGTGCCGCCGCGTGCCGCGGTCGGCGTGCCAGAAGCGATCGAAGACGTGCGGCTGGTCCGCCGCCGGGATGCCGGCGCCGGTGTCCTCCACCGAGAGCTGCACCTCGGCGCCGTGCCGCTCCGCCCGGATCACGATCCGGCCGCCGGACGGCGTGAAGCGCGAGGAGTTGCCCACCAGATTCGAGAGCACCTGCACCACGCGCTGCGGGTCGGCGTGCACCGGCGGCAGCCCCGCCTCCACCTCCGCCGTCAGCGCGAGCGCGCGCTCCTGGGCGAGCGGCTCGAGCAGCATCACCGCCTCGTCCACGATCGCCTGCACGGTGGTGGTCTCCCGCCGCAGCGACAACCGCCCCGCCTCGATCGCCGCCACGTCCACCAGGTCGCGGATGATCCGGTTCATCCAGTCGGCGGAGCGCATGATCGTGTCGGCGAGGTAGCGCACGTTCTCCGGCGTCGGCGGCTCGGGATCGAGCAGCGTGCTCGCGCACATCGAGATCGCGCTCAGCGGATTGCGCAGGTCGTGCGACACCACGCCGAGCACGTCGTCGCGCGCGCGGATGGCGTGCTGGGCGATGGCGTACAGCCGGGCGTTGTCCATCACCTGCGCCGCGCGGCGCGCGAGCTCCTCCCCCAACTGCACGTCCGCCTCGCCGTAGCGGCGCTCCGGGCGCGTGGAGATGAAGCCAATGGCGCCCAGCGTCCGGTCGCGCGTGACGAGCGGGATCACCATGCACGACAGCGGCGCGAGCTGCCGGAGCGTGAGCAGGTGCTCCTCGTCCTGCGCCAGCTCGGCCAGCCGCTCCGGCGGGATGTCGAACACGATCTCCGTCCTTCCCGTGCGCAGCGCGGTGCGCGTGAGGTACGGGCGGTCCGTGTCGAGCGGGACGCGGCGCAGCGCATCCGCCAGCGGCGCGCGTGCCGGATCGGCGGCGGCGATGTCGAGCCGCCGCACGCGCCCATCATCGGTGGTGATGTCGATGACGCACAGGTCGGCCAGCGTGTGCACGGCCAGGCGCGCGACGCTGCGCAGCGTCGCCTCGTAGTCGAGCGAGCGGTCGAGGATGTCGCTCGCCTCCACCAGGAACTCGGCGCGCCGCTCCGCCGCCTCGGCCGCCGCGCGCGCCTCGCGCTCCCGCGCGAGCAGCGCGTTTCGCTCCTCCTCCGCGCGCTTGCGCTCCGTGACGTCGCGCAGCACCGCCGTGTACAGGCGCCGCCCGCCGATGTCGATCTTCGAGATGGACGCCTCGGCGGGAAACAGCTCGCCGCTCTTCCGGCGGCCGACGATCTCGTCGCGCGTCCCCATGCGCCGCGCCGCCACCGGGCCGGCGCCGAACGCGCGGACGTGCCGCTTGTGCAGCTCGCTCAGCCCTGGGGGGAGGAGAATCTCGAGCGGTCTGCCGATCGCCTCGGCCGCGCGCCAGCCGAAGATCTGCTCCGCGCCCTCGTTGAAGTGGACGATGGTGCTCCTCTCGTCGATCGTGACGATGGCATCGGCGGCGATGGAGACGATGCCGGCGAACTTCGCCTCGGAGATCCGCAGCGCCTCCTCGGCGCGCGTACGGTCGGTGATGTCCTGTCCCTCGCCGATCAGCGCCGAGAGGCGCCCCTCCTCGTCGCGCACCGGCGAGACCACGAGCTCGAGCACGAGCGGTCGTCCGTCACGGTCGACGACTTCGAGCTCCTCACGCGCGACATCTCCCGCCGCGGCGCGGGCCACGGCACCGCGCACGCGCTGGCGGTCGGCCTCCTCGCGCCAACCGGGGAGATCTCCCATCGGCCGGCCGATGAGTTCCCCGTCGGTGGCGCCGAGGAGCTCGCGCGCGGTGCGGTTGACCTCGCGGAGCACGCCGTCGGGGGAGAGCAGCGCCATGAACTGCGCGGCGCGATCGAACAGCGCACGATAGCGGAGCGCCTCCTGATGTTTATCCCGCGCGCGGGAGCCCTCGTCGGAGGGCGCCCGAGCGGGACCACCATCGCCGTCACGGGCGCGGCGCTCGCGATCGTCGTCCGCAGGAGCCACTGAAACCCTCATCACTGGTCGAATGCGCGCGGCAGCCGCTGGAGCGAGAGGGAGAGCGGCTGGGGTGGCCGGACCCCAGAAACTTCAGCCGAGTGGCGTGGAATGTAAAGGCGACTGCGGCTCGGCCCGGGGCATCGCGCGATAGATGTACGTGGGGGGCGACTCGGCGCCTGGCGCCGCCGCCTCGGCCTCGACCGCAGCGGCGGCCTCGCCCTCGGCCAACGCCGCCACGATCACCCCGTGATGCGGCGAGAGCGTGCACACCGGATCGGCGTTCGCCGCCTCCCCCGTGAGTGCGTACGCCTGGCACCGGCAGCCACCGAAGTCGACGTGCTTGCGCGGGCAGCTCCGGCACGGCTCCCGCATCCACGAGTCCCCCCGGAACGCCTGGAAGCCAGGTGACTCGCGCCAGATCCACTCCAGCGACCGCTCGCGCACCGTCGCGAAGTCGAGTCCCGGCAGCGTCCCCGCCGCGTGGCAGGGGAGCACCGTGCCGTCCGGGCTCACCACCAGATAGACCGCTCCCCAGCCGCCGTAGCACGGCTTCGGGTACTGCTCGTAGTGGTCCGGGAGCACGTAGAGAAGCTGCATGCGCCCGCGGTACTCCTCCCGCTTCCGGTCCACCACCGCCTCGGCGCGCGCGAGCTGATCGCGCGTGGGCAGGAGAGCCGCCCGGTTCACGAGTGCCCAGCCGTAGTACTGCGTGTTGGCCAGCTCCACGCGATCGGCCCCGAGCTCGGCCGCCAGGTCGAGGATCTGCTCCAGCTGGTCCAGGTTCGCGCGGTGGAGCACCACGTTCACCGTGAAGGCGAGCCCGAGTGCCTTCACCCAGCCCGCGGCCCGGAGCTTCTGCTCCCAGCTCCGCGTCCCCGCGATCCGCTCCGCCAGCTCGGGCGTGGCGGCCTGGAGGGAGATCTGCACGTGCTCGAGCCCGCCCCCCGCGAGCGTCTCCAGACGCTCGCGCGTGAGCCCGACGGCGGAGGTGACGAGCGTCTGGTAGAGCCCGAGCGCGTGCGCGTGGGCGACGAGCGCCTCGAGGTCGCGCCGCAGCAGCGGCTCGCCGCCGGAGAGCCCGAGCTGGAGCACGCCGAGCGCCCGCGCCTCGGTGAAGACGCGCTGCCACTCCTCGGTCGTGAGCTCCGTGCGCGAGCGCACGAGCTCGAGCGGGTTCGAGCAGTAGGGGCAGTGCAGCGGGCAGCGATGCGTCAGCTCCGCCAGCAACGTGGTGGGTCTATGATCGGACATCGCGCACCAGCTCCCGGTCGGCGAGTCGTGAGAGATACTCGAGCACATCCGCGCGCACGTCGGCGTCGTAGCGCGCGCCGAGCGTGCCGGCGATGTCGTCCACCGTCCGCACGCCATCGCACAGCGACAGGATCTCCGCCGCCGTGTCGTTGAGGAGCATCGCCCCCTCGGGATAGAGGAGCACGCGCCGCTGCCGTACGGGGTCGTAGTCCACCCGCGCGAGACGCCAGAGCGCCGGACGGGAGTCCCCGGAGATCGACACCATCACTCGTCTCGATAGGCGTTGTGGATGGTGTCGATCATCACCCACAGCACCTCGATCTTGAACTTCAACGCCTCGAACGCGCGGCGCTGCGTCTCGACGGTGGTGCAGTACGTGGTGACGATCTCCAGCCCCTGCGCGCTGTCGCGCGGTGCCTGCACCAGGCGACTCCTGAAGTAGTCGTACGCCTCGGCGGGGATCCACGGGTAGTGCACCGGGAGCGACGACAGCCGTCGGCGCATGATGTCGGGCGCGAACAGCTCCGTGAGCGAGGACGCGCACGCATCCACCCACGGGCGCGTCTTGCAGAAGTTGACGTACGCCTCGGTGGCGAAGCGGACACCGGGGAGGACGTGCCGCTCGTCTTCCATCTCCTCGCGCTCCAGCCCGAGCGCGAGACCGAGGCGCACCCAGAGCTCGATGCCGCCCTCGCCCTCCTCCGTGCCGTCGTGGTCGATGATGCGCTGGATCCACTGCCGGCGCACCGCGGGGACCGGGCAGTTGGAGATGATCGCGCCGTCCTTCCGCGGGATCGCGCGCTGGTAGGCGAGCCGATTGGCCACCCATCCCTGGAGCTGTCGCCGCGAGAGCTTCCCCTCGTGCATGAGCTGGTGAAAGGGGTGCTCCACGTAGTACGAGGAGTGGAACGCTCGCAGCGCCTCCACGAGCTCCCGTGGAGCGAGCGGCCGCTCGAGCGAGGGGATCGGCGGGGGAGGGGGAGCGGAGGTCTGCGCGGAGAGGGTGACCGACATGACCGGTTGGGGGCGGAGTGTCAGGGCGCGGGAGCGACTTTCTGTCAGTGCATTAAGATGTCCTAATGAAAACTCTACATCACGAACCGCATTCCATCCATACCCACTTCCAGCCCCGCTGCCTCGACGGCGCGCCGCTCCGGCGAGTCCTCCAGGAGGATGCGGTTGGTGTTGTTGATGTGCGTGTAGACTTTCCTGCGGCAGGGGAGGCGAGAGAGCGCCTCGCGGCTGCCGTGGGGGCCGGAGATGGGGAGGTGTCCCATGTCGCGCGCGCCCCGCGTGCCGATGCCGAGGGCGATGAGCTCATCGTCGCTCCAGAAGGTACCGTCGAAGAGGAGCAGGTCGGCGGCGGCGAGGCGGGCGAGCAGCACGTCATCGAGCGCGCCGCATCCGGGCACGTACGCGCAGCGGGCACCGGTGGCGACGTCGCGCACGATCAGGCCGACCGTGTGCCCCGGCGCATCGATCGACGCGAAGCGCGGGGGATCTCCCGGGACGGCGAACGGCTGCACCGCGAGCCCCGCGGGCGCGCCATCGGCATCGCGGAGGAGCAGCTCACAATCCACGGTCAGCTCGGTCACCACCACGTCGGCGAAGGCACGGGTGACGGGGAGAATCCGCGAGTCCTCCTCCAGCGTGCGCGCGACGGCGGATGTCACCCAGAGGTGAAGCCGGCGTCCCTCCCGGAGGAGCGCGATGCCGAGCGAATGGTCGAGCTCCGCGTCGGTGAGGAGGATCCCATCGATCGGCACGTGGCGCATCCCCGCGGGGGGAGCGCTCCCATCGCGCAGGCGGGCGAGCTGCTCGCGCACGTCGGGGGAGGCGTTGCAGAGGAACCAGCGCTCTCCATCGGCGCTCAGCGCGATCGAGGACTGTGTGCGCGGGCGCGCGTGCTCCGGGGCGGCGCGGGCGGCGCGGCACGTGGGGCACCAGCAGTTCCACTGCGGGAAGCCGCCACCCGCGGCGGTCCCGAGCAGGAGCACGTGCACGACTGGGGAGGAGAGGGGGAAGACGAGAGGAGCCCGGGGTACCGGACTCCTCTCTCGAGCGGGCTGCTCAGCGCCGGGCGACGTAGGCGGTCACTTCCATCGTGACCTCCACGACCTCGAACTCGGGCTTCGTCCAGGACATGGCTACCTCCAATGAGGTTGAACCGGGGTCTGGCGACCCCATGGCCGGTGTGGGCGTTTTCACCCAATCGGATCGCGGATCGACCCGACGACACCCCTGGTAATGCACCCGATGTGCCATGTGCGGACCGGTGGTGGAACGGCGGTTCAAGGTGTGGAGCCGCAGCACGTTGCGCGCTCGCATCGGTCGCGTGGACGTGCCGCTCCGGGGCGTCCGGCGGTGGGGCATTTCCACCGGAGTTGGGTGATCTCACCCAGTCGCCGGTGCCCCTTCGCTACCCCTGGATCCCGAACTTCTTGAGCCGGTAGCGCAGGGTGTCGCGACTGATCCCGAGGCGATGGGCGGCGCGCGTCTGGTTTCCACCCGCGTCGCGAAGCGCCTGCTCGATCATCGTCCGCTCCCACTGCGCGAGGTCGACGCCGACCGGCGGGAAGGCGGGAGATCCCGCGGCGGGGGGGCGCGCGCCGATCCCGGCCGTCGCGGGCACCGGCTCCGCCGACGGTGCGGGCTCCATGGGCGTGGTGAGCGAGAGGTGGTCCGCGCCGATCGTCGTCCCGCGGCTCCACAGCACCGCGCGCTCGATCACGTGGCTCAGCTCTCGCACGTTCCCCGGCCACGGGTACGCGCGCAGCAGCTCGCGCGCGGGGGCGTCGATGCTGCGCACGTCGCGCCCGTACTTGGTGTTGAACTGTCGCAGGAATCGCTCGGCGAGGAGCAGCACATCGTCGCCGCGCTCGCGCAGCGGGGGGAGGCGGAGGAGGATGACGGCGAGCCGGAAGTAGAGGTCCATGCGGAACGCGCCGCGCTGCGCCTCGCGCTCCAGGTCGCGGTTCGTCGCGGCGAGAATGCGAACGTCGACCTTCCGGTCGCGGATCCCGCCCACGCGGCGTGTCGTGCGCTCCTCGATGGCGCGCAGCAGCTTGCCCTGCAGCGAGACCTCGATGTCCCCCACCTCGTCGAGGAAGAGGAAGCCGCCTTCGGCCGCCTCGAACAGCCCGATCTTCGATTCCTTCGCGTCGGTGAACGCGCCGCGCTCGTAGCCGAACAGCTCGGCTTCCATCAGCGACCCCGGGAGCGCGGTGCAGTTGATCTCGATGAACGCGCGCGACGCGCGCGCCCCCGACGCGTGCAGCGTGCGCGCGACGAGCCCCTTGCCCGTCCCCGTCTCGCCGGTGATGAGCACCGGCGGCGTGTCGTCGAGCGCGGCGATCTGGCGCACCTGCTCCGTGACGCGCCGCATGGCCGGCGACTCGCCCACGATCCCGGCGAACGGCATGCTGCGCGCGGCGCGCTGCCGGTAGTACGAGAGCTCCTGCTTCAGGCGCGACGTCTCGCGGGCGCGCTCGGCGATGAGGCGCAGCTCCTCGAGGTCCACCGGCTTCTTGAGGTAGTCGAACGCGCCGAGCTTCACCGCTTCGACGGCGCCTTCGATCGTACCGTAGGCGGTCATCATGATCACCGGCACGGCGGCATCGACCTCACGGATGCGCTCCAGCAGCTCGACGCCTCCCATGCCGGGGAGCCGCACATCGGCGAAGATGACGTCCGGGCGCAGGCGATCGAGGAGCTCGAGCGCCTGGGGCGCATCGCTCGCGACCTCGGCCTCCCACCCCGCGTCGGCGAGAAAGGCCTTGATCGAGCGCGCGAGCGTGCGCTCGTCGTCGACGATGAGGACGGTGCCGCCGCTCACGAGGCCGCCCGCTCCCTGATCGGGGCGGGCGCCGGCGCGGCGAGCGCCGGCGCCGGCGCCGCCGCGGGGAGCCACACGCGCACCGTCGTGCCCACGCCAGGCGTGCTCGCGATCGCGAGCTGCCCCCCGTTCTGCTCGACGTAGCGCTTCGCGATCGCGAGCCCGAGCCCCGTGCCCTCGGGGCGCGTCGTGAAGAACGGCTCGCACACCGACGCCACGATGTCGGCCGGGATGCCGCCGCCGGTGTCCGCGATCTCGACGACGACGCCGGCGCATCCGTCGTCCGTCGGCGCCGCGCGCGTCGCGATGCGCAGCCGCCCGCCCGGCGGCGTGGCGTCCACCGCGTTCGCGATCACCTCGAGCAGCGCCTGCTCCATCTGCATCGGGTCCACACGCACCTCGGGGAGATCCGGCGCGAGCGCGGTCTCGAGGGCGATGTCGCGCTCGGCGAGGAGCTGCGTGGAGGCGTGGAGCAGCCCATCGACGAGCGCCGTCATGCTCTCGGGGATCGGGTGGAAGGGCGCGGGGCGCGAGAAGCTGAGCAGGTGCGAGATCCGCCGGTCGAGCCGGTCCACCTCCGCGATGATCGCGGCGAGCTGCTCGCGCGAGGCGGCGGGGTCGGCGCGGTGGAGGGCGAGCTGCGCGGCCGCGCGCAGGCTCGCCAGCGGATTGCGCAGACCGTGCGCCACCGCCGCCGCCGTCTGCCCGATGGACGCGAGCTTCTCCGACTGCACGAGCTGCGACTGCGTGCGCTCGAGCTGCTCGATCTTCGCCGCCAGCTCGGCGTTGAGCGTCGTCTGGCGGGCGTGTGCGTCGCGGAGATTGGCCGTCATCGCCGCGAACGCGCGCGCGAGGTCGCCGATCTCGTCGCGCGCGCGGACGTCGATCGGATGATCCAGGTCGCCGGCCCCGACCACGCGCATCGCCCCCGCCAGCTCGCGGATCGGGCGCGCCAGCCCCTCGGCGATACGCCACGACGCACCGAGTCCCGCGAGCAGCGCGAGGAGGACGACGGCGAGCAACACCTTCCGCTCGAACGCCAGGTTCTCCCCCAGGCGCGTGTACGCGCCGCGCACGCTCGCCTCCCGGGCCTGCCGGTAGATGTAGCGGTTGAGCGCGGTGAGCTGGGGGAGGAGCCGGTCGCGCAGGTCCTGCTGCGCGAGCGTGTACGCCTGCTCGCGGTGGCCGCTGTCGTAGAGCACGAACACCCGTCGCGACACGCTGTCGATCTGCCGCTGCAGCGCGTCCACCTGACCGGCGAGCGCCGTCTCGTCAGGATGCAGCTCGCCGCGCCATCGCCGCTGCCAGTACGCGATGACCTGCCCCGTGAGGTCGAACTCGCGTCGCGCGGTGCTGTCCATGCCGCTCAGGTAGCGCCAGACGATCTCGCTCTGGTTGAACATCGCCGTCTCCAGCTCGGCGTACGTTCTGGTGCGCGACAGGCTCGCGCCGAGCGCGTTGAGCGCGCGCCGCTGGAGAATGTTGCTCCGGATCGCCTCGGCTCCGACGAGTAGCGCCGGGAGCACCATGAGCGAGAAGCCGAGGCGGAGCTTGCGCTGGAAGGTCATGAGGAGGACGCCGGGCGTCGCGCAGGGGGATTGCGAGGACGGGGCCCTGTGCTCAGCATATCCGGCGGCTCGGAGCGCAGCAAGCCCGGCCGGGGGCCTCTCCGCGGCGGTGGGAGCGCTCCAGGAACTCTCCGGGCGGTCGCCGGCTTCGTAGGGTCCATGTCAATGGCCGAAGAGCGCAGGCGAGAGGAGGACCTCCGCTTCGAGCGGGAGGCGCTTCCGTGGCTGGACGACGTCTACCGGTTCGCGCTGTCGATGTCGCGCAACGAGCCGGATGCCGACGACATCGTCCAGGAGACATTCCTGCGCGCCTACCGCTCCTGGCACACGTTCGAGGCGGGGAGCGACTGCCGGAAGTGGCTGTTCACCATCTGTCGCAACGTCTTCCTGCGCTCCCGCGAGCGGGAGCGACGCCGTGTGGACCACGGTGGGGATGACGCGCAGCTCGAGACGCTGGCGGCGGTGCGGCTGACGGCGACGCTGCGCGAGGGCGGGTACGACGATCTGTTCGCGCAGCTCGACCTCGCCCCGGCGCTGGACCGCGCGATCGGGGAGCTCCCCGAGGTGTTCCGGTCGGCGGTGGTGCTGGTGGATGTGGAGGGGTTGTCGTACGAGGCGGCGGCATCGATTCTTTCGGTGCCGATCGGGACGGTGCGATCGCGCCTGTTCCGGGGACGCCGCCTCCTGCAGGAGGCACTGATGCTTCACGCACGCGATGCCGGGCTGCTCCGGCGCGCGGACGAATCCCGAAAGGCCTGGCCTAGGACGGCATGACCATGGATTGCCTGGACGTCGTGCGGCAGCTCTGGGATTACCTCGACGGCGAGCTCACGGACGAGAGCATGGCCGAGATCCGTGCGCACCTCGCCGAGTGCCGGGACTGCCACCCGCACTACGATTTCGAGCGCGCGTTCCTCGACGCGATCGCCGCGACGCGCGGCGAGCATCCGGCGCCGAGCCAGGTGCGGAGGAAGGTGTTGGCGAAGCTCAGAAAGTCGGGGTTCGGGTGAGGGCGGGGCGCGGGGCGCGGGACGCGGGTAACATGGAACGCGACGAGGGGCCGGCGGATGCCGGCCCCTCGTCGCAAATCATTACCCACTCGCATCCCGCGCCCCGCGCCCCGAAGATCAGTGCTCTCCGGCCTCCCCCGCCGCCTCGCCAGCGAACAGCGTCGTCGACAGATACCGCGCGCCGGAGTCCGGGCTGATCATGATCACCCGCTTCCCCGGACCGAGCTCGCGCGCCATCTGGAGCGAGGCCCAGGCGATCGCTCCGCTCGACATGCCGACGAACAGCCCCTCCTCGCGCGCGAGGCGGCGTGCGAGCGGGAAGGCGTCCTCCTCCCACACCGGGATCACGCGATCCACCACCGAGCGGTCGAAGTTGTCGGGGATGAAGCCCGGCCCCATCCCCTGGAACTGGTGCTGGCCGCGCTGTCCGCCGCTCAGCACCGGTGAGCGCGCCGGCTCCACCGCCACCACCTGGATGCGGCGGTCGCGCTCCTTGAGAAAGCGCCCCACGCCGCTGATCGTGCCGCCGGTCCCCGACCCGTAGACGAACGCGTCGATGCGCCCGTGCATCTGGTCCCAGAGCTCGGGGCCGGTGGTGTTGTAGTGGATGCTCGGGTTGGCCGGGTTCGAGAACTGGTTCGGCAGCCACGCCCCGAGCTCCGCCTCGATCCGCTTCGCTTCCTCGATCGCGGCGATCATGCGCAGCTCGGGATCGGTGAGGACGAGCTCCGCCCCGTACGCGCCGAGCGTCCGCTTCCGCTCCTCGCTCATCTGCGCGGGAAGGCAGAGGATGAGGCGGTAGCCGCGCGCGGACGCCACCTGCGCGAGGCCGATCCCCGTGTTCCCCGACGTCGGCTCCACGATGGTGCCGCCGGGGCGCAGCACGCCGCGCCGCTCGGCATCGAGCACCATCCCGAGCGCCGTGCGGTCCTTGATCGAGCCGCCGGGGTTCATCCCCTCGATCTTGATCCACACCTCCGCCATCTCCGGCTCCAGCACGCGCGCGAGGCGGACGACGGGGGTGCGGCCTATGGCATCGGTGATGATCATCGGGGCGCGAGAAGTCTCGGGGGCATTGGACGATGGGGAGGGCGTGGGAGGCAGACCGGCCGCCCCCCACTGGTAGCCCTCGCCCCACCCCCGCTTCTCCCGCGAGTCAGAGGCCATCGTTCACGTGGACCTCCCATTCCACGGGGAGATCCGGGTCGAGCGAGTCGCGCACGGAGCAGTACTTCGTGACGGCGAGCTGCACCGCCCGCTCCGCCTGCTCCGGTTCGATCCCCTCGCCGTCGATGAAGAAGCGGAGCAGCACGTGCTTGAGGCGGCGCGGGGTCGCATCCACGCGCGTGCCGACGACCTCGACCTCGTAGCGCGACGGCGGGGTGCGCCGCTTCTTCAGGATGTCCACCACGTCCACCGAGACGCACGTGGCGAGCGCGCTCAACAGCGCGTCCACCGGACTCTGCCCGGTCGCGGCATCGGAGTCGATGCGCGCGACCGGGCCGCCTGGGCGCCCGGCGTCGAACCGGTGGTCGCCCTGCCACTCCACGCGCACCCGGTTGGGCTCGCGCGTCGCGGGCGCGCTCGCCAGCGCGCCCGCCTTCGTCGCGTGCTCCGCGCTCATCGCTCGATCGGCAGGCGTACCGCGTTCCCCCACTCCGTCCAGCTCCCGTCGTAGTTGCGGACGTGATCGTAGCCGAGGAGGTAGGAGAGCACGAACCAGGTGTGCGACGAGCGCTCGCCGATGCGGCAGTAGGCGATCACGTCGGCGCCGGGCTCGAGCCCGATCTCCTGCTCGTAGATCGCGCGCAGCTCGTCGGCGCTCTTGAAGGTGCCGTCGGTGTTCGCGGCGCGCCCCCAGGGGACGTTCTTCGCGCCGGGGATGTGCCCGCCGCGCAGCACCCCTTCCTGCGGATACTCGGGCATGTGCGTCTTCTTCCCGGTGTACTCGTCAGGCGAGCGCACGTCCACCAGCGGCCGCTTCGCGCTGGCGTGCGCGAGGGTCTCGTCGCGGAAGGCGCGGATGCGCCGGTCGTCGCGCTCCGGCGCCACGTACGAGGTGGCAGGGAACTTCGGCACATCGGTCGTCATCCGGCGCCCCTCCTGCTCCCACTTCACGCGCCCGCCATCGAGCACGCGCGCGTTCTGGAAGCCGAAGAGCTGGAACACCCAGTAGGCGTAGGTGGCCCACCAGTTGTTCTTGTCGCCGTAGAAGATCACGGTGGTCGACTCGTCGATCCCCTTCTCCCGGAGCAGCTTCTGGAACTGCTCGCGGTCCACGTAGTCGCGGACCACCGGATCGTTCAGGTCGGCATGCCAGTCGATCTTCTGGGCATTCGGAATGTGGCCCATGTCGTACAGCAGCACATCCTCATCGCTCTCGATGATGCGGATGCTCGGATTGTCGAGATTGGCCGCGAGCCAGTCGGTGGAGACGAGCACTTCGGGGTGCACGTATCCCTTCCGGAGAATCGACTGGTCGGGCGCGACGTTCATCGTGGTCGCCATGATCTGCCCCCTCGGTCGGTGGTGGTGCGCACGTCGGTCGAACGCCCGGCCCGCGCGGGAAGTTCGCCGCGCGAGCGCCCGGGCCGAAAACGAAACCGGCCGCTCGACGGAGCGGCCGGACGGGAAGCACGTCGCGATCGACGATGTCGATCAGGAAGCGCGTGCGGCTCCGCCCGGCCGCCGCATGGCGGCCTCCCGATGGCGGATACAGCACATGAGCGCGTCCCGGTTCGCGAGCATTGTGTAGAGCTACGGGGCCCGGCCCGGCCTGTCAAGCCCGACTCGGAGCGCGCACCCGGGGAGCTCCCGCGTCACCGTACGGCGGTCCCGTCCGCCACGGCACCGTCCACCGCGAGCAGCACCACGTCGCCGGGCGCGGGGACGGCGCCGAGCACGAGCACCTCGCTCCGGTAGCCGGCGATCCGGCGTGGAGGGAAGTTCACCACCGCCACCACCTGTCTCCCCACGAGCACCTCCGGGGTATACCGTCTGGTGAGCTGCGCGCTCGACTGCCTCACCCCCAGCCCGGGGCCGAAGTCGATGCGCAACTTGATCGCCGGCGTTCGCGCCTCCGGAAAGGGCTCGGCCGACACCACGGTCCCGATCCGGATGTCCAGTACGTCGAAATCGTCGATCGTCGCCATGACGGATCCTCGCGTGTTCGCGTCGTCCCGGAAAACGGCCGAGCCCATCGACGCGCTCGGCCGGACGTCCGCGCTCGCGCACGGGCGCCTCCGGGTGCTCGCGCTCTACATCGCGACGGCGGTGCTCGTCGCCCTGGAGCGCGCACTCTCTCATCACATGCACTGGACGTATCCCGTGTTCCGCGAGTCGTACGGCCACGTGCTCGCGCGGCGCGACCTGTACGCGCACTATCCCGCGCAGGGATACGACCTGTTCAAGTACAGCCCCACCTTCGCCCTGCTCTTCGCGCCGTTCGCGCTGCTGCCGTTCACGCCCGGGCTCGTGGCGTGGGACGTGCTCAACGCGGCCGCGCTCTGGAGCGCGCTCCACCGCCTGCTCGAGCCGCGCGCGGCGGCGCTCGCCGCGCTGCTGCTCTATCCCGAGCTGGTGGTGACGCTGCAGGCCTCCCAGAGCAACGCGCTCGTGGCCGCGCTCATCATCCTCGCGTTCGCGGCGCTCGAGCGCGACCGGCCGCTCGGCGCGGCGGCGGCGATCGGCACCAGCGCGGCGATCAAGATCTTCCCCCTCGCCGCGCTGAGCTTCGCCCTGCCGCGCAACCGCCGAGGACAGATGGCGCTGGCGATGCTCGGCGTGGGCGTGCTGCTGGCCGCCCTGCCGCTGCTGGTGACACCGCCGTCGGCGCTCCTGGCGCAGTATCGCTCCTGGCTCGTGATCGAGCGCGCCGACGCGCTCGACCACGGCGCATCGGTGATGGGGCTCGCGTCGCGGCTCGCGCATGGGCGCTGGCCCAACTGGCCGATCCAGCTCGCCGGCACGGCGGTGCTCCTCCTCCCGCTGCTCCTCCGCCGCGACCGGTGGACGGACGCGGCGTTTCGCGTGCGGTATCTCTGCTCGCTGCTCGTGTACGTGGTGATCTTCAACCACCAGGCGGAGCGCCCGTCCTTCGTCATCGCGGCCGCGGGGATCGTGGTCTGGTGGGTGTGCTCCCCGCGCGAGGCGTGGCGCACCGCGCTGCTCGTGCTGTCGCTGCTCGGCCTCAAGGCCGCGCCGTGCGTGGTGGCGTGGGGGGTGATGCAGTGGGAGCTGCTCGGCGGCACTACGCGCGCCGCACCCCCCGCACGATCTTCGCCGTCGTGATCACCTGTCCCGTGTGGCGCTGCGTGTGCTCGGCCACGTGGACGAGCAGGCCGAGCACCGTGGACGGGAGGCCGGCGCGCCCCACCCGCCGCGCCTCGAGCAGCGACTCGCGCGGGGTGGCGCGCAGCGTGTCGAGCGCGTGATCGATCGCCCCCCGCGCGAGGCGGACCAGCTCCGGCGCTTCGGCGGGCGGCGACCCCGCCATCCCCTCCCCGGCGAGCACCGCGCGCTGCCGGTCGTCGAGCGCGCCGCCGCGCGCGTAGGTGAGCAGGCGGTCGATGCTTCCGGCGATGTGCCGCAGGTGAAAGCCCACGGAGGCGGCGCCGCCGGGAGTCGCCCACAGCTCGTCGACGTCGAGCGGGGACGCGGCTCGCTCGAGATCCTCGGCCGACTGCACGAGTGCGTGCGCGGCCGGCATGAGATACGGGTCGACGCCCGGGATCGGACCCCGTAGCCAGGCTTCCGGTGGAGTGCTCATGAGGATGATGGGGGTGAACGTCGGCTCTCGCGCACGTTAGCTTGTGGTATGGGTCAGTACAAGCATCACGTCTTCGTCTGCACATCCGGTGGCACCTGCCCGTCGCAGGGCTCCGATGCCGTGCACGCGACGCTCAAGAAAGGTGCCGCCGCGGCGGGGCTCAGAGGGGTCGTGCGCGTGAACCACGCCGGGTGCATGAACCAGTGTGGCCATGGGCCGATGGTGGTCGTCTATCCCGACGACGTGTGGTACGCGCACGTGGACGTGCACGGCGCCGAGCGCATCGTGCGCGAGCACCTGGTGGGAGGGCGGGTGGTGACGGAGTACCTCTACCACGCCCCGCCGGGAGACAACAAACTCGTGGACTGAGGCGCCGCGGCGCCCTTCCGTGCTCGCGCGCCGCATCGTAGCGTGTGTGCGGTGGCGCCCGCGTGGAGGCGAGGTGACGTGACCGTTCCCGACCAGCCGGATTCGACGACGCCGTGGACTCCATCGGCGCCGAAGGTGTGCCCGCTCTGCGGCACCACCTACGGCGCCGACGTGCTGTTCTGCGCCCGCGACGGGAGCACGCTCACCACCCCCGGCGCGTCGGATCTCGTGGGACAGGTCATCGCCGACCGTTACCGCATCCTCGAGCGGCTCGGCGAGGGCGCGATGGGGCGGGTGTTCCTCGCCGAGCACGTGAAGATGGGGCGCCGGTGCGCGATCAAGGTGATGAATCGCGCGCTGATGACCGACCACGAGGCGATCGGTCGCTTCAACCGCGAGGCGACGAACGCGAGCCGCGTGCTCCACCCGAACGTCGCCGCGATCTACGATTTCGGGGAGACGAGCGATGGGCTCATCTACCTCGCGATGGAGGTGGTGGAAGGGGAGCCGCTCTCCGCCATCTGCGACCGGGAGAAGATCCTTCCCGCGGCGCGGGCGGTGGAGATCACGCGGCAGATCGCCGAAGGGCTCACCGCGGCGCACGACCTGGGGATCGTGCATCGCGACCTGAAGCCGGCGAACATCATGGTGGCGCGCGCGAAGGACGGGCGCGACGTCGTGAAGATCGTGGACTTCGGGATCGCGAAGGGGGGCGAGGGCGGGGAGGGGCAGGAGGTGACGCGCACCGGCTTCGTGGTGGGAACGCCGGAGTACATGAGCCCCGAGCAGCTCGCCGGCTCGCCGCTGGATGGGCGGAGCGATCTCTTCGCCGTCGGCTGCATCCTGTACAAGATGCTCACCGGCGAGTCGTCGTTCGCGGGGACGAGCATCGAGTCGCGCATCCAGCGCCGCATCGTGGGGGCGCCCGCGCATCCGCGCGCGAGCAATCCCGAGGTGCCGGTGTGGCTGGACGAGGTGACGGTGAAGGCGATGGCGCGCGATCCCGATGTGCGATTCCAGAGCGCCGCCGCGATGCGCGATGCGCTGGTGATGGGGATGGCGAGCACGAGCCAGCGGCGCCTCACGATGACGATGCCGCTCCCCGTGCCGCTCTCGCGGATCTCGCGACGCTTCTGGTTCGGCGCCGGCGCGGTGGCGGGGGTGACGATCCTGGTGTCGCTGGGGATGAGCTGGCGGCATTCCGGAGGGGACGAGCGGGCGGCGGCGACCCAGCCGCGGGCTGTGGACACGACGGCCACGACGCCCGCGGCGCCGGAGCAGGTCGCGCCCGCGCAATCTTCGTCGTCCCCGGCCTCATCTCCGGCGACGCTCGCATCCACCGGCGCCGCGCCCTCCGGCGCGCCGTCCGCGCGCTCGCGCGCCGCCGACTCGCTCGCCGCGCTGGCGCAGGTGCAGCTCCTGGACGCGCAGCGGCGCGCGCTCGATGCGCGGCAGCGCGCGGCGGCGGCGGGCGCCACGGCGCGGGAGCTGGCGCATGGCGATGCGGTCATGCGAGGTGCCGATGACGACATCCGCGCGCGGCGGTACGCCGCAGCGGTCTCGGCGATGACGGAGGCGCAGCGCGGCTGGGAGGAGGCGGCGCGCGTCGCGCGCGCGCGGGCGGAGTCGCTGGCGGCCAACACGCGCGCGCACGCCGCGGCGGCGCCGCCCACTCCGGCGGAGTCGTCGGCACCCCCCACCCCCGCGCCGGCGGCGCCCGCCGCGCCCGTCGATCCGACTCCCGAGCTCCAGGGGCTGCTCGCGCGCTACGCGAGCGCGCTCGCCACGCGCGACATCGACCGCGTGCGCGCGGCCTATCCGGGGATGACGTCCGAGGAAGTGAAGCGCTGGAGCGACGTGTTCGACGCCACCACCGCCGTCGGCGCCACGCTCACCCCCTCCGGCCCCGCGCACGTCACCGGCAACACCGCCGAGCTGAAGGTGGATGCGGCGTTCGCCTTCACCTACCGCCGCGGCATCGACGGCGACCGCCACCCGACGGCGACGTACCGGGCCACGTTCACGCGCGACGGCGCGGGGTGGCGGCTCACTGCGTTGCGGTGAGTGCTCGGGGCTCGGGGCCAGGGGCCGGAGGCCAGGGGGATTTCGGGAACGACGGGGTGAGGGGCCGGGAACGGCAAGAGCACTGATGTGGAATGGCGACGGGGCGTCGGCAGCATGCCGGCGCCCCGTCGCGTTCCGTGGTCCGCTCTTCCCCACCCCCGGGGTCCGGGGTTCCCCAGATCCCCCCGACCCCCAGCCCCCGACCCCTAACCCCTAGAAGTTGTACTCGAGCCCGAGACTCCAGATCGCCCCCGGCCGCAGCCCGCCGTGGTTCACGGGGAGGATGAGGTTCACGATGCCCGTCATCCCCGAGTCCATGCGCATCTTCATCCCGATCGACGCGTTCACGATGTCGTCGCGGCCGTCGGGGATGTTCGTCGGCTGGATGGTGCGGACGTACGGCTTCTCGATGGTCACCGTGGACGGGATCACCAGCGAGCTCGTGCCCAGCTGCCATTCGGAGATGATGTCGAACGCGAGCGTCGCCCACGGGGACATGAGCTGGTCGAAGCCGGCGGTGGCGAGCAGGGCGTTGGTCTGCGAGTCGCCCGAGCGGTAGAAGACGCCGCCGTTGATGTGCGGCGTGAAGTCGCCGAAGCGCGCGCTGAAGACGCCGAGCCCGCGGAACGCCCAGGCGCCGGCGCCGAGGAAGTCATCCTCGTTCCCCGTCGGGAGGCGCACGTCGCCGAACAGCGAGAAGCTGCTGCGCGGGGACTCGTTGAGGTTGACCTTCGCGCGCAGCGAGATGTCGCCGAGCCCCGTGGCCGAGCCGCTGGCGGCGGAGTGCGCGCTCAGGATCGGGTCGTCCGCCGTGCCGCCGAAGAAGTGCGCCACCGGGGTGCCGAACGGCACGATCTGCGCGTCGCTCGCTCCGCTCACCGACACGTGCGCGAGCGGCACCACGACGCCGACATCGATGCGGTCGGTGAGCCCGTACGTGAGAAAGAACGAGCTCTCGATCAGGTGCACGTCCATCGACGTGTGCACCTGGATGAAGTCGTTCTCGTACGGCGAGTCGCCGAGCCCCGGCTCCCCCACGTCCTCGTGCGTGAAGTTGAGCTGGATGTCGTGCAGCGGCACGCCGCGCAGCGTGCTGAAACGCATCCCGGTGAAGTTCACCCCCGCGATCGCGCGCCGCCGGCCGAGCGTCTGCGCGCGCTCGCCGTAGACGGGGCCCGACGACTCCGCGGTCTTCACCGGGAGCCCGTTCTGGAAGGTGAACGTGGCGCCTCCGCTCGCCGCGCTCACCGGCACGTTGGACACGTTGAACCCGATCGCGTCGGCGAGGAACGAGAGCACGGTGGAGTTCCCGCTCACGTCCGCCGGGATGAAGTGATCGCCGTGCCCGTTCTGCGCGTTCGCCGACCCGGCGAGGCAGAGCGGCTCGCCGCAGTTTCCGAAGGTGAAGAGCTGGTCGATCGTGCCGCGCAGTCCCTGCGCGGCAGCGGACGTCGCCGTGGACGCGAGCAGAATGACGGCGAGGCCCAGTGTGCAGCGTCGCATGCGAGTTCCTCGGGGGTGGCGATCGTGGAGGCCGGCGCGCGGACGGGGCGCCGTGGCAGGGATTCTACGGAGAGGGAGGCACGACGCAAGACTCGCCGTGGCGCGTTAACTTCCCCGGATGCGACCGCACGACAGCCGTACCGCGTCCACCTCCGCCTCGGCGGAGCCGCGCGCCGCGCCGCCCGCGTCCCCCGCGCCCGTCTCGCCACCGGCGCCGCAGGAGCCGCTCTCCGGCGCGCGGGTGCAGGGCGCGGCGGTCGTGTACCGCCTGTACGACGTGGGCTACGAGATCCACCTCGACCGCGCGCTCGACCTGCTGGCCTCCAGCGCCCCGGAGCGCGTGCGCCCGGTGCGCGGCGAGGCGCAGGCGATCCAGATCAAGAACCCGCCGATCACGGTGATCCTCGGCCAGGAGAGCATCGTGATCGGCGACCGGCGCAGCGACTGCGAGGTGTCGGCGCGCATCTTCGACTTCGGCGTCGTCTCGCTGCGCCTCCGCGCCGCCGCCCCCGAGGGGGTGACGTGGATGGAGTACGCCGACTTCGGCAACGCCGTGGACGTGGAAGCGGACCTCTCGCCGGTGTTCGAGCAGCACCTCCGGCTGCTGCTCGACCGCATCGCGCCGGCGATCGAGCGGCCGGGGATCGCGCCGGTGACGGAGGACTACGTCGTCTTCCGCATCACGCGCCTCACCGACGCCGGCGGGCGGCCGCTCCCCACCGACGTGCTGCGCGACGAGGACGTGGCGCCGCTCCTGCTCAACGAGCGGCGCCCGCTCTCCGCCGCCGCGCGGCGGGAGCTGCTCCCCAACCGCTTCTCGTACTACTCGGACGACCTCGCCATCCTCACGTGGGACAACGCGCTCATCGTGGAGCCGGCGGTGGAGGACACCGACGTCCAGTACATCCTGGAGTTCGCCAACGCGCAACTGCTGGAGCTGCGCGTGTACGACGCCGCGCTCGACGCCGAGCTGCCGCGGATGTACGCGCGCGTGGCCTCGGCGCGCCGGAGCCCGCTCGCGCTCCTCGGCCGCGGCTACGCCGCGGTGCTGAGCGATCTCCAGACGCTGGTGGCCGACTCCACCGAGCTGGTGGAGCGCGTGGAGAACTCGCTGAAGGTCACCGACGACGTGTATCTCGCGCGCGTGTACTCGGCCGCGCTCGACATCTTCCGCGGCCGCGTGTGGCGCAGCGGCGTGGACCGGAAGCTGGCGATCATCCGCGAGACCTACGGGATGCTGAACGACGAGGCGCAGGCCTCGCGCGCCGAGGCGCTGGAGCTGGCGATCGTGGTGCTGATCGTGGCGGAGCTGCTGGTGGCGGTGGTAGCCAGGCGCTAGCGGCCAGGGGTCGGGGGCGGGGGGCCGGGGGG
>DASTSH010000037.1:0-3656 GCA_035760785.1 Gemmatimonadaceae bacterium | reverse complement strand
CCCGGCGCACTGCCTCGCGTGCGCCCCCCGGCGCGCGGCCTCACGCGCGCGGCAGACGTCCCGCGGCGCGCCGCGCCCGGCGCCCCGCGCGAGCGTCAGGCGCGCGGCCGCGGGGCACGCGGCGCGGCGCCCGGCGTGCGTTGCTCGGCGCGGTGCTGGGCGCGTGGTGCTCGGCGCGCGGAGCACTCGGCGCGTGGCGCACGGAGAGTGGCAGGCGGCGGGGGCCGTTCGCGCAGGCGGCGTTCGCGCGTAGCAAGAGACTCCCCGGGCGCCGACGGTACTGGCTCGTCAGGCGGTAATAGGCTCTGGCGCCCGGGGAGGCTCGCAGCGTGTAAGCGCGCACGCCGCCGAAGCGAATGGCCCCCGGCGCCACGGCCGAGGAGCCCGAGCGGAACCCTGCCCGGTCGAGGAGCCCGGCCGAGGAGCCCGCGCGGAACTCGGTCCGGCCGCGCGGTTCGCGCGGAGCCCGCCCGGTCGAGGAGCCCGGGCAGAGCCCACGAGCGGAGCCCGACGCACCACACGCGTCCGATGGCGGTCCCGCGACTACATTGCACCGACCGCCATGCCCACCTCGCTATCGTCGCCCCGCCCCGTCGGCCAGAGCTACTGGCGCGCCAGCCGCGCGCCGCGCTACAGCCTGCTCTTCGCGTTTCCGCTCCTGCTCGCCTACGAGGGGCTCGCCGCGGCGCTGCCGGTCCGGGAGACGGGAGGCGTGCGCAACGGCGCCGACGTGCTGCTCAAGTCGCTCTTCGTGCTCGTGGCCGGCGCGCGCGGCCCGCTCATCTTCGGCGCGCTGCTGATCGCGCTCGGTGGGTGGATCGTCTGGCGCGACATCGCCGCGCACGGCCCCGTCCGGCGCCGCTGGATCTTCGGCGCCATGCTGGGGGAGTCGGTGCTGCTCGCGCTCATCTTCGGCGTGGTGGTGGGAACGATCACCGCGCGGCTGCTCGGCGCGGTCGGGGCGCTGACGATGGCCCCCGTGGCGCGGCTCGACGCGCCCACGCGGCTCATGGTGTCGCTGGGAGCGGGATTGTACGAGGAGCTGCTCTTCCGCGTGATCCTCGTCTCGGCGCTCGATTGGGGCGGGCGGCGGCTGCTGGGATGGAGCCCCTGGGTGGCGGGCGCCGGCGCCACGCTGCTCGGCGCGGCGATCTTCTCCGCCTTCCACTACGTGGGGCCGTACGGGGATGCGTTCCAGCTCCAGTCGTTCGTGTTCCGCATGGTGGGCGGCGTCTTCTTCAGCGGCCTCTACCTGCTGCGAGGCTTCGGCGTGGACGCGTGGACACACGCGCTCTACGACGTCTTCATTCTCCTGCGCTGACGGCGCCATCCCCGTGCGACAGCGGTGCGCGGCAGCCGGTGCGCGCCGACTCGTACGCGCACTCCAGCACGGCGGCCACATCCGCGATGTCGCGCAGGTAGGGCTCCCGCCGATCCTCCGCCATCGCATCGGCGAACTCGGTGAACAGCCCCGAGAACCAGCTGGAGTACGCCGACTTGTCCAGCTCCGCAGTGTAGTCGAACGTCTCCACCACGCCGTCGCGCTCCACGCGCAGCACGCCCCCCACCCACTCGATCGACCCGAGCTCCCCCACGAAGCGCACGCGATTCTCGCGATGGCGCGCCCCCCAGGTGAGGAACATGAGGCCGAGCCGCTCGGGATACTCGAACAGCAGGTGCGCGCTGTCCTCCACGTCGTAGTCGTGGTGGCGGAGCCGCCCCGTCCAGGCGCGCACCGCGTCGGGCACGCCGGCCACGTCGAGCATCTGGTAGATGAGGTGCGTGCCGTGATCCAGCAGCACCCCGCCGCGGCTGTCGGCGGCCCGCGCGCGCCAGGGCGTGGCGTCGCCGCTCGCGCCCCGGTCGGCCATCAGGCGATAGACGTGAAACTCCGCCAGATGCCAGCGGCCGATCACCCCCTGGTCGAGCCACTCGCGCACGCGCCGCCACACGGGGTTGAACCGGTACTGGTGACACGGCACCACCACGCGCCCCGCCGCGCGCGCGGCGACCGCGATGCGCCACGCCTCCTCGCGCGTGACCGCCACCGGCTTCTCGCACAGCACGTGGTAGCCTTCCTGGAGCGCCCACAGCACGAGCTCCAGGTGTGTGGCCGTGGGTGTGCAGATGTCCACGAAGTCGATCGGCCAGACGGCGCTCAGCTCATCGCGGCGCGCGAGATGGCGGATCGATGGGATGGGCTGCACCCCCGTGCCGGCATCCACCGTCGCCACGATCTCGAGACGCGCGCGCACCGCGGGATCGTCGACGAACGCCGGCAGGTGCGCGTGGCGCGCGATCCCTCCGAGGCCGATCACCGCGCCCCGGCGCACGCCCGCGCCGCGCGCCGGTGCCGCGTGGAGCGCGTCCGGCCACGACGCTCGCTTCGCGGGCGCGGTCACCGCCGCGACACCATCTCGGACGCTTCGAGCAGCACGTCCTTCATGATCGCGAGCGCCTCCATCGCCTGCTCCTCGGGGATCACCAGCGGCGGGTTGATGCGCACCTCCGGGTTGTAGATCATCGCCAGCACGCCGCGCGACAGGAGCGTGTCGAAGATCCACCGCGTGGTCTGCTTGTCGAGAAGTGTCCGCGTCCCCGGGACCACGAGATCCATCCCGATCATCAGCCCGCGCCCGCGCACCTCACCCACCACCGGCACCTCCTCCTCCCACCGCTGCATCTCGGCGAGCATCTTCGCGCCGAGCACGCGGCTGTGCTCCACGAGCTGCTCCTCGAGGATCGTCTCCAGCGTCACGCGCGCGGCGGCCGCCGCCAGCGGATTGCCGCCGTAGCTCGACGAGCTGCCGCTCGGGTTCGCCCACGGCTTCGCGAACGCCACCTCCTCGCGGATGAGCAGCCCGCTCATCGGGAAGCCGCCGCCGAATCCCTTGCCCATGCTCATGATGTCCGGCACGATCCCCTCGTGCTCCACCCCCCACATCTTCCCCGTGCGGCCGAACCCCGTGATCATCTCGTCGGCGATGAGGAGCGCGCCCAGCTCGGTGGCCAGCTCGCGCAGCGCCTTCAGGAACCCGATCGGCGGCACGATGTTCCCCGCCGTCCCCTGGATCGGCTCCACGATGATCGCGGCGATGTTCCGCGTCGTCTCGATCTCGATCTTCTTCTTCAGGAACTCCACGCACGTCCAGTCGCACGCGGGGAAGGACTTCTCGAAGGGGCAGCGCGAGCACGACGCGTACGGCGACGAGTAGCGCCCCGGCATGAGGGGGCCGAGGCCGTGCTTGAAGTTGCTCCCGAGCAGTGGCAGCACCCCGGCGGTCTTGCCGTGAAAGCCACCCCAGAAGCCGATGAACTCGTCCTTGCCGGTGTAGGAGCGCGCGAGGCGCAGCGCGGACTCCACCGCTTCGGCACCGCTCGAGTAGAACTGGGTGCGCGTCACGTCGCCCGGAGCCACCTCGGCGAGCAGGCGCACGAGCGCGGCGCGGTGCTCGGAGGTGAAGCTGCCGACGTGGATGCGCGCGACCTGCCGCTGCATCGCGGCCACGTACTTCGGGTGCGCGTAGCCGAGGCTCGCCACGCCGATGCCGGCCATGAGGTCGATGTACCGGTTGCCGTCCACGTCGTACAGCACGGCGCCCTCGCCGCGGTCGATGCAGATCCGACTGAAGAGCGCGAAGCTCTGCGCTCCGGGG
>DASTSH010000036.1:0-11753 GCA_035760785.1 Gemmatimonadaceae bacterium | reverse complement strand
GGCGGCGTGCCAGGCGGCGCGGGCGCGCGCCGGGGGCTCGAGCACGGGCTCGTCGGCGAGCTGGAAGGTGCCCCAGTGGATCCCCATCGCCACCGCGCGGTGGCCGGCGGGCGCGCCGGCGTTCAGCTCGAGGAACAGCTGCACCGCCTCCTCCGGATCCACGTGCACGGGGCGCATGAACCACCTCGGCTCGTACGCACCGATGGGGAGCAGCGAGAGATCGAAGGGACCGAAGCGCTCCCCGATCGTGCGGAACTCGGGGTGGTGGCCGGTGTCGCCGGCGAAGTACAGCGCCCGGCCGCCCACGCGCACCACCCACCCGCACCAGAGCGTGCGCCCCCGGTCGTGCACTCCGCGCGCGCTGAAGTGCTGGGCGGGGACGGACGCCACGCGCGCCTCGCCGGCGGTGGCCTCGTCCCACCAGCCGAGCTCCGTCACGCGGCGCACGCCAAGGCGCTCGAGCAATGGCGAGAGCCCAAGCGGCGCCATCCAGCCAGCGCCGGGGTGCGCCGCCGCGAGCGCGCGCACGCTGTCCACATCGAGGTGATCGTAGTGGTCGTGCGAGAGCAGCACGAGGTCGATGGGAGGGAGATGGTCGAGCGGCAGCCCCGGAGGCGTCAGGCGGCTGGGACCGATCCACCGGAACGGCGAGGCGCGCCGGCTCCACATCGGATCGGTGAGCACGTTCAGCCCGCCGAGCTGCACCAGCACGGTGGAGTGGCCGATCCAGGTCGCGGTGAGCTCCTCCGGGCGAGCGCGCGGCACCGCGAAGGAGGGCGCGGCACGCGGAAGCTCCAGGGGGGCGGCACCGCCGGCGGTAGCGCGTCCCGCGCGCCACCGTTCCATCCGCCAGCGCAGAAAGTCGCCGAACCCGTGCTGCTCGGCGCCCGGCCAGGGATTGTGGAAGCGACCGTTCGCGGCGCGCGGCGCCGACGAACGAGGGCGGCGCCCGCTCATCGCCCCCGCATCGCCTCCGCGGCGTCGTCGGACGACCCGGTACACTCCTCGCCCGCCGCCGCGCCCGCACGGGCGCGCAGCGCCTCGATGAGCGCCGACGGATCATCCGCGGCGGCGCGCAGCGTGAGCACCGGGGGCGTGCGGGCGAGCACGCCGCGCACGGACACGCCGGACCGCAATCGCAGCGTGAGGTCCGTCCGCCCCCGGAGCGCGATCGCGACCGCGCCGCCGTTGTGACTCACGCGGATGCCGCTCGCGCTCCGCGCGGGGGAGCGGCGCGACTCCGGGAGCACCTCCACGATCTCCTCGAGCGGGACGCGGGCGGCGGCGCGCACGCCGCAGCGGAGCACGAGCGCGCGATCCTCGATGACGTGCGGGTGCACGACCAGCGACGCCCACACGCCGGCGACGGTGAGCGCGAGGAGCACGAGCACGACCGCCGTCGCCACCGTGAGCGGCGATGGCGCGGCGAGCGCCAGCGCGAGCGCCACGCCGGCGAGCGGCACCGCGACGATGGTGGCGGCGGCGGCGCGGGACGAGGCCCGCCGATGATACGGGAAGACGAGCTCGCCCCGCGGGACGCGTCCCGCGATGCGCGCCCCGAGCGCGCGCCAGGCGCGCAGGAGGAGCAGCCCCGCGCGCGCCGCGCGCGCCGCCGCCGGCCCGTCGAGTGCGTCGCCGAGCGCATCCCACGCATCGCGCCCCGCGCCGCGCGCGGCGCGGTAGCGGCGCGCCACGCCGATCGATGCGACGAGCGCCGCGGCAATGGCGAGCACGGCCACGACCGGCGCCGCGCTCCGCGCGAGTCGGCGCAGCGACGGGCGCGGCCATGGCCAGCCGTGCGTCTCGAGGACCACGGCGAGCCAGAGGACGATGGGCGCGGCGAGCGCGAGCCTCGCGGCACGACGCAAGGGCGGTGCTCCGGTTCGGGTCGTTCGGAACATATCGCGGCGCGCGGCGACGGGGAACGCGTGTGCCCACGCGCGCCACGTACCGCGCCGCGCCGCGCGCCGCACGCTATCTTGCCGGATCGCTTTCATCTCGAGGACATCGCGATGGCCGACGACACCTTCTCCGCGAGCGTGGTGCACGCGCCGGACTTCCCGGCGCTCGACTGGATCAACACCGAGGGGCGGCCGCTCTCACTCGAGGCGCTGCGCGGCCGCATCGTGCTGCTCGATTTCTGGACGTACGGCTGAATCAACTGCATCCACGTGCTCCCGCAGTTGCGGGAGATCGACCGGAAGTACCCCGATGCGGTGACCGTGATCGGCGTGCACAGCGGCAAGTATCACGCGGAGCGCGAGACCCCGCGCATCCGCGATGCCGCCGCGCGGCTGGAGAACACGCACCCCATCATCAATGACCGGCAGTTTCGCGTATGGCGGGCCTATGCCGTGAACGCCTGGCCGACGCTGGTGGTCATCGATCCCGCGAGCAAGGTGCTCGGCGCGACGGCCGGGGAGTTCACCGCCGCGCGGCTGGCGCCGTTGCTCGACCGGATGGTGGCCACGTACGCAGAGGCGGGGCTGCTCGTGCGAGGCGAACGCCACTTCGCGCCCGATCCCCCGACCATCACTCCCGGCGCGCTGCGCTATCCGGGGAAGGTGGCGGTGGACGGCGACCGCATCGCCATCGCCGACAGCGGCCACCATCGCGTGCTCGTGGGACGCCTCGACCGCGCCGAGCCGCGGGTGGTGGTGGAGCGCGTGCTCGGGCGCGGGACGGCGGGGTTCGAGGACGGCACGCCCGGGGCGCTCGCATCGCCACAGGGGCTCGCGATCGACGGCGACACGCTCTACGTCGCGGACGCCGAGAACCACGCCATCCGCGCGGCGGACCTGCGCACCGGCGCGCTGCGCACGCTGGCCGGCACCGGCCGCCAGCTCCGCACGCGCGAGGACCAGCGCGAGGGGGCGATGTCCTCGCCGTGGGACCTGACGCAGGTGAGCGGGATGCTCTACATCGCGATGGCCGGGATCCACCAACTCTGGGCGCTCGACCTCGCCACGCGCGCGGCGCGCCCGCACAGCGGGAGCATGCGCGAGGACATCGTGGACGGGCCGCACGCCGCCGCCGCGCTCGCGCAGCCGATGGGGATCACCACCGACGGCGTCCGTCTCTACTTCACCGACCCCGAGTCGAGCGCGGTCCGCTGGTCCGACGTGGACCCCGCCGGTCGCGTGGGGACGATCGTGGGGACGGGCCTGTTCGATTTCGGCGATCGCGACGGCGTGGGGGATGCCGCGCTGCTCCAGCACGCCCAGGGGATCGCGCGCCACCGCGACGGACGCCTGCTGGTGGCGGACTCGTACAACGACGCCCTGAAGTGGGTGGACCCCGCGACCCGCGCCGCCACGACCTGGGTGCGCGACCTGCACGAGCCCGGGGGCGTGGCGTGCGCGGAGGAATACGCGTACGTCGCGGACACGAACGCGCACAGGATAGTGCGGGTGCGGTACGAGACGGGGCTGATGGAAGAGATGGAGGTGGTGGGGGGAGGTGGTGTGTAGTGGCTGGACCACCATGAAACGCGTGTGGCGTGTGGGGAACTGACGAGAAGAGGAGGGAGGTAGAGCGCGAGTGGGCTCGGCGGTAGAGAGAGTTCACCTACACACGAACCTACCCGCGCCGTCCCTACGCCCTCTGCCCGTCAGCTCCCCACACGCCACACGCGTCTCATGGTGGTCCAGCGACTAGGTCCTATCTCCTCCCCGCACCGATGTTCTCCTTCAGGTGACTCATCGACTTCATGCCCACGAGCGCGCTGGAGATCACCGGGAGTGAGCGAACGAAGGCGATGGCGCGTTGGGCGTCGGTGCCGAGGCCGGGGATGGCGTCGCGGATGGCGGGAGGGAGATTGGTGGCGAGCTTCGCCTGGAAGAGGGTGGCGCTGGCCACCACCGAGACGCCGAGCTGCGCGGCGGCTTCGAGGAGCGTGACCTCGCGCTCGCCGAGGCGCTGCGTCGGCGCGCGGACCGCCTCGGCGAGCGCGAGGTTCACCGGGAGCTGCACCACGCGGAAGTGGTGCGCATCGCCGGCCACCTCGCGCGCGATGGCGACGAGCTCGGCGAGCTCCAGGTGGCCGCGCGCGCCCGGCGGGGTGCGCAGGCCGTTCCAGGTCGCGCAGCCGTAGACGCCGATGTCGCCGCGCGCGCACCGCTCCTCGAGCAGCGCGAACGCGGCGCGGAGCCGCTCCGCGAGCACGGCGGGCGCGACGACGTCGAGCTGCTGCTCGGGGTTGTGCACGTAGTAGACGTCGATCGCCTCGAGCCCGAGGTTCGCGCGGCTGCGGTCGATCTGCGCCGCGAGGAACGATGGGGCGAGCGAGTGGCCGCCGCCCACCACGTCGGCCGGGGCGACGATCCCCGGCGCGAAGAACTCGCGCGCGAGATACTCCTGGTAGTCCTCGCGCGTGGCCGGCGGCGCGCCGTCGAGCGGGATGTAGCCGCCCTTCGTGCACACCACCACCTCGTCGCGCGCCACCGTGCCGCCGCGCACGGCGCGCGAGAGCGCGCGGCCGAGGGCGCGCTCCGACCGCTGGCATCGGTAGTTGATCGCCGTGTCGAGAAGGTTCAGCCCGCTCGCGAGCGCGTGGTGCGCGGTCTCGGTGTACGCGTCGTCGTCCGCGTCGTCGCACTCGCCGAGGTAGCTCCCGAGTCCGATCGACGAGACCATCAGGCCATCGTCGAGCGGCCGGTAGAAGTCGGGAGCGAAGCGCGAGGCGAAGCGCGCGACGAGCCGCGCCGTGCCATCGACGGTGGCGCGGCCGGCGAGCGGTGTGGTCGTGCGCGGCGCGACGCGCTGGGGCTTGCTGCTCACTCCCGAGACGCTACGCCGGGCATCGCGGCGCGGCAAGGGCGGCCGTGCTGGGCGGCCTTCCCTCGTCCGCGTCCGCCGGTCAACTTGTCGAGGTCGATGGCACGCGTCACGCAGTGGCGCCCCACATTTTCCCAAGCCAGGGCAACGCCGTGAGGCACGGAATCTCTTTCATCGGTCTCGTCGCGATCGCCGCGTGCGCGCGCTCGCCACGCCAGGTCGCGGCGCCCGCGCCGGCGCGCGTGGAATCCCTTCCGCCGGTCATCATGGCCGCTCCCGCCGAGAGCGCCGGGCGAGCCGGCGGCGACACGGCCGCGCGCGCGCACGAGGAGCTCGCGCCGACGCCGGCCAACGCCGCCAACCTGAAGGAGCTCGCGCGCATCGACCGCATGGACTGGCCCGGCCCCAACCGCTACCGCGACGCCACCGGCGCGCCCGGGCCCGACTACTGGCAGCAGCGCGCGGACTACCGCATCACGGCCACGCTCGACACCGCCGAGCAGGCCGTGAGCGGGCACGTGGCCGTCACCTACACCAACAACTCCCCCGACACCCTCCGCTTCGTCTGGATGCAGCTCGACCAGAACCTGTACGAGCCGGGGAGCAAGGGGTCCGCGCTCTTCCCGCAGGACTCGCGCTGGGGGGTGCGCGGCTTCAAGGGAGGTGATGCCATCCGCGGGCTCACCGTGAACGGCAAGCCGGCGCAGTCCCACGTGGATGACACCATGATGCGCGTGCTCCTCCCCTCCCCGCTCGCGCCGCATGGCGGGAAGGCGACGATCGCGATGGACTTCCGCTTCCGCGTGCCGGAGCACGGCTCCGACCGCATGGGGCGCGACGGCACGCTCTACGAGATCGCGCAGTGGTATCCGCGCATGGTCGTGTACGACGACGTGCGCGGCTGGAACGCGGACCCGTACCTGGGGCAGGGCGAGTTCTACCTCGAGTACGGCGACATCGATTACAGCATCACCGCGCCCGCGGGCTACACCATCGCCGGCAGCGGCGTGCTGCAGAATCCGCGGGAGGTGCTGACGGCCACCGAGCGCCAGCGGCTCGCGGCGGCGGCGAAGTCGGACACCATCGTGCGGATCGTCACCGAGAGCGAGGCGAAGGCCACCCCCACGCCGGGGACCAAGACCTGGCACTTCCGCGCGCACAGCGTGCGCGACGTGGCGTGGGCCGGCGCGCCGGACTTCCGCTGGGACGCCACGAGCTGGGACGGGATCCTCACGCAGGCCTATTACCAGTGGCCGAAGGCTGGGGTGGCGTGGACGACCGCCGCGGAACAGACGCAGTGGACGATCAAGACCTACTCGCGGCTCTTCCACCACTTCCCGTACCCGCAGGCCACCTCCGTCGCCGGCCCGGTGGGCGGGATGGAGTACCCGATGTTCGTGATGGTGCACTACGGCTCCCCCACCGACTCCAACGCGATCTTCGGCACCATCGACCACGAGCACGGCCACGAGTGGTTCCCCATGCTCGTGGGCTCGAACGAGCGGCGCTACGCATGGATGGACGAGGGGATCAACACGTACATCAACACGTTCTCGAGCGAGCTGCGCTTTCCCGGCACGAGCCCGTGGCCGGGCTACGTGCAGAACTGGCACGCGGTGGTGGATGACGGCACGCAGTCGCCGCTCATGACGCCCCCCGACCGCATCAACGCGGGAGCGCTCGGCGCGATCGGCTACCGGAAGCCGGCGGCGGTGCTTCTCGCGCTGCGCGACCACGTGGTGGGGCGCGAGACGTTCGACCAGGCGTTCCGCGAATACATCCGGCGCTGGGCGTTCAAGCACCCCACGCCCGCCGACTTCTTCCGCACGATCGAGAACTACAGTGGCGAGGACCTGTCGTGGTTCTGGCGCGGGTTCTTCTACTCCACCGACGTGCTCGACATCGGAATCGACTCGGTGAGCACCGAGGGAGCGGACGGTGGGGAGCAGGCGCTCGTGACTCTGAGCAAGCACACGTCCATCCCCTTCCCCGTCGAGCTGCGGCTCAAGCTCGCCGACGGCACCACGCAGGACGCGAGGCTCCCGGTGCAGATCTGGGCCGCGGGGGACCAGTTCCAGGCGTCGATCCCCGTGCGCGCGAAGGTGGTGGGAGCGCGGCTGTGGCCGGATCCCACCGTCCCGGACTGGAACAGCGCGAACGACACATGGGGCGACGCGCCGGCTGCAGGCGCGGCGGGCCCCGTTACGGCGGGCGGTCTCACGAGTCCGGAGAAGAGCGGCCGGCAGTGAGCGCCGCGCGTACGTTGGCAGCGCGAGGAAGGTAGCTTACATTTCGCCTGACCCGGCCTCGGTAGGCATTCCATCGAGGCCGGGCGGTTCACGTTCTCGCCGCAGCGCGCGGCGCAGCGACACCCATCAGGAAGGAGTACGAGTCAGCAATGCCAGGATTCGCGGCATGGGCATCACACTGGTGGAAGCCGGTGCTGTTCATCATCATCGCCGGCCACGTCACCAACGTCTGCGTCACCCTCTTTCTGCACCGCTCGCAGACGCATCGCGGCGTGACGTTCCGGAAGGTGGTCGAAGTTCCGATGCGGATCTGGCTCTGGCTCTCGACGTCGATCGTCACCAAGGAGTGGGTGGCCTGCCACCGCAAGCACCACGCGTTCGCGGATCGCGAGGGTGATCCCCACAGCCCGGTGCTCGAGGGGCTCCGCGAGATCATCCTCAAGGGCGCGTTCTACTACCGCAAGGCGGTGCGCCAGCCGGGGATGCTCGAGAAGTACGGCAAGGGCACGCCCAACGACTGGCTCGAGCGCTACGTGCTCGCGCGCCTGCCGTGGCTCGGCATCGTCCTCATGCTCGGCATCGACATCTACCTGTTCGGCTTCTACGTGGGGCCGCTCGTGTGGGGCGTGCAGATGCTGTGGATCCCGTTCTGGGCCGCGGGGATCATCAACGGCGTGGGGCACGCGCTCGGCTACCGCAACTTCAACGTGAAGGACGAGAGCCGGAACATCTCGCCGATCGCGATCTGGCTCGGGGGCGAGGAGCTGCACAACAACCACCATGCCGACCCGCACTCGGCGAAGTTCAAGGCCAAGTGGTACGAGTTCGACATCGGGTGGGTGTACATTCGCCTGCTCCAGGCGCTGCGCCTGGCGCAGGTTCGCTACGCGCGCGGCTGACGCGCGCCGCACGGTGCTCCGGGGCCCGGTGTCGGACACGGCGAGCGTGCTGCACGACCGCTCGCCGCGCCGCCGCCGGGCCCCGGTCCCATGATGCAGGAGCAGAGAGATGGCCGACGTGACATGCACCCGCTGCGGACAGACACGCGCGGGACTCGATAGATCGCCCTTCCCCGGCGCCCTCGGCGCCCGGGCGCAGGCGGAGATCTGCGCGGAGTGCTGGGGGCAGTGGCTCCGGCAGCAGACGATGCTGATCAACCACTATGGGCTGAACCTGATGGACCCCCAGGCCCGGCAGTTCCTCACCCGCAACATGGAAGCGTTCCTCTTCAAGAGCGGGAAGACGGAGGACGTGGACACGAGCAAGCAAGGCACCATCAACTGGTGACCCGCCGCCCGAGTCACGAGGGCGTGGAGCGCGCAGTCACCGCTTCACGCCCTCGTCGTCTCTCCGCCCCTCCCATTTCCATGCCCCGATCGGCCCGCCCACTTCCGATGCCCCGCTTCCCGCTTCCCGCTTCCCGCAGGCGCGGCTCCGCCGCGCCGCTTCCCGCGCTGCTCGCCGCGCTGGCGATCGCCGGCTGCGCCACCGCCGGCACGCGCCCCGCCGCCACCACCGCGCCGCCGTCGGCGAGCGCCGCGTGCGCGTCGCGGGCCGGGAGCGATCGCTGGGTGGACTGCGTGCTGTCGCACATGACGCTGCGCGAGAAGGCGGCGCAGATGGTGTGGCCGCAGGTGTACGGCGACTACGTGCCCACGGATGCGGCGCAGTGGCGGCGGCTGAGTGGCTACATCGCGCGCGACCACGTGGGCGGGATCATCATGTCGGTGGGGTCGCCGATCGAGATCGCGGACAAGCTGAACGCCTTCCAGCGGATGAGCGACGTCCCGCTCCTCGTGGGCGCGGACCTCGAGGCCGGCGCGGGCTTCCGCGCGCGCGGCGGCTGGTTCCTCCCCAACGGGATCGACCTCGGCGGCTCGGTGATCTTCCCGCCGCAGATGGCCATCGGCGCCACCGGCGACACGACGCTCGCGTACGAGCAGGGGCGGGTCACGGCGATCGAGGGGCGGGCGCTCGGCATCCACATCGCGTTCGCGCCGGTGCTCGACGTCAACAACAATCCGGCGAACCCGGTGATCAACACACGGTCGTTCGGGGAGGATCCGGCCGCCGTGGCGCGCATGGGCACGGCGTTCATCGACGGGCTCCAGGCGAACGGGATGATCGCCACCGGAAAGCACTTCCCGGGGCACGGCGACACCGGCGTGAACTCGCACCTCGCGCTCCCCGTGGTGCGCGTGTCGCGCGCACGGCTGGACAGCGTGGAGCTGGTCCCCTTCCGCGCCGCCATTCGCGCGGGGGTGGGCGCGATCATGACCTTCCACGGCTCCATGCCCGCGCTCGACTCCAGCGGCGTGCCGGGCACGCTCTCGCACAAGGTGCTCACCGGCCTGCTGCGCGATGAGCTGGGGTTCCGCGGCCTCGTGATCACCGACGCGATGGAGATGCGCGGCGTGCTCGACACTTACGGCCCGGTGGAGGCGGCCAAGCGCGCGGTGGCGGCGGGCGCCGACGTGCTGCTCCAGCCGCTCGACGCGACGCAGACGATCGACGCGGTGGTGGACGGCGTGCGCGAGGGACGGTACGACGAGGCGCGGCTGGATCGCTCGGTGCGCAGGATCCTCGAGGCGAAGCACCAGGTCGCGCTCGACCGGCGGCGCACCGTGGACCTGGACAGCGTCCGCGCCGTGGTCGGCGACTCGGCGCACGAGGCGGTGGCGGCGCTCGCCGCCGAGCGGTCGATCACGCTGGTGAAGGACTCGCTGCGCCAGCTTCCGCTCGGGCGGCTCGTGCGCGGGGCGCGCGTGCTCTCGATCACGTACGCGCACCGCACGGACCTGGGCGCCGGCACCACGTTCGATGCCGAGCTGCGGCGCGCCTTCCCTGCGCTGCGCTCGGAGCTCGTGAGCGCCGACGAGGCAGCGCCCGACTACCAGCGTCTGCTCCAGATGGCGGACTCGGCGGACGTGGTACTCGTGAGCCCGTACGTGTCGCACGGCACGACCGTGACGAGCGTGTCCGCGCCGGCCGCGTTCGTGAGCTTCGTCGAGGCGCTGCAGGCGCGCGGGGCGCACCCGGTGGTGGTGGCGTTCGGCAATCCGTACTTTCTGCAGCAGATCCCCGACGTCGGCACGTACGTCGTGGCGTGGGGCGGGTTCGCGGTGTCGCAGCGCGCGGCGGCGCGCGCCGTGCTCGGGATGGCGCCGATCACGGGGCATCTCCCGATCGGGATCCCGCAGGCGGCGGCGCTCGGCGCGGGGGAGACGCGTCCGGCCGCGGCCGTGTCCGGCGTGAAGTAACCATCGCGCGCCGTGGTTGACGGCGCGCGGTCCCGGGGGATATAGTCGCGCGTCGCCACCATCGTCGCAATTAGTGCGGTTGTGTTACCAAACATCGTGAGCCCTTGACATTAGTCACAGTGCGTGACTAATTCGATCGCGATGCCCGACCGCTCTCCCTCCACCTCGGTTCGCTCGGCGGCGCGGCGCGCGATGCTGTCGGTGGACGTGGTCCTCCTGACGCCGCACGGCCGCCGCCTCACCGTTCTGCTCACGCGCGCCGCGGACCCGAAGGCGAAGGAGCGTTGGGAGCTCCCGTGGGAGCCGCTCCGCGGCGAGGAGACGATCGAGGACACGGCGGCGCGCACCGCGCGGGGCGCGCTCGGCGCCGCGCCGGCGCTGGTGGAGCAGGTGGCGGCGTTCGGGGACCGGCGGCGGCACCCGTCCGGCTCCGACGTCTCGGTGGCGTTCCTGGCGCTCGTCCCCGCGGGGGCTCCGGCGCCGGTGGGTGGGGACACGGCCTGGTTCCCCGTGGATGATCTCCCCGCCGTTCCCCCGCGCCAGCGCGCGATGATCGACGGCGCGCTCCAGGCGGTGCGCGCTCGCCTCGATCAGGCGCCGATCGCCTTCCGGCTGCTCCCGCCGACGTTCACCCTGAGCCAGCTCCAGGAGATCTACGAGCTGCTGCTCGGGCGCCGCCTGCACAAGGCGAGCTTCCGCCGCGCGCTACACGCCGCCTGGTTGGTGGAGCCCACCGATGAGTGGCGGAGCGAGGGACGCGGCCGGCCCGCGCAGCTCTTCCGCTACGCCCCGAAGAAGCGCCGTGGGAGCCGGCGCGGCGTGCGCTTCGAGGGGCTCGCCGGGTGAGCCGGATGGCGCTCGGCGGCCTCCCCGCCGGGCGCCGCGTCGTGTCGCTCCCGTGACCAGCCAGTGACGGCGCCGGTGCAGCACGGCTCTTGCGTAAGGCGTATTTTTAGTTGCAATATGTAAATAAGCTACAATCGGAGACCATCGTGGGAGCTCAACGCCGCGTTCGCCGACCCGCCTCGCCCCGCAGCATTTCCTGCGGGCCGGAGGAGCGCGCGCCGCTCACCGAGGTCGCGCCCGCGCGCCCCGATGCGGAGACCCGCGTCGTCACGCTCCGTGGCGGTTCCCGTTGGCTGGTCACCGTCGTCGCCCGCCTGTGCTCGGAGATCCCGGCTGCCGGCATCGAGACCGCACGCCTCGTGCTGCGGCTCGAATGCCTCACCCAGCCGCACCGGCCGGTGCGAGTCGCGACGGTGCGCGCCCGGGCGCTCCACTCGGTGGACGATGAGACGCTCCGCGCGCTGGCATCCGTCCCCGCCACCCGCTCCACGCCGGAGCACAGACTGTCGGCCACCGGCTCCCGGCGACGGCGATGACCGCGGCGGATCCGCCCCCCCGGAACGCGAAGAAGCGTGACCGCCATCCTCCGGCGGTCACGCTTCTTCGTATCGCGCGATCGGCG
>DASTSH010000035.1:0-9377 GCA_035760785.1 Gemmatimonadaceae bacterium | reverse complement strand
CCGGGCATTCCCACCACGAGAGCGGGGCCGCCGTGCTCTGGTCGCTCGTCGGCATCGCCGCCGACCGCTGCACGCGCGTCGCGCCGTGCACGGGGCACCAACGCGGATCGGTCGTCATCTCGTCAGGCATCGTCCCTCCGCCGCGCGCGGAGGGCGCGGGGGGCGCCCCGCGGTCCATCGCCACGTCGGCGTGCAGCGTGTACTCCCGCCGCGGCGGCGTCGCGAGCGCGTCCAGGTCCGGCGCGGGTGATGCGGGCGCGGGCTCCGCGCGCGGCGTCGCGTCAGCGGGCGGCATGGGGCACCTCGGCAGCCGGAGCCTCGACCACCACGCGCGCCTTGAGCAGCGCGACCGTGTTCTCAAACGCGCGCTCAAGTAGCTCCGGCGTGAGATGCAACGGGTAGACGCTCCCGCTTCGCGCCATGCCCGCCATCACGCAGTCCGCGATGAAGTCGAGCACGTCGATCAGGTTCACGTTGTCTGGCACGCCGTCCGCCATGTTCAGGTGGTGGCGGTTGAGCTTCCGGTGCCGGTCCCACCACGCGGTCTGCTGGAACCCGGTGAGGAAATCGGCGTGGAACCCGTCGATGTCGGTGAGCTTGTCCCGATCGTGGTTCACCATCGCCGCTTCGATCTCCTCCACGAAGAACTTGAGCGCGGCCCGCACGTCGACAATGTGCTGGACCGAGCTGCGGTACAGCGTCTGCTTGCTCACCTGGGTGTAGTCGCAGGTGCGCGTGTCGGCGGTCGGGCTTGGCTTGACTCTGATGTGGGTGATCTCTCGTTCCATCGTCGCTCCTCGGCCGCGCTCAGGCGGCGGTGTCGTCGTCTTCGTACTCGTCGTCCGGCCCCTCGTCGTAGTCCTGCTCCTCGTCGTCGTCTTCGTCGCAGTCGTGCACGCACTCGTCCGCCGCCGCGTCGTTCCACACGTCCTCGCCGTCGCAGTAGCAGCCCATGCCGCACTCCGGGCATTCATGCATTGCAGTCTCCGGCCGCGCTCAGGCGGCGGGGGTGGTGGTCTGTCGCACGGCCGCCATGAGTTGGTGGCCGAGAAATTCCGTGTACGCGGGCGGGATCGCCTGCGTGAGCTCGTCGCGCACCATCCAGTCGATCCCCATGGCGGCCCGCGCGTGCGCGATCTTCACGCCGCTCGTGTGGCCATAGACGCCCACCACGCCGGCGCTATTCGCGGAATACCTGGCGTTCAGTCGCCGGCCGGGGAAGATCACGTGCTCGTGACGCTCATGCTCCGGCTGCAACAGGAGCAGGCTGGACTCGAAGCGCCGGTGCCGATAGAGTGGGAGCCCGAACATCCGGCCGCAGAGCACGACACTATTCGGCATGGGGGCGTCCTCGACGTTCTCGATGACGTATGGCACGTCGGCCGTGCGAAGGAGCGCGCGCACGGGCTCCAAGAGCCGCGGATACTCCCGGTCGCTGAGCCAGGGCAGATGCCGCATCCGGCTGTAGCCCTGACACGGCGGGCTCGCGTGGATCGCGTCGTACTCGTGCCCGTGCGCGGCGATGTATTCCAGCGCGTCCGCCTGCACGAAGGCGAACGGGTAGCGCGGTTGTGGCTTGACGTCGACGCCGACGACGGTGAAGCCCGCCCGCGCATAGCCCATCGCCGCGCCGCCCGCGCCGCAGAACAGGTCCAATAGCATCGGCCCGCTCACCGCCCGCCTCCCGCGCGCCGCGGGCGGCGCGCCGACCGGCAGGAGGGGGCAGCGATCCATTGGGTAATCTTCGCAATTGCGAGCATGGTTGTTCCTCGTGTGATCGCCGCGCTCAGGCGGCGGGGGTGGGGGTGGTGGCGGCGCACCAGAGGCGGGGCGTCAAATCCTGCGGCAGATACAGCGGGTGCCGCGGCTTGCCCGACTTCGTGAGGCCGAGCGTGAATAGGTCGTGCCCGGCGAGCAGATTGCGCACCGCGCGATCGCGCGTGAGATAGCCGCCGTCGCTTCCCCACGCGGCCACGAGCAGCGCGACCTCGGGGTTGCTCGCGTACTCGCGCAGGACCGCGTCGTTCCCTGGCCCAACGGGATCGACTACGGCGCGCATCTCGCGCGGGTCAGTGGCGCGCCACCCGAAGAGGTTGAGCATCACGAGTCCGCCGTAACCCCACGCGCGCGCGAAGCCCGCGCACCGGCGGATCGTCGGGTCGTCCTCGTGCTCGTCCGCCGTGCTCGGGTTGAGGCCGATGAATGCCACGCGCTTCGTCTCGTCGTCCCACGTCCGCCAGAGCGCGTAGCGCCACCGGCGACACAGAGAGAATATCGCCCCGGATCGTACCGGCGCCCCGCTCACCGCCCGCCTCCCGCGCCCGCGAGCGCCCGTTCCAGCGCCTCGCGCGCCGTGGCGCCCGTCGCCAGCACGGTGCGGTGCGCGCCGACGTGGTTCACCACGGTCCACGGCGCCGTCGCGTCGGGGTCCAGCTCCGTGTAGAGCACATCCCAGCCTTTCGCGTCGAGCGCGGCCCAGAGTGCATCGCCGGACATCACGCGGCACCTCCCGCGTGGACTGGCGTGGTAGCGCCGAAATCGAGCACGCCCTGTGCGAGGCGACGCGCCGCGATCTCACAATATTTCTCCTCGATCTCGATGCCGATGGCGCGGCGGCCCAGCTCTTTCGCCGCGACGAGCGTCGTCCCGCTCCCCGCGAATGGGTCGAGCACCGTCTCGCCCGGCTCGCTCCACCAGCGCACGAGCCAGAGCACATGCCGGAGCTTCCGCGGGCACGGGTGCTCGTTCTGTTGGCCTCGCGGGTCCGGATCGACCACGCGGCCGGGAATGATGTGCTGGCCCGGCCGGGAGGCGGGCGGCGCGCCGAACAGATAGCCCACATCGCCCGTCATCCCGAGACGCCCTTTGTAGCCCATGCGGACGATCTCTAGCCACGCCACGCGGAAGAAGGGGAGAGCCGCAGGCACGGCCGCCAGGAAGCGAGGGTCGGAGTCGCATCCGAGCTGAATCGCCGCGCGCTTCGGGACATCTCGCAGCGCACGCCACATCGCCGCGAACATGCCGAGCGGATCGTCCGCGCCGTAGAGTGGGACACTCGCGTTCGGCCATACCGGATCGGCGACAACCGTCGTCGCATCGAGATGCGGCAGCAGTTCCCGGCAGTCGCCGTGATAGAGCGTCACCCATTCGTCGGCGTAGTAGGGCTGCGTCACCGCGCACCTCCCGCGCGCCGCGCCACGCAGCGCCAGCACGCACAGTCCGGCAGCCGGTACGCGCAGCGCCGCGTGACGTGCACCGCGTTCCGCGGCCCCGCGATCACGGGCCGCGCCGGACGCGCTTCTTCCGCCGCGCGCTCCCGCACCCGGCGCGCCCGCTGGCTCTCCAGCGCGCGGCTCATGACACCCTCCGCAGCGTGTACGGCAACTCGTGGTGCTCGACGATCTGCCCCGCGCGCCACGCGAGCTTGACGCGCTGCCCTTCGCGCCCGCCGTAGTTCCGCGACTTCATGAGCGAGACGCCGCACACGCGAGGCTCGAGCGCGGTCGTCGGGGCGGTCAGCCCAGCGCGCGCGTCGGCCAGCGTCTTTTTCCACGTCTCGTGCTCCGGCGTGCCGCGCGGCGGCGCGGGTAAGAGCGGCCGGTAGAGTCCGAGCATGCCGGTCGCCACCTGGCGCTTGTGCCCCCCGTAGAGCACGTGATGCTCGCGCACCGGCTGATACTTGGCCAGGTGATCGGCCGAGCCGCGGAGCGCTTCCTGGTTCGCTTGGCTCATGAGCACGATCACGAGGCCGGTGTCCGTCGCCAGGTCGAGCGCGAGATTGTTCACGGCGAGCGAGGCTTGCCACGGCGTTCCACCGTCGCCGTCGACGCCGATGTGGTCCACGTGGTCGACCACGAGTACGCTCGCCTGGTTCGCCACGGCCGCCGTGACGGCCGCACGGAAGCCCTGCGCCGTGATGCGCGTGGTCGAGTGCACGTGCACGAGGTCACGGAACGGCGCCTGGAACTGCCGGTGCAACTCGGCCTTCACGCGGTCCCGGATCTCGGCCGCGTCCTCGCGCCGGTGAAAGTCGCCGGAGCGCACGATGCCGGGATCGATCCCCAGTTCCTGACACGCGAGATACGTGCGGAACCAGGCGGGGTGCACTTCGAGCGGGAGCACGTCGACCCGGCGGCCTTCGCCCGCCCAGCGGCGAATGGCGCTCGCGATGAACGTCGACTTGCCCGAGCCGGAGAACCCGACGACGTAGTGCACCGTGCCCGGCGCCATGCCGCCGTACAGCTCATCGAGCGTCGCCCACGGCCAGCGCAGGTAGTCGTCGGCGGCCACGTCGAGGTCGAGCAGCGCGCCCGCAATCTGGTCGCTCGCCTGCACGACAGGATCGGCCTGGTGATCGCCGTGGAACGGGCACAGGTCGCTCGGCAGGGAGCAGGTCGGACAGGCTTTGACGACGGTGCGGATCATGGCGGTGGACATCCAGGGGGTCGAGTTTCGCGTTCCAGTTCGGGGCTCATCCAGCCGAGGGCGTCGAGGTCAGGCACCTCCGGCGGCGGCGCGGACCATCGCGCGTGATGCTGGGCGAAGTCGGCCAGCGTGCAGAACCCGGTGACACGCTCGGCGCAATAGCGCGCTAACCGCTCGCCGATCACCTCCGGCGCAAGCCCCGATTGCCGCAGTGGCGCCAAGAGCTTCGCCGCCTGCCCGAAGGTGAAGCTCCCCGGCCCATTGTGCCGCTCCCACGCCTCCCTAGCGGGCGTGAGCCAGGTGACGCGATCTCGCGCCGCGCTGGGCGCCGTGTCCGGGCTCGGCGCATCGGGAGGCGACTCGGGTGTGGCGCCGTTCCGGGTTCGAGACCGCTCGCGCTTGCCGCGAGCCCGCGGAGCGGAAGGTTTTTGCTGTTGATCTTGCTCTTGCTCTTTGTCTTGTTCCGTTACGTTCCGTACCGTAGGAGCGGAATTCCTCCGCGTTTCCGCGGAATCTCCGCGCCGCTTCCTCGCCCGATCGCGCTCCATGCGCTCGATGAGCTTCCCCTGCCAATCCGCCCAACCGTTCACCACACCGTGAGTTACGAACAGTTCGGTGAACGCTTGCGCGAAGCGGCCGCGCTTCCCGCGCCACCCTGCCCACTCCTCCAGGGCTTTGACCCCAACCGACTCGATGATGCCGTCAGGGGTATGCTCGGCCATGACCCCCCACAGCATGACGAGGTGTCCGACGGCGGTCGGTACCGAGACGCCAAGCGCCTCGGCAAAGCGACCGACGTTGGGGTCGCGGGCGGTCGATGCATCCACACGAATCCAGAGCTTCACGCTCGAGCCTCCGGTTGGCGCACCGTGACGCTCCGCGTGGCGACGCCCTGATCCGCCGCGTCGGTCAAGAGGTGCGCGAGCCGCACGGCCTGCTCGGCCGAGAGCACGAGCGGCCCGCGTGCCGCCTGGCGGGCGAGCCACTGGCCCATGGCGCGGAGCTCTGCGGCGTGCGCGGGCTCGTGGACGAGATGCAGCACGGTCATGAGGCCCCTCCGTCCAGCCGCGCGGGCTGGGGATCGCGCGGCACCGCGCCGCGCAGCACGGCCGCGCCGCAGAGCCCGCAGCACCACGCCTGCGCCTCGCGGAGCGCGCGCGCCATGGCCGGCGTGAGCACGACGTGCGTCGTGCGCGGGGCCTCGCCCGGCGTCTGCGCGTCGTCGTACTGCGCGAGGAGGTCGGCGATCACGGCGCGCGGGGTCATGGCGTCACCCGCCGGAAGGAGATGACCCAGCACCACGGATTCTCGTCCCACCCGAGGCCGCGCGCGGCGTTGAGCGCGTTCCAGAGATTCGCGAACGCGAAGCGCGCCGAGCCGAGGCATTCGTCGCTGCTCGCCGGTCTGCCCATCGACCAGCGGCCACCCTGACCGTAGGGATGCGAGTCGGGAATGTCGTCGAAGCGCCGAGCCCCTTCCGCCCGCGCGTCGTCCTCGCTGATGTCCTGGACGCGCTCGACGCGGATGTCGGTGATCTCCAGCGTGATCCGCGACGCCCAGCGGGGCATGTGGATGGCGGGGCGCCAGCGCTTCGGCTCGCCGCGCTCGTCAGGGGTGGCTCGGTACGCAGGACGGTGCGTCTCCGCGACCATCTCTTTCGAGCCGCATCCGCACCACGCGCCGCTCCAGAGCGGGCACCAGTCCTGCCACGTCTCGCGCACCCAGAGCCGGTCCAGCGGCGCGCCGTACGGGCACTCGATGTCGTCTTTGATTGAGTCTCGGCCAACACGAAAGGCATTGATGGGGCGATCGCCGCTCACGGCGCCCCACGATGACCGCCCGGTTCTGACTTCAATCCCGAGGCGCTGGAAGTGGGTGACAGGGCCGGGCGTAAAGTCCAACCCGCCGTCAGGTTGCGGCTTCAGCGGTCGCCGCGTCTGGCTCTTCCGCCCGTCGAGAATCGCGCGGACCATCGGACCGGTCATGAGCACCGGCCGCTCGCGGACCGTCGGCATCGTCGCGGTCATGCGTCCCCCCGGAGCGCGGCGAGGAGGTCGGCGAGCGCGTGCAGGAGCTTCGCCTCGTCGCGAGCGCGGGTGATAACGGTGGACTCCATCACACCCGCAATGCGGCGCACGGTGTCGACCATCTCCGGCGTGATGCGCTCGATCAGCGCGTGCAGCCGCTCGATCTCAGCGACGAGATCGGGGACGTCGGTGCGCGCTTCCGAGATGAAGGCGGCATCGCGCTGTCCGTCCTCGTAGATGTCCGCCGTGCCGGTGAACGCCACCAAATTCCCTTTGAATGGTCTCGCGTCCGGCGGGGCGAAGATCGAGACGCCACTCAGCGTGTTCGGTGGATGGTTGCCGTGATCGCGTGTCCACCACGGCCCCGGCGTGGCCGCGTCGGCGCGCTGCTTGATCTCGGCCAGCCGCTCGGCCGTCAGGCGCGGGGCGCTCATCGGCACCGCTCCGCGTAGGCGGCGGAGAGCAGATGCGCGATGGTCGGGCTCCAGTGGCTCCCGCGCTCCAGGTTGCGGATGGTCCGCGTCGTGCAGCCCGCCATCATGGCCGCGTCGGCGACGCCCAAGCCGAGCGAGAGCCGCGCGTCGCGGAGCGCCACGCCGACGCTATCCCGCTGGCGCTTGAGCCTCCGACCGATCGCCGCCTCACCCTCCAGCACGCCGCGGAGCAGCGTGACATCGCGCCGCGCCTGCGCCTGCACGCGGTCCACCGTCGGCGCGCTCATATCTCACCTCGCGCGTCCGGCGTGCAGGCGCGCCACTCCTCGCCGATCTCCTCGCCGATGTCCGCGAGCAGCCCGGCGAGCACGTCGCCGCCCCAGAGCCCCTGATAGGCCGCGACGAAGCGGAGGAACAATTCCTCGCGCCGCTGGAGCCGCCGCACCTCGGCGATGAGCGCGGCGGGCGTGAGTCGCGGGGCGCTCATGGGCGCACCGCCCGCGCGACGGGGCGGGCCGATGTAGCGCGAATTGTAGCGCCACCCACGGGATTTCGTGGGTTTTCGTGGGGCGCTACGGGGTCACAACACTCCGGAACGCCCTCTACACGGGGTGTGTCAGATTTCCCAATTGCTCCACAGACGCCAGGAGCAACCCCGGATTGTAGCGCGAATGGTAGCGGCCTCATGTGCCTTTTCTCCCCCGGCCCTTCGCCGGGCGTGTGGTCGCAGTCCCCTGCTCCGCCCGCTCCCAGTCCTCGACCGAGGGCGTGTACTTGCCGTAGACCCGGTGCACCTGCGACGTGTCGGCGTGCCCCAGGTTCGCCGCGATGAGCTCGTCCCGGACGCCCGCCTTCCGGCTCTGCACCGCGAAGGAGTGCCGCGCGTCGTGCAGGTGGTAGTCGGCGATCTTGGCGCGCGCGCAGGCCGCGACATGCGCCTCATACGATTGCCAGTACGTCACGCCAGGGAACAGCGGCGCGTCGGGGTGCATCGGATGCGCCGCGAGATAGCGCTCGACATAGGACCGCGCCCATGGCCGGAGCCGCGCAATACGATCCCGGTGCGGCGTCTTCCTGCCCCGGAGCCTGAGCATCCACGTCGTCGTGTCCACGTCGCGCCGGAGCATCCCGAGCACCGCGCTGATTTCCCCGCCCGCCCCCTCGCGGATCGCCGCGATCGTGCGGAACGGCTCGTCGTGCGCCTCCACGAGCCGGATCACGTCGTCCAGCGGGAGCCAGCGGTCCCGTCCCGACGGTTTCTTGACCGGCGGGAGGTCGCGGACGGGGTTGTGCCGGATCACGCCGAGCGAGAGGAGGTAGCGCGCGAACGACGACGCCACCGTCTTCCGCTGCCAGCGCAGCGATTCCCCGCCCTTCGACGCGCGGTTCACGCGCCGGGGCGGCGCGACGATCCAGGCGTGCAGCACCTTGGGGTCGGTGAAGCGCGAGACGCCGAACGGCTCGCCGGGCGCGATCAGCTCGGCCAAGAGCACGGGGTAGCGATCGAGCATGCGCGACCCCTCGCGGAGATTCGCGCGGAGCCACGCCTGCCACCCCGGGATGTGCTCGCGCAGGTCGGCCTCCGTCACGCTCGCCTCCAGCGCGTCGAGCCCGTTGGTGCGCGCGGCGGCGAGGAGCCGGCTCAAGGGGAGCCGCTTCTTCCGTGGCCCGGACGTGACGGCCGAGAGGAGCCGCCAGCGCTTCTGGTCGGCCAGTTGCTCGACCAGGAGCTTCATCGCGCGCGCGGTCGCGCGGTCGCCCGTGCCCGTGCTCACGACCTTGGCGGGCTTCCCCTCCTGGGGGACGCGGATCGAGAGCCGCCTCCCGCGGCGATAGGCGGCGGCCATCAGCTCGCGCGCTCCAGTGGAATCTCGGCCGCGCCACGCTCGAAGCGGCGGGCGATCTCGTGGCAGGTAGACGGCCGGTAGCGGAGCATGGGCCGCCCGCCCCGTCCCGGCAACTCGACGGCCGGGACGTGCTGCCGCACCCAGGACTCCGCCGCGCCGAAGAACCGCATGGCCTCGGGCATCTCCCACAGCCGATCCATCGGCAGCGGGCCGGTCGTGCTCCGCTTCGCTCGGCTCATCCCTCGCGCGCCTCCTCCGCGTCGTCGAGGATCACGCGCACGCGGCGGACGGAATAGTCCTTGCCGTACTGCTCATCGCGCACCTGCGCCGCCGTGGATCGCGCGTGGTACACCGCGTAGATGCGCTCGGGGTCCTTGAGCACGATCGCCCACATCATCGTCTCACGCGCCATGCTGACCTCCCGGCGCCCGCGCGCGGAGCGCGTCGCGGCAGGCGAGCGCGATCGCGTGCGGGCCGGTCAGTTCGGACACGTCTTCCGTCACGTAGCGGCCCTGTTCGCTGTCCCACGCAGCCGCATCGAACGGACCGCCGGCGATGTGCGGCGTGACGATTTCAAGCGAGATACCCATCTTGGCCATCCGCTCCACGAGCGCGCCAGCGGCGGACCAGTCGGATGGCCACGC
>DASTSH010000034.1:0-19099 GCA_035760785.1 Gemmatimonadaceae bacterium | reverse complement strand
GGACGCCGCGCGCCGCGGTGCTCGCCCCCGGCGACACTGTGCGCGACGTGCCGTCGCTCGACTACGAGGCGGTGATCGAGCAGGCATCCGGCGCGGTGGGCGATCTGGTGGAGCTCACCCACGATCTCCGCGCCATCACCGGTGGCATCGTTCGCGGCGAGGGCACGATGGGGCAGCTCATCACCAGCCGCACGCTCTACGATCAGCTCACGGAGTCCATGACCGCCCTCAACACGGTGCTGACACGCCTCCAGCAGCGGAACGGCACCTTCGGGCGGTTGATGGACGATCCCACCCTCTACGACCACATGGCGAGCGTCACCGCGCAGCTCGATACCGTGCTCCGGCAGATGCATTCCAGGAACGGCACCCTCGGCCGGCTGATGTACGATGATACCCTGTACACGCGCATGGTGAGCGCGACCACCACCGCCGACTCGCTGATGCGGCTGATGACCACCGGCGATGGCTTCGCGGCGCGCATGCTCACCGACCAGACGCTGTACGACAAGCTCGAGAAGACGCTCACCGACCTGAACGCGATCCTCGATGACCTGCACCGGAATCCGCGCAAGTACACCAAGGGGATGATCAAGGTGTTCTGACGGAGCGCGGCGGCGCGGTCCGACGGGGGCGGGCAATACCTTCCGCCCCCCGCGCGGGTGTAGCTTTCAGCGGTGCTCGCCGTTCTCCTCCTCGCGATCCTCGGGATCTCGCTCGCCGCGCCGCTCGTCCGGCTCTCCCACGCCGATCCGCTCGCGATCGCCGCGTGGCGGCTGTTCTTCTCGCTGATCATCATCGCCGGCTTCCTCCTCCCACGCCGCGGCTGGCGGCAGTGGCGCCGGCTCGACGCGCGCGGGGCGGCACTGGCGATCGGCGCCGGCGTCATGCTCGCGCTCCATTTCTGGAGCTGGAACGCCTCCGTCGCGCTCACCACCGTGGCCGCCTCCACGCTGCTGGTGAACACCCAGCCGGTGATCGTTGCGCTCGTCTCCGCGGCGTGGCTGCACGAGGCGCCCCGTCCGCGTCAGTGGCTGGGGATCATCGTCGCGGTGACGGGCGCCGCCGTCGTGGCCTGGGGCGATGCGGGTGCGGGAGGCGGCTCCGGCACGGCGGGCGCGCACGCGCTGCTGGGCGACGCTCTCGCATTGGCCGGCGGGGTGGCGGCCGCGCTCTATTATCTTGCAGGACGACGGCTGCGGCAGGTGCTCGACCTGTGGCCGTACGTGGGGCTGGTGTACGGCGCGTGCTTCGTCACGCTGCTGGCGATCGCCGGCGTGCTGCACGTTCCGCTCGTGCCGCAGCCGCCGCGCGAGCTCGCCATTTTCGCCGGGCTCGCGGTGGGACCGATGCTCCTCGGTCACACCGGGATGAACTGGGCGCTCCGCTATCTTCCCGCGTACGTGGTCAACCTGACGGTGCTCGGCGAGCCCGTGGGCGCCACCGTGCTGGCGGCGCTCCTCCCGGGAATCCGCGAAGTGCCGCCCGCCGCCACCTTCGCCGGGGGCACCCTGGTGCTCGCCGGCATCCTCCTCGCGCTCTCTCGCGCGACGATCAACACCGAATCGACGGCAGCCAGTGATGCGGTATGAGCTGAATGTGGTCGCCACGCGTGGCGACATCGTGGAGTCGCGGCACCGGGTCCATGCCGCGATCGTGGACGAGCGCGGCACCCTGCGTGGCTCGGCGGGCGAACCCACGCTCGTCACCGTGTGCCGGTCGTGCGCGAAGCCCTTCCAGTCGATGAGCTTCCTCGCCACCGGCGGCTTCGACGATCTCGGCTGGGGGGACGACGAGCTGGCGCTCGCCTGTGCCTCGCACGGCGGCGAGCCGGAGCACGCCGCCATCGCGCAGGCGATGCTCGAGCGCATCGGGCTCGAGGAGGGCGATCTCGTCTGCGGTCCGCACGATCCCCTCTCCCGCCGCGGCGTCCGGCTGCTACAGCAGTCCGGCGAGACTCCCACGCGCCTGCACAACAACTGCTCCGGAAAGCACGCCGCCATGCTCGCCTACGCGCGCGCCGAAGAGTGGCCGACGCTCGGCTACGAGAGTCCGTGTCACCCGGTGCAGCAGCGCGCGCTGGAGCAGCTCTCGGCGTGGAGCGGCGTCCCATCGCAGCAGATCGGCCAGACGGTGGACGGCTGCGGCGTGGTGGCGTTCGCCCTCCCGCTGGAGGCTACCGCGCGCGCCTTCGCCCGGCTCGGCGCTGCCGCGCGCCGCGGGGACGAGGTGCCCCGGCGCGTGGTGGCCGCCATGTGCGGCCACCCCTTCCTGGTCGGCGGCACCGATCGGTTCGACACGGTGCTGATGGAGGAGACCGGCGGCGAAGTGCTGTCGAAGGTGGGTGCCGAAGGGGTGCACGCGGTCGCCATTCCCGATGCGGGGTTGGGCGTCGCGGTGAAGGTGGAGGACGGCGCCAGCCGGGCGCAGCACCCGGCGGTGCTCGCGCTGCTGCAACGGCTCGGCGTCCTCCCCCAGGAGCTCCCCCCACGTCTCGCGCTCTTCCTGCACACCCCGATCGTCAACACCCGCGGCGCCACCGTCGGCGAGGTCCGCCTCGAGCGGTAGCCGCGTCGGATCACTTCTCCTTGCACGCTCCTGATGACGCTCACCACCTCCGGGTCCAGCATCATTGAAGCACTCGATGTTCCCACGCGCGACCTCGTGTCGCTCGCGATCGTGATCGCCACGGGCGACGAGCCCGCGCTGCGCGGTGCCATGGCGCGCGCCGTCGAACAGGCACTCGACCCACTGTGGGTGGAGGAGCTGATGCTGCAGTCGTATCTGTTCGCGGGCTTCCCGCGCGCGCTCAACGCGGCGCGCGAGTGGCGCCGCGCCTCGGGACGCCCGGCGCCCTCCGAGGACGAGTCCATCGATCCCGTGCGCGCCGGCCGGTTCCGCGAGCGCGGCGAGCGCACCTGCGCCACGGTGTACGGCGACATGTACACGCGGCTGCGGACGAACATCAAGGCGCTCCACCCGGCGCTCGATGCGTGGATGATCGACGACGGCTACGGCCAGGTGCTGGGACGTCCTGGGCTCGACCTCCGGCGGCGCGAGCTGTGCATCGTCGCGGTGTGCGCCGCCCTCCAGCAGGAGCGCCAGCTGCACGCGCACCTCCACGGTGCACTCCATGCCGGTGCCACCCCGGCCGAAGTCGAGGGGGCGCTGGAGCTCGCCGGAACGTCGCTCGCCCCCGACGTCCGGCGCCGCTTCTTCCACCTGTGGGCGCGGGTGCGAGGCTGATGGCGTCGTTCATCGATCGGGTGCGAATCCAGGTGGAAGCCGGTACGGGCGGCTCGGGGGCCACGTCGTTCCGGCGCGAGCATCGCGTGCCCATGGGTGGTCCGGATGGCGGAGACGGCGGGCGGGGAGGGGACGTGATCGTGCGCGGTGACGCGAACCTCGCCACGTTGCTCGATTACACCTACCGTACCCGCTTCGCCGCCGAGCGCGGGGAGCACGGGATGGGCTCCAACAAGACCGGGCATTCGGGGAAGAGCATCGTGCTTCCCGTGCCCCCTGGCACGGTGATTCGCGACGTGAACACGGGGGAGATGCTCGGTGAAGTCCTGGCCGAGGGGGACGAGGTGCTGGTGGCGCGCGGCGGGCGGGGAGGGAAGGGGAACGCGTACTTCGCCACGGCCACGCACCAGGCGCCGCGCGAGTGGCAGCCGGGGGAGGAGGGGGAGGCGCGCGAGATCGAGCTGGAGCTGAAGCTGATCGCCGACGTGGGGCTCGTGGGGCAGCCTAACGCGGGAAAGTCCACCCTCCTCTCGGTGATCTCCGCCGCACGCCCGAAGATCGCGGACTACCCATTCACCACGCTCTCGCCGAACCTGGGCGTGGTGCAGCTCAGCGATCATCGCACGTTCGTGGTCGCCGACATCCCGGGGATCATCGAGGGGGCGCACGAAGGGCGTGGCCTCGGACTCCAGTTCCTGCGCCACATCGAGCGGACGCGGGTGCTCGCGTTCCTCATTCCCATCGACGCCATGGATTGGCAGCTCGAGTACGACACGCTGCGGCACGAGCTGGAGCAGTACGCGCCGGGGCTCGCGACGAAGCCGCACTGCGTGGTGTTCACGAAGATGGACCTGCTCGGCGACCTCGAGCCGCCGCCCATCCACGCGCCGGATGCGTTCGGGGTGTACGCGATCAGCGCGGCGGCGCGGCTCGGGCTCGAGCCGTTGCTCGCGGCGCTGTGGAGCAAGCTCCTCGAGCTGCGCCGCGTCGCCACGGTGAGGGCGGAGGACGCCGCGCTCCCCTGACGCCGACGCCCGGCGACGGGCGCTCGCGCTCGCGCTCCTTCCGGGAGTGGGAGCGATCACGTATCGCGACCTGGTTGCGACGTTCGGCTCCGCGGAGCGGGCGTTCGATGAGGCTCCCGGGTTGAAGGGGCGCCAGGCGGCGCTCACCTCGGCGGACGAGGCGATGGCGCGCGCGGGCAGGGTCGGCGCGCGGCTCCTGCTGCCAACGGATGACGACTGGCCGGCGGCGCTGCGGGATCTCCCCGATCCACCCCACGCGCTCTTCGCCGTCGGTGATCTCGCGGTTGCGCGGGCGCCGCTGGTGGCGATCGTGGGGACGCGCGGCGCGACGTCATACGGCGAGCGGGTGGCGCGCGAGATCGCCGGCGCGCTGGCGCGCGCCGGCGTGGGCGTGATCAGCGGTCTGGCGCGGGGCATCGATGGCTGCGCGCACCGCGCGGCGCTCGAGCGCGGTGGCCGGACCGTGGCGGTACTCGGCACCGGCGTGGACATCGCGTATCCCGCCGCGCACCGCACGCTGCACGCCCAGATCGGTCGGCGCGGGCTGCTCCTCTCCGAGGAGCTGCCGGGTGAGCGCGCGAACGGCGGCTCGTTCCCGAAGCGGAACAGGATCATCGCCGCGCTCGCGCAGGCGACGATCGTGGTGGAGGCGCCGGCGCGGAGCGGCGCGCTCATCACCGCCGCGCACGCGCTGGAGCTGGGACGCCAGGTGGCTGCCGTGCCGGGGCCGATCGACGCCCCGCACTCCGTCGGCTCGAACGAGCTGCTGCGCGACGGCGCGATCGTCATCGCGGCGGTGACCGACGCCCTCGCGCTCGTGGGCGCCGTTCCACCCGTCCGCTCCTTGCCGCCGCTCGCCACCCCCGCGGAGCGCGCGGTGTGGACCGCACTCGCGGCCGGACCCGCAGATCTCGACCTCCTCGCCGCGCGCGCCGCCCTCCCCGCGCGCGACTGCCTCGCCGCCGTCACCGCGCTCGAGCTCGCGGGCGCGGTGGAGTGCGAGATGACCGGGCAGGTGCGAAGGAGGTGATAGGGGCTGGTCGCTAGACCACCATGAAACGCGAGTAGCGTGTGGAAGGCGGTCGTAGGGGAGAGGAGATGGGTAGAGCGCGTGTGGGGCGGGATGTAGAGAGAGTTCACCCACACCCGAGCCTACACGCGCTCTACCCATCCCCTCTTCTCGTCGGTTCCCCACACGCGACACGCGTTGTCTGGTGGTCCACCCCCCACACACCACCCCCTATATAGATTTCAAGTGTGCCCCGTCACCTCTACATCCACGTCCCCTTCTGCGCCCGCCGCTGCGCGTACTGTGACTTCGCCATCGCGGTGCGTCGCGTGGTGCCGGTGGCGGAGTACGTGGACGCGGTGGCGCGGGAGCTGGCAATGCGTGCTCCGGACGACGCGCCATGGGAGGTGGACACCCTCTACCTGGGGGGTGGCACCCCGTCGATGCTCGGCGCGGATGGCGTCGCGCGCCTCCTCGACCGCGTGCGCGAGCGTGTCCGCATCTCGCCCGGCGCCGAGGTGACGCTGGAGGCGAATCCGGAGAACATCACGCCGGAATCCGTGCGCGCGTGGCGCGCCGCGGGGGTGGGGCGGCTCTCCATCGGTGCGCAGTCGTTCGATGACCGCGTGCTGGCGTGGATGCACCGCACCCACGATGCCGAGCGCATCGTGCGCGCCGTCGAGCACGCGCGCGGGGAGGGGATCGAGGATCTCTCCCTCGATCTCATCTTCGCCCTCCCCGAGTCGCTGGAGCGCGATTGGGAGCGCGACGTGCGAACCGCGCTCTCGCTCGAGCCCACGCACATCAGTCTCTACGGGCTGACCATCGAGCCGGACACGCCGCTCGGTCGCTGGCGCGACCGGGGCGCGGTGACCGAGGCGCCGGAGGAGCGCTACGAGCGCGACTTCCTGCTCGCGCACGACCTTCTGGGCGCGGCGGGGTACGACCACTACGAGGTGTCGAACTACGGGCGGGCGGGGCACCGCGCCCGCCACAACTCCTCGTACTGGCGCCACGTCCCGTACATGGGGGTGGGACCGGCGGCGCACTCCTTCGACGGGGCCAGCCGGCGCTGGAACATCGCCGCCTACGCGGAGTGGGCCCGCGCCGTCGCTGCCGGTCGCGATCCGTCGGCCGGAGCGGAGGTGCTCACCGGGGAGGAGCGAGCGGCCGAACGAGTCTATCTGGGACTGCGGACGATCGACGGCCTCGACCTGGACGACGCGATGGCCCGGCGCGTGCTTCCCTGGCTCGACACCGGATGGGCGACCCTCTCCGGCACGCGTCTCCGGCTCACCGCCACGGGGTGGCTACGGCTCGACGCCCTGGCCGCGGACTTGACGCTTGTCGGAAGTCGTTAGTAGATTTGAACTTATGGGGCACCAACAGCTCAACGATCGCGAGCGGCGCGTCCTCGAGGCGGTCATCCAATCGTACGTGGAGACTGCTGAGCCCGCAGGCTCGCGGATGATCTCGCGGCGATTCGGGCTCGGCGTGTCTCCGGCGACGATCCGGAACACCATGAGCGACCTGGAGGACAAGGGGTTCCTCTTTCACCCCCACACCTCCGCCGGTCGCGTGCCCACCGACATGGCGTACCGCGTGTACGTGGACAGCCTCATCCGCTTCTCTCCCCTCGACGCGCAGGCGCGCGATGCGCTGCTCGAGCAGCTCTCCGGCGGAGGCACGGCGATCGAGGCCATCCTCCGGCGCGCCGCGCAGGTGCTCGGCGTGCTCACCCAGGAGCTCGGCGTCGCGCTCGGTCCGCGGCTGGACGAAGCGCGGCTGGAGCGGCTGGAGCTGATTCGCGTCTCGTCGGAGCGACTGCTGCTGGTGCTGCGCCTCGATGGCGGCGCGGCGCGCAGCATCTTCGTCGAGGTGCCGGGAGAGATCGCGGAGAAGGTGCTGGCCGAGGTTTCGCTGGTGCTGAACGAGCGGCTGGCCGGGCTGACGCTGCGCGAGATCCGCGCGACGCTCGGCCAGCGACTGCGCGATTCCACCGCGCATGGCGAGACGAGCGAGCTGCTGAACATCTTCGTGCAGGAGGCCGACCAGTTGTTCGACGTGTCGCAGCGGATCGGAGAATCCGCCGTGATGCTGGGGCAGACGTCGCTGGTCGCGGAGCAGCCCGAGTTCGCTCGGGGGGAGGCGCTCCGCAAGCTGCTGGCGCTCACCGATCGCCCGGAAGAGCTGGGGGAGATGCTTCGCCGGCACCGCTCCGTGTCCGGGATCTCGATCACCATCGGCACGGAGCACACGGATCCGGCGCTCTCGGACTTCACCGTCGTGACCGCCGAGTACCGCGCCGGCGCGCTCGCCGGCGTCATCGGCGTGATCGGGCCCACGCGGATGCCGTACGACAAGGTCATCACGCTCGTGACGCACACGTCGCGGCTGATCAGCGACCTGCTCGACTGACGGCGCGGGGCTCGGGAATCGGGACTCGGGAATCGGGACTCGCCACGGCCATTCCCGAATCCCGATTTCCTGGTCCGCCGCCGCCCCCGTCACATCGACTCATAGTCACACAGCCACGCATGTCAGACTTCTACGCAGTGCTCGGCGTCCCCCGCGACGCCTCCGACGACGACATCAAGCGAGCGTACCGCAAGCTCGCCATGCAGTTCCACCCCGACCGCAACGGCGGGGCGAAGGAGGCGGAGGAGAAGTTCAAGGAGATCACGGAGGCGTACGACGTACTGCGCGATCCGAACAAGCGCACGATGTACGATCGCTACGGCGAGGCCGGGTTGCGCGGCGGCGGCAGCGCGGGCTTCCATCACGTGGATCTGTCCGAGGCGCTCGGCATCTTCATGCGCGACTTCGGCGGGTTCGCCGGCTTCGAGGAGATGTTCGGCGGAGGGCGGGCGCGCGGCGGCCCGCGCTCGGGCGCGGACATCAAGCTCACCGTGCCGCTCACGCTTGCCGAGGTGGCCACTGGGGTGGAGAAGGAGATCGTGCTCAAGCTGCTCGATCCCTGCGACAAGTGCGAGGGAACGGGGGCCGAGCCTGGAACGAACCCGAAGCGGTGCCCCACGTGCGGGGGAACGGGGGAGGTGCGCCGGGCGCAGCGATCGTTCTTCGGGCAGTTCGTGAGCGTGGCGCCCTGTCCCACGTGCTCCGGCCAGGGGAAGACCGTGGACACCCCGTGCCGCCGCTGCCGCGGCGAGGGGCGCGTGCGCGCGGAGAAATCGATGACCGTCGCGATCCCCGCGGGCGTGGCCACCGGGCAGTACATGACGCTGCGCGGCGTGGGCAGCGTGGGGCCGCAGGGCGGACCGCGTGGCGACGTGCTGCTCATCTTCGATGTGGAGGAGGACCCGCGCTTCGAGCGCGACGGCGCCGATCTCTACACCGAGGTGCTCGTCACCTATCCGCAGCTCGTGCTGGGCGCCGACATCGAGGCGCCGAACGTGACCGGGAGCATCTCGCTGCGCGTGCCGGCCGGTACGCAGAGCGGGCAGGTGTTCCACCTCAAGGGGCGCGGGCTCCCGCACGTGAACGCGAGCGGCTCGGGCGACCTGCACGTGCGCGTGCAGCTCTGGACGCCGCAGTCGCTCACGACGGAGCAGGAGGAGCTGATCACCGCGCTGCAGAAGCTCGAGGGGTCGCCACCGACCTCCGCGCGCGCGAAGGGCTTCTGGTCGCGCATGAAGGAAGCGCTCGGTGCCTGAGCGCGCCGTCGGCACTCCGGCGGCCGGCCTGTGAGCTGGATCGAGGTCCGGGTCCGCGCCCCCGAGGAGCGCCGCGATGCCGTGGTGGCTGCGCTCATCGCGCGCGGCGCGCCCGGTGTCCAGGAGCTCGCGCAGGAGCTCCTCACGCACGTTCCCGACGATACCGATCTCGCCGCGCTCGAGCGCGCGGTGCGCGAGGTGAGCCCCGAGCTCACCATCGTGTGCGCGCGCCTGGACGGCGAGTGGCACGTCCCGGCGCGCGCGACCGTCGGTGTGCAGCGCGTCGGCCGGATCGCCGTCGCCCCGCCGTGGCTCGGCGCCGAGATCGCGGGCGCGGAGCTTCCGGTGGTCATCGAGCCGGCGATGGCGTTCGGCACCGGCGAGCACGAGACCACGCGCGGCGTCCTCGCGCTCATGCAGCGCGTGGTGCAGCCCGGCGATCTCGTGGCCGATCTGGGCGCGGGGAGCGCGGTGCTGTCCATCGCTGCCGCACGCCTCGGCGCCTCGCGCGTGGCGGCGATCGAGATCGATCCCGACGCGATCGGGAACGCCGAGGAGAACGTCATCCGCAACGGCGTCGCGAGCCGCGTCACCGTGGTGGAGGGCGACGCGGCGCTGCTGCTCCCCCTCGTGGCTCCCGTGAACGTGATCCTCGCGAACATCATCTCGTCCGTGCTGCGTTCGCTCTCGCTCGTCATGCGCGAGGCGCTGGCCCCTGGCGGACGGGCGATTCTCAGCGGCATCCTGGTGGCGGAGCGCGACGACGTGCTCGACTGGCTGTCGCGAGACGGCTGGATGGTGGAATCCGAACAGCGCGAGGGAGACTGGTGGAGCAGCGTGATCGCACGGCGGTAGCGACGTTCTTCACGCCGGAGCCGATGGCGGCCGGGCGCCCGACCATGCTGGGCGACGGCGAGGTGCAGCACGCGCGGGTGCGGCGCGTCGGGGTCGGCGACCGCGTGCGACTGGTGGATGGCGCCGGCGCGGTGGGGTGGGGGCAGGTCGTGAAGCTCGGCAAGGCGCAGGCGATGATCGATGTGGACGTGGTGGATCGCGTGGCCCCCCTCCCCGTGATCCACCTGATGGTCCCGATCGCCGATCGCGACCGGATGCTCCTGCTCGCCGAGAAGGCGACGGAGCTCGGCGTCTTCTCCTGGCGCCCCGTGATGTGGCGCCGCTCGCGCAGCGTGACTCCGCGCGGCGAGGGGGTGTCCTTCCAGGCCAAGGTGCGTGCGCGCATGACCGCCGCGCTCACGCAGTCCGGTGGCGCGTGGCTCCCCGTGCTCTATCCTGACGCGACGCCGGACCGCGCGGTCGCGGCGTGCGCGGCGGGGGCCCGATGGTTGCTGGACCCCGACGGGGAGCCGGTGGCGGCGCCGCACCTCTCGGCGCCGCTCACGGTCGCCGTCGGCCCGGAGGGAGGGCTGGAGGCGGAGGAGCGCTCGCAGTTCATCGCCGCCGGCTTCGTGCCGGTCAAGCTCGCGCCGCTCGTGCTGCGCTTCGAGACCGCGGCGATGGCCGCGCTCGCGGTGGCGCGCTCGGCGCTGCTCACCGCAACGGTGGAGAGAGCCCGTGTCTGAGAGCTGCCTGTTCTGCGGCATCGTCCGCGGCGAGATCCCGGCGAAGATCGTGGCCGAGACGGAGCACTGTGTCGCATTCCGCGACATCAACCCGCAGGCCCCGCTGCACGTGCTCGTGATCCCGCGGGAGCACGTGACGTCGTTGAACGAGACCACCGACCCGGCGCTGGTGGGACGGCTGGCGCTCCTGGCGGCGGAGATCGCGGAGCGCGAGGGGGTCGCGGCGTCCGGATATCGGACGGTGATCAACACGAACGCGGACGCCGGACAGACCGTCCCGCACGTGCACCTGCACGTCCTCGGCGGGCGCGCGATGGGGTGGCCGCCAGGGTGATGGCGGCGGCGCGCGGACTTCTTGACACCTTTGGAAGGGCGACACTAAGTTTCCACCCGCTAAACACTTAACAGGCGTGCACGCGCCACGAAGGGGGGAGCACAGCTCTTGTCGGAAGTCATCATCCACGACGACGAAAACTTCGAACGCGCGCTGAAGCGCTTCAAAAAGAAGTGCGAGAAGGCGGGGATCCTTTCCGATCTGCGCAAGCATCGGCATTACGAGAAGCCGAGCGAGCGACGGAAGCGGAAGGAGAACGCCGCGCGTCGCAAGAACCGTCGTCCCCGGCCGGTCTGACCGTGTCCGAGCTCGTGGATCGCCTTCAGAGCGACCTGAACGCCGCGCGGAAGGCGCAGGACAAGGCGGGGACGCTCCTGCTCGGCACGGTGCTCGCTGACCTGAAGAATCGGCGGATCGAGCTGCGGCGCGAGCTCACGGATGACGATGCGCGCGAGGTGCTGCGCAAGGGGATCAAGCGTCGGCGCGAGTCGGTGGAGATGTACGAGAAGGGGGGGCGCGAGGACCTCGCGTCGCGAGAGCGCGACGAGGTAGCGCGGTTGGAGACGTACCTGCCGGCGCAGGTGAGCGATGACGAGGTGCGCGCGGCGGCGCGCGCGGCCATCGCGGCGGGCGCCGCGAACATCGGCGCGGTGATGGGAAAGCTGATGCCCCAGTTCAAGGGGCGCGCCGAAGGCGGCACGATCAACCGGATCGCCCGCGAGGAGCTGGATCGGCAGGGTGCGTGAGCCGCGGTCGTCGGAGTGGAGCCCGGGTCCGGCGCGTGCGCGCCAGGCCCGGGTTCGTTCGTTCTCGTGAATACTCACGCGCTCTCCGTTCTCGAGTTCCCGGCCGTGCTGGCGCTCGTCGCGCAGCGGGCCTCGTCGCCGCTCGGCGCGGCGCGCGTGCGCGAGCTCGCCCCCGTCACCGAGCGTAGCTGGATCGAGGGGGAGCACGCGCGCGTGGCGGCCATGCGTGCCCTCGTGAACGGCGAGGGCGGGTGGCACCCCGAGCCGATTCCCGAGCTGACCGCGCCACTCGCCCGCCTCCGGGCGCTCGGGAGCGTGTGGAGCGGCGAGGAGCTGCTGGGCGGCGCGCGCCTGCTCCGTTCGGCGCGGCTCACGCGAGAGGCGCTCGCCGACGAGCGGCGCCGGAGCGTGGCCACGGCGGTCCTCGCGCCCTTCGGCAACCGTCTGGCCAGCGCGCGCGATGCGGAAGCGGCGATCGAGCGCGCCATCGACCCGGACGGCACCGTGCGCGACGATGCGTCGCCCGCGCTGCGCCGCGTGCGTCGCGAGTTGCGCGGCGCCCAGGGAGAGCTCGTGCAACTGCTCGAGCGCGTGATGGCGCGGCTGGAGCCGCACCAGCGAGTGGCCGACATGTCGGTGACCGTGCGCAACGGTCGCTACGTGATCCCCGTGCGGCGCGAGGCGCGCGGCGCGGTGGGCGGGATCGTCCACGACGAATCGGCCACGCGCGGCACGCTCTTCGTGGAGCCCCCGGCGGCCATCGAGTTCGGCAATCGCATCCGCGAGCTGGAAGCGGAGGAGCGGCGCGAGGTGGAGCGCATCCTCCTCGAGCTCACCGACACGCTCCGCCCGCTGCGCGAGCCGATGATGACATCGCTCGACGTGCTGATCACGCTCGATGCGCTGTACGCGCGCGCGCGCTACGCCGACGAGTTCGAGTGCGCGCCGGCCGAGCTCGCGGCGGCGGGGGAGGGGTTCGTGATCCGCTCCGGACGGCACCCGCTCCTGCTCGCGCGCGGCGGCGCGGTGGTGCCCTTCGACCTGGCGATGGCGGCGGCCGAGCGCACGCTGCTCCTCTCCGGCCCGAACACGGGCGGGAAGACGGTGCTCCTCAAGGCGGTGGGGCTCATCTCGGCGATGGTGCAGTCGGGGATCCCCGCGCCCGTCGGCCCCGAGAGCCGCGTGGCCGTGTACGACGACTGCTTCGCCGACATCGGCGACGAGCAGTCCATCGAGGCGAGTCTCTCCACGTTCAGCGCGCACCTGCGCAACCTCGGCGAGATCCTCGCGCGCGCGAGCGCGGCATCGCTGGTGCTGATCGACGAGCTGGGATCGGGCACCGACCCCGCGGAGGGCGCGGCGCTCGGCGATGCGATCCTGGAGGAGCTCACGCGGCGCGGCACGCTGACGGTCGCCACCACGCACCTCGGGCAGCTCAAGCTGCTGGCCACCGAGGTGCCCGGCGTGGTGAACGCGTCGCTCCAGTTCGACGAGGTGGCGCTCGAGCCCACGTACCGGCTGATCAAGGGGATCCCCGGGCGGTCGTACGGCATCGGGATCGCGCGGCGGCTGCGGCTTCCATCGGAGGTGCTCGCGCGCGCGGAGGACCGGCTCTCGCACGGGGAGCGCGACGTCGCCGCGCTGCTCGCCGACCTGGAGCGGCGCGAGGTGGAGCTCGGCGAGCGCGAGGCGCGCGCCGCGGAGGCGCTGGCGCGCGCGACGGAGGGGCAGAAGCGCGCGGACGCGCGCGAGCAACGGCTGCGCGAGCAGGAGCGCACGCTCGAGCGCCGCGCGCGCCAGCAGGCGCGTCAGTTCCTGCTCGATGCGCGCAACGAGGTGGAGCGTGCCATCCGCGAGATCCGCGACAGCGCGGCGGCGGAGGAGGCCGCGCGCGAATCGCGGCGGCGGGTGGAGGAGCTGGCCTCGCGCCAGGCCGAGGCGATCGAGCGCATCGAGCGCCGGGAGGCGCGGCCGGCGGCGCGCGCCGCCGGCCGCGCCGCGGCGGAGCCGGAGGCGATCGCGCCCGGCGACGTGGTGGAGGTGGGCACGCTCGGTGGACGCGCCGGCCAGGTGCTCGAGCTGCGCGGCGACGAGGCCGTGGTGGCGGTGGGCGCGATCAAGCTCACCGTCCCGGTGCGCTCGCTCTCGCGGACCGGACGCGCGGCGGTGGCGGTGGAGGCGGTGCCGCTGCGCGGCGACCTGCCGGAGGAGCACGCCCCGAGCGAGGTCGACCTGCGCGGCATGCGCGTGGACGAGATGGAGCGCACGCTCATGCACGCGCTGGACTCGGCGGTGCGCGCCGACCTTCGCATGCTGCGCATCATTCACGGGAAGGGCACCGGCGCGCTGCGCGAGCGCGTGGCGGAGCTGCTGCGCGGCGATCCGCGCGTGCGCGAGCACCGCATGGGTGCGTGGAACGAGGGGGGAGCCGGCGTCACGATCGCCGAGCTCCGCTGACGATGATCACGGACGAGACCGTGGAGCGCGTGCGCGAGGCCGCGGACATCGTGCAGATCATCGGCGAGCACGTGAGCCTCAAGCGCACCGGCGCCGACTTCCGCGGGCCGTGCCCCTTTCACCAGGGGACGCACCGCAACTTCTCCGTCTCCCCGAAGAAGGGGATCTACTACTGCTTCGTGTGCCACGAGGGAGGCGACGTCTTCACCTTCCTGCAGAAGCGACTCGGCATGGATTGGCCGGGCGCGGTGCGCTACGTGGCGGAGAAGGTGGGGATCCCCGTGGAGGAGGTGCAGCGCCGGCGCGAGGGTCCCGATCCGCGACAGCCGCTGTGGGACGTGAACGCGGCGGTAGCGGACTGGTTCCGCACGCTCCTGTGGGACGAGGAGGAGGGGCGCCAGGCGCGGGACTATCTGGCGCTGCGTCGCGTGTCGCGCGAGGTGGCGGACCGCTTCGGGCTCGGGTTCGCGCCCCGCGATCCGGATGCGCTGCGCGCCCACTTCAACGCGTTCGGGATCGAGGACGAGCGCATGGTGGAAGCCGGCGTGCTCGTGCGGCGGGAGGAGGATGGCGAGCTGCGGGCCCGCTTCCGCAACCGGCTCATCTTCCCCATTCTTGACGTAGCGGGGAATCACGTCGGCTTTGGCGGACGCCTGCTCGGCCCCGGCGAGCCGAAGTATCTGAACTCCGCCGAGTCGCCCGTGTTCTCGAAGGCCAAGCTGCTGTACGGGCTGCACATGGCGAAGCACGTGATCCGGCGCGACGATCGCGTGATGATCGTGGAGGGCTACTTCGACGTGGTGCGCCTGGTCTCCGCGGGCTTCGACTGGGTGGTGGCACCGCTCGGCACGGCACTCACCGAGGGACAGGCCGCGCTGCTGCGGCGCTACACCACGAACGCCTTCCTGCTGTACGACAGCGACAAGGCGGGGCTCAAGGCGACCTTTCGCTCGGGAGACGAGCTGCTGCGCCACGGGATGGCGGTGCAGGTGGTGACGCTCCCCGACGGCGAGGATCCGGACAGCTTCGTGGACAAGTTCGGCGGCGAGAAGCTGCAGGCGCAGCTCGGGCAGGCGATCGACGTGTTCGAGCGGAAGGTGCAGTTGCTGGAGCGCGCGGGGTGGTTCGCGGATCTGCGAGGGAAGCGGCGCGCGTTGGACCGCCTGCTGCCGACGGTGCGGGCGACGACCGATCCGATCATGCGCGACATCTATCTCTCGCGCGCGAGCGAGGCGGCGGGTGTCTCCCGCGAGGTGTTGCTGCGGGAGCTGGGCGCGGGTCGCGGCGCGGAGGAGGCGGGGGAGCCCGGGCGGCGCCAGTCGGGCGCGCCGATGCAAGGCGCGGCGCGGCCGTCATCGCGCCCGATGGCGCGGGCGGAGGACGACCGCAGGGAGACGCCGCCGCGGCGGACGCCGCCAGTGGAGCGAGAGCTCGTCTGGATTCTCGTGCACCGTCCGGCGATGCTGGAAGAGGTGGCGGAGCAGGTGGGGCCCGAGGATCTGCACGACGCCGCGCTGCGGGCGGTCTATGCCGCGCTCCTGGGCGCCGGCGAGGATGACGCGGAGGCGGTGGCGGCGAGGCTTCCCGAGGAGACGCGCCCGTTGTACCAGGCGCTCCAGGAGAAGCCGGTGCCGGAGGAGTACGATGTGGCGCGGACGGTGGCCGGCTGCATCTCCAGGCTGCGCGGCGCGCCGCTGCGCCGGCGGCTGCGCGAGATCGATGGGCTGCTGGACATCGCGCCGGACGAACAGAAGGACGCGCTGACGCGCGAGAAGGAGCGGCTACAGCGCGATCTCACCGCGCTCGGCGCGGGCAGGTTCAAGAGCTTCGACAGCGGACATTGACCACAGCGGAGGAGGGCGCGTGCATCCAGATCTAGTGGCTCTGTTGGCCCTGCAGGACGACGACACGGCGATTGCGGCGATCGAGGGGCGGCTGCGCGAGCTGGACGCGCGGGAGAAGACGCTCGACCGCGAGCGGAACGCGATCGGGGAGGCGATCGAGAAGGCGAAGGCCGCGGCGGACGTGGAGGAGCGCAAGCGGCGCGAGCTGGCGGGGAAGGTACAGGAGCACCGGTCGCTGCAGGATCGCAACCTCGCGGCGCTCGATGCCGTGCGGAAGGCGCGTGAGGCGACGGCCGCCATGGCGCAGATCGATCTCACGCGACGCGTGCTGGCGCAGGAGGAGAGCGACCTGCAGGCACTCTCGGGGCGCATCAACGATCTGCGCCAGGCGGCGGAGCTGCAGGAGATGGAGCTGGTCGAGGTGGAGCGACGGCAGGAGGCGCAGCGCGCGGAGCTGGCCGCCGCCCGCGCGGAGCTGGAGCGCGAGCTGGCGGTGGCGCGCGGCAAGCGCGATTCGGCGGCCGCGAAGGTCTCGCGCGCCGTGCTCACGAAGTACGAGCGCATCCGGGGACGCGAGCGCGCGAACGCGCTCTATCCGCTGCGCGGCACGGCCTGCGGACGGTGCAACACCGCCATCCCACTCCAGCGGCGCAACGTCATGGCCGCCGGGCGGTCCATCGAGGTGTGCGAGGGGTGCGGCGTGCTGCTCTACGCATCGGCGTAGCGCACGACCGCGCGCCCGCGCGCGCGCCTTCGATGCTTGTCTCCCCCCAGAGGGACGGGTAACTTTCGCTCGTGACCGCACCCACCGCACGAGCCCGTCCTCACGCCCGCTGGGTGCTGCCGGAGCCTCCGGAGCGGGCGGCGGTGAGCGCCCTCGCCGCGGAGCTTCGCCTCCCCGAGCCGCTCTGCCGCTTGCTGTGTCAGCGCGGCTACGACGCCGTGGAGCCGGCCAAGCGCTACCTCCGGCCGCGCCTCGATCAGCTGCACGATCCCGCGGGGCTGCTCGACCTCGACGTCGCGGCGGACCGCCTCGCGCGCGCCGTGCGCGCCGGCGAGACGATCCTCGTGCACGGCGACTACGACGTGGATGGCATCTGCTCCACCACGCTCCTCCTCCGCGCCGTCCGCACCCTCGGCGGCCGCGCCATCCCCTTCATCCCGCGCCGCCTCGAGGATGGCTACGACCTCACGATGGCGGGCGTCGAGGCGGCCATCGCCGCGCGTGCCGCGGTGCTCATCACCTGCGATTGCGGCACGAACGCCATCGCGCCGGTGGCCGCGGCGCGCGCGGCGGGGATCGACGTCATCATCTCGGACCACCACCTGCCGAGCGGTCCGCTCCCCGAGTGCCTGGCGGTGCTCAACCCGAAGCGGGACGGCTGCTCCTATCCCGACAAGGACCTCGCCGCCGTGGGCGTCGCGTTCAAGATCGCGCTCGCCCTCGCCCGCGCCCTGGGCGCGCGCGACGACTTCGTGTATCGGATGCTCGACCTCGTGGCGCTCGCCACGATCGCCGACATCGCGCCGCTGCGCGGCGAGAATCGCGTGCTCGCGCGCTACGGACTCAAGGTGCTGAACGAGACCGGCAACGTCGGGCTCCGCGCGCTCATCCGCGCCGCGGGGCTCGAGGGGAAGCCGCTCACCGCTGGCCGCGTCGGGTACATCCTCGCGCCCCGACTGAACGCCGTGGGGCGGCTCGGGCACGCCCTGCGCGGCGTGGAGCTGCTGACCGCCGAGAGCGAGCACACCGCGAACGCGATCGCGCGCGAGCTCGAGGAGATGAACCGGCAGCGCCAGGAGATCGACCGCGCGACGCTCCGCGCCGCATCGCGCCGCGTGGACGCGCTCGACCTGGATGCCACCTACGGCATCGTCATCGGCGAGCAGGGGTGGCACCCGGGGGTGGTGGGGATCGTCGCGTCGCGACTGCTCGAGGAGGTGTGCCGGCCGGTGGTGCTCGTGGCGCTCGACGGAGAGCAGGGGAAGGGCTCGGGGCGCTCGATCACCTCGTTCGACCTGCACGCCGGACTCGCGGCATGCAGCGATCTCCTCCTCCGCTTCGGCGGGCACCGCGCGGCCGCCGGCGTCACCGTGGAGACGGCGCGGATGGACGCGTTCGCCGCGCGATTCAACGACGTGGCGCGCTCGCGTCTCGCGCCGGACGATCTGGTGCCCGAAGTGCGCGTGGATCTCGAGATCGCGCTCGCGGAGGCGACGTCGGATCTGGAGATGCTGCTCCGGCACTTCGAGCCCTTCGGCGCGGGGAACGCCACGCCGGTGCTCGTGTCGCGCGGCGTGCATCTCGCTGCACCTCCCCGCGTGGTGGGGCAAGGGCACCTGCGCCTGACGCTCGCCGCCAGCGATGGCTCCCGCCTCGACGCCATCGGCTGGGGGATGGGCGCCCTCGCCCCCGAGCTCGACCTCGTCACTCCATTCGATGTCGCGTACCGCCTGGAGCGCGACGAGTGGAACGGCGAGTCGCGCCTGCAGGCCAGACTGGCCGCGGTCCGGCGATAGCCCGCCGTGCGCATCGTGAGCGGGCGGTGGCGGGGCCGCATCATCAAGGCGCCCGCGGACGGGCGCGTGCGTCCCACCGCCGATCGCGTGCGCGAGGCGTGGATGAGCATCCTCCAGATGGAGATCCCAGGGGCGCGCGTGCTGGACCTGTTCGCCGGCTCCGGAGCGCTCGGGCTCGAGGCACTCTCGCGCGGCGCGGCGCACGCCGACTTCGTGGAGCTCGGCGCGCGCAGTCTCGACGCCCTGCGCCAGAACATCCGCGCCCTCGGGGCCGAGCACGAGTGCACCGTCCACCGCGGCGATGCGCTCCGCTTCATTGAAAGGCTGCCCGCGGATGCGTACGATATTGCGTTCGCGGATCCGCCGTACCGCCTCGGGCTCGCCGAGCGCGTCGCGGAGGCGTGGCTGCGCACGCCGTTCGCGCGAGTGCTGACGATCGAGCACGCCGCCCGGGAGGTGCTCCCCGGCGGTGGTGATGTCCGTCGTTATGGTGACACCGCGGTGACCGTGCTCGGGGCCCGAGGCTAGGGGCCGGGGGAGGACGGCGAGGGCGGGGAGCGACGGGACCGCACCCGCCCCGACCTGTCCCGCCGTTCTCCGTTGCGGCCTTTTCCGACCCCTCTCCCCGCCGTCCCCTGAATCCCCCTGACCCCTTACCCCTGAC
>DASTSH010000033.1:0-2368 GCA_035760785.1 Gemmatimonadaceae bacterium | reverse complement strand
CCGCCCACCAGCCGCTGCGCGGCCTGCTCGGGCGTCTGGTCGTCGAGCCAGGCGCGGCGGATGGGATCGCCAGGAGCGAGCTCGCGCTCCATGGCGCGCAGCCGCTCCACGAGCAGCGCCCGCTCGGTGGCGGTGTCGATGGGAACGTCGCCCTCGATCAACTGGCGCACGGAGTCGAGCGCCGCGCCGCGCAGCTCCTCGGGGCGCGCGGAGTCGGGGAGCGACTGCACCTCCGCCACGCGCACGATGGCCTTCGCGAGCTCTCCCAGCGTGGCGCCGTAGCCGCCGAGCCCGGACCACTTGAGGCGGCTGGATTGGCTCGACATCTCGTGCATGGCGGACGCGATCTGGTCCCACGCGGAGCCGTAGCGCTGGCGCAGCGCGGCACTCGCCTCCACGTGCCCGCGGAAGGCGCGCTCGAGCGCGCGCTTGCGGTCCATGAGGGCGGTGTCGCGCAGCCCGGCGTACTCCCCCGTCCACGCCTTCTGCGCGTTGGCGTACTCGAAGATCTCGTTCTGGAGCGCGCGCGCCCGCTCCGGGCTGCGCGCCGAGTCCGCGCGCAGCGCGCGGAGGATGCGGTCGACGGCGGAGAGTTGCGCGGGGTACTGCACGTCGCGCAGGTACTCGAGCTGCGCCACGGTGAGCAGGCGGTTGGTGGAGCCGGGGTTGCCGATCACGAACACCAGCTCTCCCGGCCGCGCGCCGGCGCTGCTCCAGTGCAGGTAGTCCGTGGTGGAGAGCGGCGCGTCGTGGTCGTAGACGCGGAGCAGGGTGAGATCCAGATCGTAGCGCGGGTAGGTGAAGTTGTCGGGATCGCCGCCGAAGTAGGCGATGTTCTTCTCGGGAGCCATCACCAGCCGGATGTCGTCGTAGCGGCGATAGCGGTACAGCGAGTAGCGCCCGCCCTCGTAGAGCGTGACCACCTGGCAGAGGAGCTTCGTCCGCTGCTCGCACTCCGACTCGATGGCGTGGATCTGCTCGTCGCGCTGGCGCGCCTGGTCCAGGAGCGTGCGGCCGGTCATCGCGCCCTGCACGCGCGCGGTCACGTCCTGGATGGATTCGAGCTGGTCCACGTGGAAGCCGGGGCAGCGCTTCTCATCGGCGAGCGATGCGGCGACGAAGCCCGTCTCCACGTAGTTCGAGTCGCGCGGAGAGACGGCGGCGCTGCAATCGCGGCCGCAGTGGTGGTTGGTCATCACCAGCCCGCGCGCGGAGACGAGCGATGCGGAGCACTGGGGGAGGCGCACGGCGGCGAGGCGCACGTGATCGAGCCAGGCGCGGTCGGGGGCGAAGCCGTAGCGCTGCTTCCAGTACGCGGTGGGCGGATTGTCGAACGTCCACATCGTCCCGAATCCGCGGAGGAGCGTGGACTCGGGAGGACTCGCCGCGGGAGCGGCGGCGGGTGCGGGCGTGGCGGGAGCGGAGGGTGCCTGCGACGGCGTGCCGCGTCCGGCGGAGGAGGCGCACGCCGAGAGGAGCGCGCCCAGCGCGAGCGGAGCGGCGAGGCGGAGCCACGGAACGTTGGTGCGCATGCGCGGCGGGATCGTTCCCCGTGAGGGTGAGCCGGCGTGCTGGCGCGGCGCCGGTGCGCCGGCCGGGAGCGCCTGTCTTGCGAGCACGCGGCGTGCCGCGGGCATGGTGGAGCGGGCGCCCGCCGCCGGCGCGCGTCGGGGAATCCAGCATGGAGACGTCGGCATGCCGCGCTTGACGCGCCTGGCGGATGGCCCTAGGGTAGAGCGTTCCACGCCGGTCGCCGGAGCCTCTCGTACACGGGAGCGGACAGGTGCCGCGTGACATCGAAGTACAGGGTGATGGGTTTCGTCGAGCGCGCCTCTAGCGCGGGCCTTCAGGCTCGCGCCAGGGGCGTTGTTGCATTCATCACCAACCCCAAGGGGGCCGTATGGACATGCTGATCGCGCTCGGGCTGAGCATCGGTGTCCTCATCGCCATCTGGACCTACATCGCGCTCGGGCCCGGGGCACTCCCGGTGTGGGCGGGGATCGTCGCCTGGGGCACCTTCTTCGCCGCCGGCGGCAAGACCGACGGCCTCCTCAAGACGCTCGCGTCGAACCTCTCCGGCGTGTTCTGGGCGTTCGTGGCGCTGTTCGTGGCCGGCAAGTTGGGGGGCGGCGTCCCGGTGATCGCGGTGATGGTGGGCGTGGTCGCCTTCATGATGTGCGTGCAGGCGAAGATCCCGCAGCTCTCCTTCATCCCCGGCGCCTTCCTCGGTGCGGCGACGACGGTGAGCGTGGTGGTCGCCGCGCAGGGAACGTACACGAAGACGATCATCGCGCTCGTGGCCGGCGCGATCTTCGCCTACATCTCCGAGCTGCTGGCGGGTGCGCTCGCCGGCGCCCCGAGGGCGAAG
>DASTSH010000032.1:0-3591 GCA_035760785.1 Gemmatimonadaceae bacterium | reverse complement strand
ACGCGCCGTAGCTACCTCCTCACCCCGTCAGGTCCCCACACGCGACACGCGTCCTTCGGTGGTCTAGCGACCAGGTCCTAGACCCCTCCCGCCCCGACCCCTACCTTAAGCTCCGACCACCACCTCGCGCCCCGTTCCCCTACTGACATGCTCGACCCCGCGACGCTCCCCCATCTCCAATCCGCCCTCGCCGAGTCCCAGCTCGATGGCTGGCTCCTCTACGACTTCCAGGGGACCAATCCCATCGCCGGCGGGGTGCTCGGGCTGCGGGGGATGGTCACGCGGCGGATCTTCGCGCTGATCCCGCGCCAGGGGGTGCCGGTGGCGGTGACGCACAACATCGAGCAGGGGCCGTGGCGCGACTGGCCGGCGGAGTGGGGGCGCGAGCGCTACAGCACCTGGAAGGCGCTGGAGGAGACGGTCGCCCGCCTGGTGCGCGGGAAGCGCGTGGCGATGGAGTACTCCCCCGGCGATGCCGTCCCCTACCTCGATCGCGTCCCCGCCGGGGTGCTGGAGCTGGTGCGCAACGCGGGGGCGCAGGTGGTCTCCTCCGCCGACCTGGTCACCCGCTTCTACGCGGTGTGGACGCCCCCGCACCTGGAGTCGCACGTGCGCGCGGCGGAGATCGTGGCGCGCGTCGCGCGCGAGGCGATGACGCTCGCCGGCGAGCGCGCTCGCTCGGACACTCCCATCGCCGAGCACGAGCTCCAGCAGTGGATCGCCGAGCGCTTCGGCGCCGCGGGGCTCGAGTTCGACCACCCGCCCATCGTCGCCGCGGGGGCGAACGCCGCCGACCCGCACTACGCTCCCTCCGCCAGCCGCCCGCGCGAGATCCGCATGGGTGACGTGCTGCTCATCGACCTCTGGGCCAAGGACCCCACCGGCGTCTACGCCGACCAGACGTGGATGGGATCGCTCGGCGCTCCCTCCGCGCGAGCGATCGAGGTGTGGCAAGCGGTGCGCGATGCACGCGATGCCGCCATCGCCGCCGTGCGCGACGCCGTGTCCCACGGCCGTCCGATCCGCGGCGGCGAGGTGGACGATGCGGCGCGCGCGGTGATCACGAAGCGCGGCTTCGGCGAGTGGTTCACGCACCGCACGGGGCACTCGATCGACTCGCGCCAGCTCCACGGCTCCGGCCCGCACATAGACAACTTCGAGACGCGCGAGGAGCGCTCGCTCATCCCCGGCGTGGCGTTCTCGATCGAGCCCGGAGTCTACATCGGCGGGGAGATCGGGATGAGCAGCGAGGTGAATGCGTACGTCGGCGCGGGGGAGGTGCTCATCACCCCGCGCGAGTACCAGCGCGACCTGCTCGTCGTCTGAGCGCGCGCGCCGTGGAGCGATCGAGCGAGCTGCGCCGCGAGCTCGGCGTCTTCTCGGCGGCGATGCTCGTCGTCGGCGGGATCATCGGCAGCGGGATCTTCTTCACCCCGAGCGAGACCGCGCGCGAGCTCCCCACCGGAGGGTGGGTGCTCTTCGTGTGGGCGCTCGGCGGCCTGGTCGCCTTCGCCGGCGCGCTCACCTACGCCGAGCTGGGCGCGCTCATCCCCGACGCCGGCGGGCCGTACGTCTACATCCGCGAGTCGTTCGGGAAGCTGCCTGCGTTCCTGTACGGGTGGATGGCGCTCCTGCTCATCGCGTCCGGCGCGCTGGCGGCGGTGGCGATGGGGTTCGCCGACTACGCCGCGCGATTCGTGGACCTCGCGCCCATCGGCGGCCGGATCGGCGCGGCGATCGCCGCGATCCTCCTCCTCGCGCTCATCAACTACTTCGGCGTGCGCCCCGGCGCGATCGTGCAGAACACGATGACGGTCGCGAAGATCGTCGCGCTGGGGGTGCTGATCGTGGGCGGGCTCGCGCTCTGGACGCGCCTCGGCGCGCCGCTGCCGGTGGCGCATGCTCCCGCGCCGCGCGCATCGCTCGTGGCGGGGCTCGGCGCGGCGTTCGTCCCGGTGCTGTTCACCATCGGCGGGTGGCAGCAGATGAACATGGTGGCGGGAGAGATCCGCGATCCGGGGCGCAACATCCCGCGCGCGCTCGCCATCGGGATCGCGATCGTCGTCATCTGCTACCTCGGCGCGAACGCCGCCTACCTGCGCGCGCTCGGCCGCGACGGGCTCGCGGCCTCCGATGCGGTGGCGGCGGACACCGCGATGCGCCTCTTCGGCCCCACCGGCGCCACCTTCATCGCCCTCGCGGCGATGATCTCGATCTTCGGCTTCGTCAACGTCACCATCCTCGCGAACTCGCGCATCGTGTACGCGATGGCGCGCGATGGGCTCTTCCTGCGCGCCGCCGCGCGCGTGCACCCGCGGTGGGGCTCGCCGCACGTCGCCATCGGCGTGATGGCGGCGTGGTCGGTGACGCTCATCGTGCTCACTCACGGCGACATCGGCACGCTGCTCAGCGGCGTCGTGTTCGCCGACTGGATCTTCTTCGGCCTCGGCGGGGCGAGCGTGTTCGCGCTGCGCCGGCTGCGCCCCGATGCGCCGAGACCGTATCGCACGCTCGGCTACCCCGTGCTTCCCGCGTTCTTCGTCCTCGCCGCCGTGGTGGGGATCGTCAGCTCCTTCTACAAGTCGCTCCAGATGTCGCTGCTCGGCACGGCGATCCTGCTGCTCGGCGTCGCCGTGTACTGGATCACCACGCGCCGGGCTCCCCTCGCCGCCGAGGAGTGACGCCGCGCCAGCGCGGCATCGATCTCGCGGCGTCCCGCCAGTCGTTCGCGTCACCCATGTCGTTCGATTCACATCGCTCCCGCGGCCGGACGGCCGCCCGCATCGCGCTCGTCTTCACGCTCGTGTCCGTCGCGGCCGCCGGCTGCGGCGAGCGCGGGAAGAAAGAGCACCGCGTGAAGTCCGACCCGCTGCACGGCGCCGAGCTCGCGGCGGAGCCGGCCCCCGTCCCGTACCGCGTGACCGACGTCAGGAACGCCGGCACCATCGTGGGGCGCGTGCTCGCCACCGGGCCCACGAGCGGCGACACCACCGTCACCGTGACCACGGACCCCGGCGTGTGCGGCCCGTCGCGCTCCGTGCCGCTCGTGGAGCGGCGCGGCGACCGTCTCGAGAACGTGGTGGTGTGGCTCGATGGCGTGCACGCCGGGAAGCCGCTTCCGGCCGAGCGCCGCTACGAGATCGAGCACGACCGGTGCGCCGTGACCCCGCGCGTGCAGGCGGCGATCGTGGGCGGGATGCTCAACGTGCGGAGCGGCGACCCCGTGGTGCACCGCGCGCGCTTCGTCCGCGACGGCGCCACCATCGACCTCGTGCAGGAGACCGACCGCGGGCAGGTGGTCCCCACGGAGAAGGTGCTCGCGCGCCCGGGGCTGATCGAGATCCGCTGCGACACGCACCCCTGGACGCGCGCGTGGATCGTCGCCTTCGACCACCCCTACTTCGCCGTCACGAACCGCGACGGCACCTTCACCCTCGACTCCGTCCCCCCCGGCACCTACACGCTCGAGGCATGGCAGGCGCGGCTCGGGACGCGGAAGATGACGGTGACGGTGAAGCGGGGAGGGGAGGTGAAGGTGGAGATGAATTACTAGGGGCTTGGGGTCAGGGGCCGGGGGCCGGGGGGGAACCC
>DASTSH010000031.1:0-36561 GCA_035760785.1 Gemmatimonadaceae bacterium | reverse complement strand
CGTGCCGTCGAGCACCTTCTCGCCGCGCGCGATGATGCACACCGCGTCGCACAGCCGCTCCGCGTTGTCCATGAGGTGCGTGCTGAGCACCACGGTCTTCCCCGCGCGCTTCAGCTCCACGATGATGTCCTTCATCGCCTGGGCATTGATCGGATCGAGGCCGCTGAACGGCTCGTCGAGGATCAGCAGCGCCGGATCGTGCAGGAGCGCCCCGATGAACTGGACCTTCTGCTGCATCCCGCGCGACAGGTCGTCGACCTTGGCCTGCCCCCAGTCCCGCTCCGCATCGCGCAGCCCGAGCCGCTCGAGCCACTCGTCGATGCGCCGGTCCGCCACGCGGGTAGGGACGCCGCGGAGCTGGGCGAGGAAGCGGAGCACGCGCCGCACCCGCATCCGCCGATAGAGCCCGCGCTCCTCGGGGAGGTAGCCCGCGCGGTCGGTGGCGCCGCGCGTGGTGTTCGGCACGCCCAGGATCCGGATCGCGCCCTCGTCGGGCGCGATGATGTCGAGGATCATCCGGATGGTGGTCGTCTTTCCCGCGCCGTTGGGGCCGAGCAGGCCATAGACGGTGCCGGCGGGGATGCGCAGCGACAGCTCGCGCACGGCGTCGTGGCCGGCATACCGTTTCACGACGCGGTCGATCTCGACGGCGAACTGGGGCATGCGACCGATGATCGAAGGAGGGGCGCACTCACGTGCCGGGCCGTGACGGCGATGCATGCGGGATGCGGACCCGTGGCTCCAGAAGGGTACAATCGGGCCAGGGCGCGCGCCAGCGGAATCGCGCCGTCTTGCGCGCGCGCGCGACGGCGGGATATTCGCGGTGTCCCAGACCGGCGCTGACGTCCCCTTCTATCACATGTCCCAGCTCTCCCCGCTTCCCCCTTCCCGCTTCCCCCTTCCCGCGTTGTTCGCGCTGCTCGTCGCCGTCGCGTGCACCAGGCCCGCCGGCGAGGGCGGGGAGGGCGGAGGCACGCTGGTGGTGTACAACGCGGGCAGCCTCGCGCGCCCGCTGCGCGCGGCGCTCGACAGCTTCGCGTCGGGGGCGGGGGCGGGGGCGGGGGGCACGAAGGGGACGGCGCGCGTGACGATCGAGCAGGAGAACGCCGGCAGCCTGGAGACGGCGCGCAAGCTCACCGAGCTGCACAAGATCCCCGACGTGATCGCGCTCGCGGACTACGAGGTGTTCCCGCAGCTCCTCATGCCCGAGCACGTGCGGTGGTACGCGCAGTTCGCCCGGAACCGGATGGTGCTCGCCTACACGTCGCGGTCGCGCTTCGCGGGGGAGATCGATTCCACCAACTGGTGGCGCGTGCTGCAGCGCCCCGGCGTGCAGGTGGGGCGGGCGGACCCGAACCTCGATCCGAACGGCTACCGCACGCTTCTCACCCTGCGCCTGGCCGAGGGGTACTACCGGACGCCCGGTCTGTACGACCGGCTGCTGTCGCACGCGCCGCCGCGCAACATCCGGCCGAAGGAGGCGGACCTGGTGGGGATTCTCCAGGCGGGGGAGCTGGACTACATCTGGTCGTACGAGTCGCTCGCCCGCGCGGCGGGGCTCAGCTACGTGCACCTGCCGTCGGCGATCGATCTCGGGGATCCCGCGGACTCGGCCGACTACGCGCGGGCGGAGGTGCGGGTGGTGGGGCGCACGCCGCGCGACACGCTGACATTCCGCGGGCAGCCGATCGTGTACGGCGTGTCCATTCCCGCGCGGGCGCCGCACCCCGCAATCGCGCAGCGGTTCGTGGCGTATCTCCTCTCCCCCGCGGGGCGGCGTGTGCTCCGGGGCTCGCGGCTGGATGCGCTCGATCATCCGGCGATCGTGGGCACCGATGCCCCGGCCGCCGTGGCGGCGGCGGCGCGGGAGTGAGGGCGGGCGGGCCGGAGCGGGGCGCGATGCCGCGCGCGGCTGGCGCGCACCGCGTGGCGAGCGTGGTGGCGGCGCTCTGCGGATCGCTCTTCCTGCTCTTTCTCGTGGCGCCGATCGGCCATCTGGTGGCGGCCGCCGGCGCGAGCGGGGTGGCGAAGCTGTTCGACGACGCGGAGCTGCGCGGCGCGCTGTCGCTCACGGCGCTCACCGCGACCACGGCGATGGCGGCGGGGATCGTGGGGGGGACACCGGTCGCGTACCTGCTCGCCCGCGGCCGGTTCCGCGGCCGCGCGGCGCTGGCGGCGGCGCTCGACCTGCCGCTCCTCATCCCGCACCCCGTCGCCGGGATCGCGCTCCTGCTCGTGCTCGGGCGGGAGAGCGCGGTGGGGGCGTCGCTGCTGCGAGCGGGGATCCGGGTGGCGGGGTCGCCGGTGGGGATCGTGTGCGCGATGCTCTTCGTGTCCGCGCCGCTCTACATCAGCGCGGCGCGCGAGGCGTTCGCGCGCGTGGATCCTCGCTACGAGGCGGTGGCGCGCACCCTCGGCGATCCGGCGTGGCGCGTCTTTCGGCGCGTCACGCTGCCGCTGTCGATGCGCGGGCTCATCGCCGCGGCGGTTGTGATGTGGGCGCGCGCGGTGAGCGAGTTCGGCGCGATCGTGATCCTCACCTACAACCCGAAGGTGGTGAGCGTACTGAGCTACGATCGCTTCACGAGCTTCGGGCTGCGGGAGGCGCTTCCCGTGGCGGCGGTGCTGGTGCTGCTGGCGCTCGTGCCCCTGACCGCGCTGCGCGCGCTCCGACCGGAGCGGGGGGTGGAGGGGTGAGCGGCGTGGGCCACGGCGCGGAGGCGGGCGCGTGATCGAGGCGCGCGGGCTGGGCGCCCGCCTGGGGGAATTCGCCCTGCGCGACGTGACGTTCACCGTCCCCACGGGGGGGTACGGCGTGGTGATCGGCCCCGCCGGCTCTGGGAAGACCACGCTGCTGGAGACGATCGCCGGGATCGTGCCGCAGACCGCGGGGGAGCTGCGCCTGCACGGGCGCGATGCCGCCGGCGTGCCGCCGGAGCGGCGCGGCATCGGCTTCGTGTACCAGCACGGCTATCTCTTCCCGCACCTCGGCGTGGCGCGGAACATCGAGTACGGCGCCGCGGACGCGGCGTTCGCCCGCGAGGTCGCGGCGCGCGTGGGCGCGGACGCGCTGTACGACCGTCCCGTGCGTGGACTGAGCGGCGGCGAGCGCCAGATGGTGGCGCTCGCCCGCGCGGTGGCCACGCGTCCCTCCCTGCTCCTGCTCGACGAGCCGTTCAGCGCCCTCGATCCGCGCCGCCGCGCGCTCGTGCGCCGCGCGGTGCGCGCGCTGCATCGCGACCTCGGGATGACGGTGCTGCAGGTGACGCACGACTTCACCGAGGCGGGGCTGCTCGGCGATGTGGCCATCCTGCTCGATGCCGGACGCGTGCTGCAGGCCGGCGCGCCGGAGCGCGTGTTCCGCGAGCCCGCCTCGCCGTACATCGCCGAATTCCTCGGCGCCGAGAACGTGTTCGCCGGCACGGTGCGCGTGCTCGGCGAGGCGGCGCCCGACTGGGCGGCGGAGGACGTGCCCGACGTCCGCGCGCTCGCCCGCGGGCACCACGCCATCGAGTTCCGCGCCGGCGCGCTCACGTTCTACACCGTGGGCGACGCCGTCGATGGGCCGGGCTACGCCGTCATCCGGGCGGAGGAGATCCTGCTCGCGCCGGCACCCGGCACGTCCTCCGCGCGGAACCAGTTCGAGGGCACGGTCACCGAGGTCGCGACGCTCGGCGCGCTCACGCGCGTCACGGTGGATGCGTCCGGGGTGCCGCTGGTGGCGGCGCTCACCACGCGCTCGGCGCGCGAGCTGTCGCTCGCGCCGGGCGCGCGCGTGTGGGCGTCGTTCAAGGCGATGGCGGTACACCTCTGCTGAGTTGGCGGCGCGCCGTCACGCGAACTCGATCCGTACGCGGAGCGGCGCGCCCTCCAGGTCGAGCAGGTTGGCGAGCGTGCGGTCGCCGCGGCGGGTGAACTGCAGCGCCACGCGCGTGCCGCCCACCTGCAGCCCATCCATCACCAGCTCATCGAGGAAGTGCGGCAGCACCGGCTCGCGGATGTGCAGCTCGTGCGCCGGCGCATCGGGGAGGATCCCGGCGCAGGCCTGCAACAGCATGAACAGCGCGCCGGAGGCCCACGCCTGCGGGGAGCAGCTCACCGGGTAGAGCACCGGGCGGCGGCCGAGGGCCCGCTCCATGCCGCAGTACAGCTCCGGCAGTCGGTGGTAGCTCATCCCGCTCGCCGCATCGTGCAGCGCGGCCATGATCGGCAGGAGCGCGCGCTTCTGCCCGCACAGCGAGAGGCCGAGCGCCACGATGGCGTTGTCGTGCGGCCACACCGAGCCATCGTGGTAGCTCATGGGGTTGTACACCTGCTGCGCGGCGCCGAGCGTGCGCAGCCCCCACCCGGAGAACATGTCGGCGGCGAGCAGGCGCGAGGCGAGCCGCGCGGCGCGCGCGGGGTCGGGGATGCGCGACCAGAGCAGGTGGCCGGCGTTGCTGGTCACCGTGGGGAGCGGCACCTTGCGGCCGTCGAGCGCGAGCGCGAAGGTGCCCAGCTCCTCCAGCCAGAACCGCTCGACGATCCGCTCGCGCATCGCCGCCGCCTCGCGGCGGAGGTGGGTCGCGCGCTCGGTTTCGCCGAACGCGTGGTACAGCGCGGCCATGCGGCGCTTGGCGTCGCACGCGTAGCCCTGCACCTCCACGAGCGCCACCGGCGGCTCGGGGAGCGTCCCGTCGGGGAAGGGGACGCCGTCCCACGAGTCCTTCCACCCCTGGTTCACGAGGCCGTTGGCGGAGGTCTTGGCGTACTCGATGAAGCCATCGCCGTCCATGTCGCCGTAGCGATCCATCCACTCCAGGGCGCGGTCGGCGTGCGGGAGCATCTCGCGCACGAGCGCCTCGTCCCCCGTCCAGCGCCAGGTCTCGTGGAGGAGGATGAGCCAGAGCGGCGTGGCGTCGATGGTGCCGTAGTAGGGGACGTGCGGGATCTCCCCGGCGCGCGCGAGCTCGCCGCGCCGGATCTCGTGCATGATCTTCCCCGGCTGCTCCTCGGTGTCGGGATTCTCCTTCGTGCCCTGCATGCGGGCGAGGTAGCGGAGCGTGTCCACCGCGATCTTCGGGTTGAGCCCGAGCGTCTGGAGCGAGGTGATGATCGAGTCGCGGCCGAAGGGGGTGCAGTACCACGGGATGCCCGCGGAGATGATGGGCATGCCGTTGTTCTCGGTGTAGAGCGCGCGGATGTCGGTGGTGGCCTGCTCCAGCGCGGCATCGAACTCGGCGACGTTGGTGCTGAAGTGCGTGCAGCCGGCGCGCCACTCGTCGTAGATCGCTTCCAGCGGAGGACGGCGCCGGTCGAGCGGGAGCTGGCGCCGGACGTGGCCGGAGGGCGCGCGGTCGGCCACGTCCGCATCGGGGATGACGTGCCACTCGAGGCGCACCGGGTGGTGCGGCTCGAGGTGGAAGCGCCATCGGGCGCCGCGTGGCCCGATCTCGTCCGGCGGCCGATCGAACACGATCCGGCTGTGGACGAGCAGGCCGTCGCGGCCGCGGTACGAGAAGGTGATGGAGCAATCGGTGACGCGGGGCGCGAAGAAGGTGCCGCGCGCCTCCCGGCGCCAGCCGCGCACCTCGAAGATGTCGGCGAAGTCGTTCGCCACCGCGAGCTCGGCCCAGAACTCCACCGCGGCGGTGAGGAAATTCGTGAACGTCACCCGCTCGGTGAGGGCGTCGTCGACGAGGATCTCCCGGCGGATGTGGACGGCGTTCGTCACGTTCCACGCATCGCCGCCGAACACCGTGTCGTCGATCGCCATGTCGATCTGCGCGCTGTACATGCGCATCGCCTGCGACGACAGCAGCGTGGGCCGGCCGCCGGCCGTCTCCAGCGCGTAATGGCTCAGCATCCGCGTGTCGTCGTGGAAGAGGCCGAGCCCGCAGTGCCCCGGCGGGGCGATGTTCCCCGCCGGGTCGAGCAGGAGGAAGAGCCGGTCGTGCTTGAGCACGATCGCATCCTGGACCGTGGAGCCGTGGCGGCAGTCCACGCTGGGGTAGCCGACGGCCTCCGCCATCGACACGGGCTCCAGTTCGATCGTCGCCTGTGCATTCATTGGCGTGCGTGGTGAACGTGGTCGGAGCGGGTCAGGCGATCTTCGCGAGCGGCGCGATGAGCGGCGTCGGCGGCACCGCGGACGACGCCGCGCGCTCGTACAGCCGTTCGTACTCGCTCACCATCCGGTCGCGGCCGAAGCGCTCGACCGCGCGCTCGCGGCATCGGCGCCGATCGAAGGAGTCCACCGGGCCACCGGGGCGGATGATGTCGCGCATCGCGTCCGCATCGCGGGCGATGAAGCCGGTCACGCCGTGCTCCACGAGCTCCGGCACGCTGCCGCGCGCGAACGCCACCACCGGGCAGCCGCTGAGCATCGCCTCCACGAGGGCCAGGCCGAACGGCTCGTTCCACTCGATCGGCGCGAGCAGCGCCCGCGCGTCGCGGAGGAGCGGCACCTTCTCGCGCAGCCCGACGCTGCCGACGCACGTCACGTGGTCACTGCGCAGTCGCGGCTCCACCTCGCGACGCGCGAACTCCGCATCGGTGGGGTGCACCTCGCCCGCCATGCGGATGGGGACGCCGGCCGCCCCCGCGATGTCGATGGCCGTGTGCGGCCCCTTCACGCGGCTGAAGCGCGCGATGAAGCACACGTAATCGCCCGCGCGCTCGCTCCACTCGTACTTGGCCGGATCGAGCCCGTGGTGGATCACCTCCATCCGGGGGAGCTGGATCTCCCGCCGCGCCTGGTCGTGGGAGATCGCGACGTAGTACACCTCGGGGAAGCGCATGTAGAACGCCGACAGCTCCGGCTCGCGCATGTGGTGCATGGTGTACACCATCGGCGGCGCGGCCGCGAGCCGGCCGAAGGCCAGCGTGGGGGCGCAGTTGGCGTGCACCACGTCGTACTCCTCGTCGAGCAGCTGCTGGAGGGCCCACGTCACGTGGTCCAGCTCGAGCATGTGGTTCGGCGGCCACTGCGCCGTGGGATAGAGCCAGCGGAGCTCCGCCGGCGTGGTGGAATCACCGGTGGCGAACAGCGTCACTTCGTGCCCACGCTGCACGAGACCGTCGGCGAGCTCGGCGACCATGAGCTCGGTGCCCCCGTACTTCCGGGGCGGCACTGCCACGAACGGGGTGGAAATCAGGGCGATGCGCATAGGGGATGCTTCTCCTGCGGATGCGACGATACGACGAAAACCACACCGGCATTCGTGTGCAGATGTCGCGCCGCCGCCGACCTCAGAAGAAGCGCCGCACGATCCAGCTCAACAGCGTGAGCAGGAGCGACACCACGATCATGGACGTGATCGGCACATAGACCCGCACACCGTCGCGCTCGATCCGGATGTCGCCCGGCAGCCGGCCGAACCAGGAGAGGGCGCCGGAGAGCACGAGGAGCCCCACGACCACGGCGACCACTCCCACGCCGATGATGAGAAGTCCGAGTGAGCGGGAGCTCATGCGAGATCACTCCGGCGCCCTGCGCCGAATCGGGACGGACGTCGCACGGGGCGTGCCCCGCGCGCGTCCGGACGCCCGGCACCGCTCACATCGCGTCGAGCGCCTCGAGGCCGATCGTCGGCGCCCACGGAATGAGCTCGTACTGCGCCACCCCGGTGCGCGTGAACGGGTCGTCGTCGCGCACCCGGTCGAGCGTGGCCGCGTCGGGAACGCGAAGGAGGAGCAGGCCGCCATGGCGCGGCTGCATGGCACCGGAGGCGAGGAGGAGCCCGCGCTCCTGGAGGACGCGCAGATAGGCGCGGTGCTCGTCCAGCACGGTGAGCACCTCATCGAGCGAGCGGCGGTAGCGCAGGATGGCGATCGCGTACATTGAAGGAGGATGAAAGGGACGGTTCGGCGCGCCACGCGCGCCCACGTCCCTGATTGTACGCGCCCGGCCCCGCGCGCGGCACCTCCAGCGGGCGCAGCGTCAGCACGCTCCTTGCGACACCGCGCCCGGCACGCCGCGCCGCCGCGCGCGCATCGCCCTGGAGTCGTCATGCCGAATCGCCGTCTGCCCATCGTCGTGCTGTCGCTGCTCGCCGCGTGCGGCGATTCCACCACGAGCCCCGGCACGAGCCAGGGGCGCTTCGACTTCTCCGATCCGGCCGGCGACACGGTGGCGACCACGGCGAGCGTCGACACCTTTCCCGCGCTCGACGCGATCGAGGTGAGCGGCAGCACCGACCGCGACACGCTCACCCTCACCATCCGCTTCGCGCACCCGGTGCAGTCCGGAGATCAGGCGCCGAACTCGGTGGTGGCGCGGCTCGAGGTGGATGCCGACGCGGACACGGCCACGGGAATCCCGCCCACCACGCCCTTCGAGGGCTCGGCGCGCCTCGGGGTGGATTTCTACGTGTTCATTCCCGACACGTCGGGGACCGGCGCGGACGTGCAGGACATCGCCACGCAGCAGTCCACGGCATACCCCGCGAGCTACGGCGGGAGCGACGTCACCATCCGCATCCCGCTCGCGGCGCTCGGCGCGCCGGAGGATTCGCTCCGCTTCGTGGGCCTGGTGGGGACGTCGCAGCGGGCGACGGATCTGCTCCCGAACGCCGGGAGCTACACGATCGGCGTGGCCTCAGCCCTGCCGCGCTAGCGCGTCGGCCAGCGCCTTCCACGCGAGCAGCGCGCACCCGTGCCGCGACGGGAGGCGCGCCACGCCGGCGAGCGCGCGCAGGTCCCCGAGCGACCGGTCCGTGGCCGCGTCCGCATCCCCGCCGATCATCGCCGTGAACCGCCGCGAGAGCCGCTCCACCTCCTCGCGCGGCTTCCCCTGGAGCACCTGCGTCATCATCGAGGCCGAGGCCTGCGAGATCGCGCACCCCTGACCCGCGAAGCGGAGCGCGCGGACCACGCCGTCCTCGAACGCGACCTGGAGGCGGATGATGTCGCCGCAGCTCGGGTTCCGCCGCTCGATCGCCGCATCGGGGTGCTCGAGCGCGCCCTGGTTGCGCGGCCGCCGGTAGTGGTCGAGGATCAGCTCCTGGTACAGCGCCTGGAGATGCGGCGCTGGCCCGTCAGACGCCGGCATGGCCGAAGAGCTCCCGCGCCGTCGCGATCCCCGCGACGAGCGCATCGATGTCCGATGCGTCGTTGTACAGGTAGAACGATGCGCGCGCGGTGGCCGGCTCGCCGAGCCGTCGCATGAGCGGCTGCGCGCAGTGGTGCCCCGCGCGGATGCACACGTGCCGGGCGTCGAGGATGGTGGCGAGATCGTGGGGATGGATGTCCGCGACCCCGAAGCTGAGCACGCCGCTCCGCTCGTCCGCGCCGGGACCGTGGATGCGCACGCCCTCGATCGCGGCGAGCCGCTCGTACGCGGCGCGCAGGAGCCCCCGCTCGTGCGCGCGCACCGCGTCCATGTCGACGGACTCCAGGAAGTCCACCGCCGCCGCGAGCCCCACGGCGCCGGCGACGTTCGGCGTGCCCGCTTCGAGCCTGTGCGGCAGCACGTTCCAGGTGCTGTGCTCGTCGTGCACGAACTCGATCATGTCGCCGCCCGTCAGCCACGGCGGCATCGCCTCGAGCACCGCCCGGCGGCCCACGAGCACGCCGATGCCCATTGGCCCGCACATCTTGTGGCCGCTGGCGGCGTAGAAGTCCACCTCCAGCGCGTCCACGTCCACCCGCAGGTGCGGCGCGGCCTGCGCGCCATCGCACACGCTCACCGCGCCCGCCGCCCGTGCCATCGCCGCGATCTCGCGCACCGGCGCGATCGTCCCCAGCACGTTCGACACGTGGTGGAAGGCGACCACCCGCGTGCGCGCGCCGAGCAGCGACTGGAGGTGGTCGAGATCGATGTGGCCGTCCGCCGTCAGCTCGCACACGCGCAGCCGGGCGCCGCGCTCCAGCGCGAGCTGCTGCCACGGGACGAAGTTCGCGTGATGCTCGGCGGCGGTGACCACGATCTCGTCGCCGGCCCCCACCGCGGCGCGTCCCCACGCGAGCGCCACCAGGTTCAGCGACTCGGTGGTGCCGCGCGTGAAGATCAGCGTGTCGGGATCCGCCACGCCGAAGAAGCGCGCCACGCGCTCGCGCGCGTCCTGGTACCGGTCGGTGGCCCGCACGGACAGCGCGTACGCGCCACGGTGCGGGTTCGCGTAGTCGTGCTCGTAGAACTCGCGGATGGCATCGAGCACCGCCCGCGGCTTCTGCGCCGTGGCCGCCGAGTCGAGGTACACGAGCTCGGGATGCGCCGCCAGCAGGGGGAACGCCTCGCGGCCGACGAGCGGCGTCATCGCCGACGCTCCCCCACCCACACCACGCCGTCGTCGACCGCCACGTGGTAGACGGGGAGGGGCTCGGTGGCCGGGAACCGGCACACGGCGCCGGTGCGGCAGTCGAACACCGCGCCGTGCCAGGCGCACTCGATCCGCCCGCCGGGGAGCAGCACGCCCTCCGACATGGCGAACTCCTGGTGCGTGCAGACGTCGCTCATCGCGTACACCGTGTCTCCATCACGCGCGAGGCAGATCCGCTCCCCGTCCTCCAGCGTCACCGCGTGCAGCCCGCGCTCCGGCAGCTCCTCCAGCCGAGCCGCGTACCGCATCGGGGCGCGGGGCGCGGGGCGTGCCGTCACTGGCCGAACCGCTCCATCGTCGCCTGCTCCAACGACCGGCGGACCGGCTCCAGCTCGATCGCCTCCAGCACACCGGCGGCGAAGGCGTAGGTGAGGAGCTTGCGCGCGTGCTCGGCGCCGATGCCCCGGCTCTTCATGTAGAAGAGCGCGAGCTCGTCGAGGCGCCCCACCGTGGCGCCGTGCGTGCACTTCACGTCGTCGGCGAAGATCTCGAGCTGCGGCTTCGTGTCCACGCGGGCGCGCTCGGACAGGAGCAGGTTGTTGTTCTCCTGCTTGCCATCCGTCTTCTGCGCCTCGGGGCGCACGTACACCTTGCCGTTGAACACGGCGTGCGACTCGCCCGAGAGGATCCCCTTGTAGACCTCGCGGCTGAACGTGTTCGGCTTCGCGTGCTCGATGCGCGTCTGGTGGTCGATGTGCTGGGTACCGTCGGTCATGTACAGCCCATCGAGCGTCGCGCCGCTCCCCTCGCCGTCGAGCACGGTGTAGACGTTCGTGCGCGCCAGCGCTCCGCCCGTGGCGAAGGAGAAGGAGATGAAGTGACTGTCCCGCTCCTGCCGCGCCTCGATGGTACCCACGTGGAACGCGCTCGGCGCCTCCCGCTGCAGCTTGAGGTGCGTGAGCGTCGCCCCCGCGCGCACCACCGCCTCGGTGACCGCGTTCGTGAAGTACGCCGCGTCGCCGAGCGACACGTAGCTCTCCACCACCGTCGCCTTCGCGTGCGGCTCGGCCACGATCAGGATGCGCGGGTGCATCACGCGCCCCGCGCCCTCGCCGGTGGCGACGAACAGCAGGTGCACCGGACGGTCCACCACCACGTCCGCGCCGAAGCGGAGCACGGCGCCGTCGTACATGAACGCCGTGTTCAGCGCCGTGAACGCCGCGCCGCGGAAGTCCGCCACGCGCCCGAGATGGCGCTCCAGGAGCGCCGGATCATCGCGCCACGCCTGCGCCAGGTCCGTCACCGACACCCCGGCAGGGAGCGCCGCCCCCGAGGACAGCGCCGGCGCGTAGCGGCCGTTCACGAACACGAGCTGGATCCAGTCCGTGGCGCCGAAGCCGAAGGGAGCCACGTCCGCCGCCGTCAGCGCCACCTCCGCCGCCGGCGCCGGGAGGAACTCCCGCTCGGCGATCGGCGACACGCTGGTGAAATGCCAGTCCTCGTTCTTCGGCGTCGGAAAGCCGAGCGCGTTGAAGCGCTCGATCGCCGCGCGGCGCATCGGGACGAGCCACGCCGGACCCGCCCCGCCGCCGTTGGCCGCGAAGGTGGCGAAGTCCCGCACGTACGTCTGTGTCACGCCACTGCCTCCTGCTGCTCCTCGATCCAGTCGTATCCCTTCGCCTCCAGCTCGAGCGCCAGCTCCTTGCCGCCGGACTTCACGATCCGGCCGCCGGCGAGCACGTGCACGAAGTCGGGGACGATGTGGTTGAGCAGCCGCTGGTAATGCGTGACCACGATCGTCGCGTTGTCGGGGCGCTTGAGCTTGGTCACCCCCTCGGCGACGATCCGCAGCGCATCGATGTCCAGCCCGGAGTCGGTCTCGTCGAGAATCGAGAGCGTGGGCTGCAGCACCGCCATCTGGAGGATCTCGTTCCGCTTCTTCTCCCCGCCGGAGAAGCCGGTGTTCACGGAGCGCTCGAGCATCTGCGGGTCCATGTCCACCACGCGGAGCCGCTCCTCCATGATGTCCAGGAACTCGAGCGGATCCGCCTCGGGGAGCCCGCGCGCCTTGCGCACCTCGTTGTACGCCGTGCGCAGGAAGTACGCGTTCGAGACGCCGGGGATCTCCACCGGATACTGGAAGGCCATGAACAGCCCCGCCTGCGCGCGCTCCTCCGGCTCCATCTCCAGCAGGTCCTTCCCCTGGAAGGTGATCGACCCGCCGGTGACCGTGTACGCGGGGTTGCCGGCGAGCACCTGCGCGAGCGTGCTCTTGCCGGAGCCGTTCGGCCCCATCACCGCGTGCACCTCCCCCGCGTTCACGGCGAGACTGATCCCCTTCAGGATCTCCTTCTCGCCGACGGTGGCCCTCAGGTCGTGAATTTCGAGCAGAGACATATCGGTAAAGTGAGTCGGTGAGTCGGTGAATGGGCCGGCGGCGACGCCGCCGGCGGCCTGCCGGTGCGCCGGGGGCGGCGCGCCGGCATCAGCCGACGCTGCCTTCCAGCGTGATCCCGAGCAGCTGCTGCGCCTCGAGGGCGAACTCCATGGGGAGCTCCTTGAAGACCTCCTTGCAGAAGCCGGCCACGATCATCGACACGGCGTTCTCCTTGGAGATCCCCCGCTGCTGCAGGTAGAAGATCTGGTCCTCGCCGATCTTCGACGTGGACGCCTCGTGCTCCACCTGCGCGCTGTTGTTCGCCACCTCGATGTACGGGAACGTGTGCGCGCCGCAGCGGTTCCCGATCAGCATCGAGTCGCACTGCGTGTAGTTGCGCGCGCCCTCCGCCCTGGGACCCACGTACACGCGCCCGCGATAGCTGTTGTTCCCCTGGCCCGCCGAGATCCCCTTCGAGACGATCGTCGAGCGCGTGTTGCGCCCCAGGTGCAGCATCTTCGTGCCCGTGTCCGCCTGCTGGTGGTTGTTCACCACCGCCACGGAGTAGAACTCGCCGACGGCGTTGTCCCCCTGCAGGATCACGCTCGGGTACTTCCACGTGATCGCCGAGCCGGTCTCCACCTGCGTCCACGAGATCTTCGCGTTCTCGAACGCCTTCCCGCGCTTGGTGACGAAGTTGAGGATGCCGCCCTTCCCCTCCTCGTCCCCCGCGAACCAGTTCTGCACCGTGGAGTACTTCACGGTCGAGTCACGGAGCGCCACGAGCTCCACCACCGCCGCGTGGAGCTGCTGCGTGGAGCGCTTGGGCGCGGTGCACCCCTCGAGGTAGCTCACGTACGCCCCCTCGTCGGCGATGATCAGCGTGCGCTCGAACTGCCCCGTGTTCTCGGCGTTGATGCGGAAGTACGTGGACAGCTCCATCGGGCAGCGCACCCCCTTGGGCACGTACACGAACGAGCCGTCGCTGAACACCGCCGAGTTGAGCGCGGCGAAGAAGTTGTCGCTGTACGGCACCACGGAGCCGAGATACTTCCGCACGAGCTCGGGGTGCTCGCGCACCGCCTCGCCGAACGAGCAGAAGATGATCCCGAGCTTCGCGAGCTCCTCCTTGTACGTCGTCCCCACGGACACGCTGTCGAAGACGGCGTCCACCGCCACGCCGGCGAGCACCTTCTGCTCGCTCAGCGGGATGCCGAGCTTGTCGTACGTCTCGCGCAGCTTCGGGTCCACCTCGTCGAGGCTCCCGAGCGGCTTCTTCGTCCGCGGCGCGGAGTAGTAGACCTGGTCCTGATAGTCGATCGGCGCGTAGTGGACGTTCGGCCAGTGCGGCTCGGCCATGGTGAGCCACCGGTGGTACGCCTTCAGGCGCCACTCGAGCAGCCACTCGGGCTCCTGCTTCTTGGCCGAGATGAGACGGATCGTCTCCTCGCTCAGCCCCGCCGGGATCGCATCGGCCTCGATGTCGGTGACGAAGCCGAACTTGTATTCCTTGTTGACCAGCGTCTCGATCGTGCTGCTCATCCGTTCTCCTTGTTCGCCAGAGCCGCCTCCGGAGTGAACCGGACGCGATACCCGCATGTGCCGCACCCGCCGAGAATGTGCGAGCGACGTTCCACCTCCGCGCCGAGCGCGCCCGCCAGGAACCGCTCCTCGGCGGAGCAGATCTCGGGGAAGCGCTCGGCCACCGCGCGAATCACGCAGTTGTGCTCGACCAGCGCGGCGCCATCCTCGGCGCCGTGCGACTCCGCCATGTAGCCTTCGTCCGCCAGCGCGCGCGTGACCACGGCGAGACGCTCTTCCGGCGTCGCGCCGGCGAGCAACGGCTCGAGCCGACGCCCCAGCGCGTCGAACTGCGACTCGAGCATCGCCACCGCCGCATCGCGCCCCAACCGCTCGCTCACCTGCTCGAGCACCTGGAGGAGCGTCTCCTCGTATCGGTGCGGGAAGAGCGCCTCGCCCGCGGCGCTCAGCCGGTAGGCGAACGCGGGCGCGCCGATCCCCCGGCGCTCGCGCTCGTACTCCACCAGCGCTTCCGCTTCCAGCTCCTTCAGGTGGTGGCGCACGGCGTTGAGCGATGTATGCAGGCGCGCCGCGAGCTGCGTGGCGGTGAGCCGCCCCGCGCGCTTCAACTCTATGAGAATCGCCGCCCGGGGTCCTTTCTGCCCGAACGGCGTCCGCGACACCTCTCGCTGCAATACCATTGAACGCTCCGTCACGATGACGGAATCCTAAGTGAAACTATCGGGATTGTCAAGTTAATACGACATTATTGGTGCGAATCTAAAATAAATTACGGCAAGAACTTACGCCGCCATATGGCGTCCCGGGCCCCGATGCGGCGAGGGGGCGCGGCATCGGCCGCGCCCCCTCGTTCTCCGGACCGCGTGGCGCGGGACGGTCAGCTGCGCAGCACGAGGTACGCGACGATCACCACCACCGCGAAGCCCGCGCCGACGAGCCACTTGAGGAGCGCCGCGCGGCGGCGGCGCTTTCCGGGAAAGCGCCCGAGCTCGGCGGTGACGGCGTTCTGGGCGAGGATGGTGTTCTTGCGGCTGAAGGAATCGTCCGCGTGGTCCTCGAACTGGACGGAGCGGATCCCCGGCGGGAGCGGCGCGCGCGTGAAGGTGAAGAGCGTGTCGCCGATGGCGATCTGGTCCCCCTCCACGAGCATGCGCGGCGTGGTCACCGGCTGGCCGTTGATCTTCGTTCCCGAGGAGCCCATGGAGTACAGGACGTACTCTCCCCCCTCGGAGCGGACGTCGGCGTGGAAGCGCGAGACGGTGGGGTCCTTGAGGACGATGCTGCAGCCGATCTCGCGGCCGATCTGCACCACGCGCTTGCGGAGCGTGTACCCCTTCCTGGCGGTCGCATCGACGAGCAGCGCGGGGACGGGCTCTCCGGCGGGCTCCGGACGTGGCGAGTCGCGTCCGGCGAGGAAGATGAAGCGGGTGGAACCGGCGGCGATCACGTCGCCGGACGCGAGCGTGGTGCCTTCGGCGGGCGCCTGCCGTCCGTTGAGCACGACGACGTTCTGCGCGGATGCGGGCACGACGCGGGCCGTGCCGTCCTGCGCCTCGATGCGAAAATGGCGCGCCGCGAGATCGCGCCCCTGGATTCGCCACGTCGCCTGCGAGCCGCTACCGACGACGAGCTCGCCGTTCAGCTCGCGCGGATTGTTTTCGAGGTCGGGACTGCCTTCCAACTCCAGAAAGGGCATCTGTCGTTCTCCAATTCGCCTGGCGGCATCGACCGCGCCGCCGCGCGCGCGAGATCATCCCCGTCGCGATCGGGCGGCCGCGCATCGGGCGGCCGCTCATGGTATAACGCGCGATCCGCCGGGGTGGCAACATCGCCGCGGCGAGCGCGGCGTCCCCCATTCGGGGGTGCGCGGCGCGCGCGAGCACGCCGCTGGCGTTGAGCATACGCGCGCGACGGGTCATCTTGCCAGCATCCCGCTGTGAAACAGCCGTCCCCAGCCGTTCGTCCTTCCCGCGATGTTCACCGATCTCCCGCGCCCACCGGCGCTCCGTCCCGTGCTCCTGGTTCTGGTCGTGCTCGCCGCCGCCCTCGTGGCGGGGTGCAGCGCGTCCGGCGCATCGACGATGCTGCGCGCCGACTCCGACTCGCTCGACATCCCCGCGTTCGACACGCTGACGGTGCGCGAGGTGGCGGACACGGCGCGCCACACTCGCGCGACGACCGCGCACGAATCGGCGCCGCGGCTCGACGCGCGCGCGGAGGCGATGGGCGCGACGATGACCTTCCTCGCCCGCTTCCAGAACGCGTTCCTCGCGGCGGGGCGGGGGAAGCGCGTGCTCGTGGACCTCGGGCGCATCGGCGCGAAGGTGAAGACGCCGGAGGACCGGCACGCCTTCCAGGCCGCGGCCGCCGCGCTCTCGCCGGTGCGCGTGGGTGACCGCTTCCGGATCCACGGTCCCTGGGGGAGCGACGACGCGGTGGTCACCGGGTACGACGTGTGGAACGGGCGGATCGTGGCCACGCTCGAGGTGCCGCCGCTCCTCGACTCGCTGGCGCGCGCGAAGGCGCCGCTGGTGGCGCTCGCGACGCGCGCCGACAGCGCCGAGCCCGCGGCGGTGGACAGCTGCGCCCGGGACAGCGCGAGCGGCACGCTCGCCGCGCGGCTCCCGGCGTTGCGCGACTCGCTCGGCCGGGTGGCGGACGCCGACACGGCGGGCTTCCCCCCGCGCCTGGCGTCGAAGCGGCGCGTGGAGGTGACGGAGGCGGTCGGGTGCTTCGGGCCGGGGCGGGCGCTGCTGTTCGCCACCACGGTGGGTGGCGCGTACGAGCAGGTGCGCGAGCGCGCGGTGCTGGTGGACACGGCGGGGACGGTGATGCCGCTGCGCGTGAGCGATCTTCGCTTCAAGGCGCACCAGGCGCTGCGCGCGCTCGACGCGGACGGCGACGGCGTGGACGACATCGCCGCGCTCGGGCACGCCGCGCGCACGGGGGGGACGGTGCTGCTGCGGCTCGATCCGGAGAAGCGCCGGCTCGACTACATCGTGAGCGGCTTCGCCTGGGAGAACTACTGACCGCGCGATGCGCCTGCTCCTGCTGAGCAACTCCCGCGACCAGGCGGGACGCTACCTGCACCACCCCCGCGAGGCGATGCGCGCGCTGTTCGGTGACGCGATCCGCACCGCGCTCTTCGTGCCGTACGCCGGCGTGACGATCTCGTGGGACGACTACCTGGCGCGCGCGGCGGCACCGCTGGCGGCGGTGGGGTGCACGCTCGAGTCGGTGCACCGCGCGGCCGACCCGGTGCGCGCCGTGCACGACGCGCGAGCGATCGTCGTCGGGGGCGGCAACACCTTCCACCTGCTGCGCACGTTGTACGACGTGGGGCTGCTCGACGCGATCCGCGAGCGCGTGCGCGCGGGGGTGCCGTATCTCGGATGGAGCGCGGGCGCGGTGGTGGCCTGTCCCACGATCCGCACCACGAACGACATGCCGATCGTCGAGCCGCCGAGCCTCGATGCGCTCGCGCTCGTGCCCTTCCAGATCAACGCGCACTACACCGACTGGCACCCGCCCGGTCACCAGGGGGAGACGCGCGCCGAGCGCCTGAGAGAGTTCCTCGCCGCGAACCCGGGGCGCCGCGTGGTCGGACTCCCGGAGGGAAGCATGCTCCGGCGGGAAGGGAACAGGCTCGAGCTGCTCGGCGAGGCGGGGGCGAAGCTGTTCGAGATCCGGGAGGAGGGGGTGGAGCTGAGGGAAGGAGATGTTGGGTTCCTGTTGGGGGATGGTGTGTAGTCGCGAGACCACCAGACAACGCGTGTGGCGTGTGGGGAACTGACGGGAAGAGGAGGGAGCTACGGCGCGTGTAGGCTCGGCTGTAGAGAGAGCCCGCCTACATCCCGCCCTACGCGCGCTCTACCTGGCTCCTCTCGCCTACCAACGCCGTCTACACGCTACACGCGTTTCATGGTGTTCCACCCCCTACCCACCGGAGCCTCCCCCCGGCGCGGAGCTTGCACCGCTGGCCAGGATACCCGAACCCCGTCCTGAACCCCGGTGCCCGTCATCTCCGGCAGCTCTTCGGCGTACCGCGACGATGTCGAGCGGCCGCCTGGTGGGGAGCGCGGCGACGCGCTCCCCGCGGCCAACGTCAGCTCCTTGGCGAGTGGCATCCCGCGCGTGAGCTCCGTCTCGCGTCTCCGTCTGTGCCTCCTCTCCCCGTCCTTCTACGGCTGGGGGAGATACTCGGGGCACGGCCGCGTCACGCGCCTGCTCGGCCGCGAGCTCGCGCGCCGTGGCGCGCGCGTGACGGCGGTGGTGGCGCGCCGCCACGGCCAGCGCGAGGTGGAGGAAGTGGACGGCGTGCGAGTGCTCGGCTATCCGGCGGACGCCCCATGGCGCGCGCTCGAGCTGAGCCGCGACTGCGACGCCGACATCTACCACTCGCAGGACCCCTCGCTCTCCACCGTGCTCGCGGCGATCGCGCGCCCGCGACGTCGGCACGTGGTGACCCTGCGCGATGTCCCGCCGCTGCGCGAGCTCGGCCGCGCGTTGCGCGTGCTGCTCCCCGGGCATCCGCGGGCGCTCCTGCCCATGCTTCGCGAGGGGAATCCGCTGCGCTGGCTCGCCGCACTGCCCGCGGACGCGCTCTACTGCTCGTCCGAGTCGCTCCTGGCGCTCGCGCGCACGCGCCTCCGGCGGCGCGACGCGGGACTCCTGCCGACGGTGGTGGTCGTCCCCAGGCGCGTGCAGAAGAGCAGGGTGCCCACCGTCTGCTTCGTGGGGCCGTGGGAGCGCCACCGGCGCCCCGAGCGCGCCCTCGCGCTCGCCGCGCGATTCCCGCGCGTTCGCGTCATCGCCATCGGCCGATCCCCCGACCGCGAGCACGATCTGGAGCTGCGCCGCGAGTTCGAGCGCCATCCGAACCTCCAGATGCTCGGGCCGGTGAACCAGTTCCGCTCCGACGCGCTCTCGCAGGCGCTCTCGGAGAGCTGGGTGCTCGTGAGCACCGCCGCCGGGCGCGGTCTGCCGGATGCGTTCGCCGAGGGTGCGGCGCACGGCTGCGCCATCCTCGCCGATGCCGACCCCGATGGGTTCGCCTCGTGCTTCGGCCACCACGCGGTGCACGGCGATCTGGCGGGAGGATTGGAGGCGCTGCTCGCCGGAGATGCCTGGCGCGAGTGCGGGGAGCGCGCGCACGCTCACGCGCTCGCCACCTTCGACGCGGAGGTCGCCGTGCGCCGCCACGTCGAGATCTACGACGGGCTGATGGCGTGAGGCGGGCACGCGGGTCTGGCGCCGGCCGCCCTCACGATTACGAAATTCCGCGCGTCCGCCTAGTTTTCCCGGTGACAGGGGTGCCGCCGACACCACGGCCGGCGGCTGAGAGAGTCCCTTCGAACCTGAACCGGCTCGTACCGGCGTAGGGAGTCAGACATGGAAGCACGTACGCAGATGCGTTTCGCGCGCGGCGGCGAGATCACCGACGCCATGCGCTTCGTGGCCGAGTGCGAGGCCATCTCCCCCGAGCTCGTGCGCGATGAGGTCGCGCGCGGACGGCTCATCATTCCGGCCAACATCCGCCACCTCGCGGGCGCGCTCGAGCCGATGGCCATCGGCAAGGTGGCGCGCGTGAAGATCAACGCCAACATCGGCAACTCCGCCGTCAGCTCGTCCATCGAGGAGGAGCTGGAGAAGCTGCGGCTGGCCGTGCGCTACGGCGCGGACACGGTGATGGACCTCTCCACCGGCAAGGACATCGACGCCGTGCGCGAGGCGATCATCGGCGCGTCGACGGTGCCGATCGGCACGGTGCCCATCTATCAGGCGGTGCTCCAGGGAAAGGACGTGACCGAGCTCACGGCCAACGACTTCCTGGAGATGATCGAGCACCAGGCGAAGCAGGGGGTGGACTACATGACCCTGCACGCCGGGATCCTGCTCGAGCACCTGCCGCTGGTGTACGGGCGCGTGACGGGGATCGTGAGCCGCGGCGGATCGCTGCACGCCGTGTGGATGATGGCGCACCGCAAGCAGAACCCGCTCTACGAGCGGTACGACGACGTGCTCGACATCCTGCGGCAGTACGACGTCACCGTGTCACTCGGGGACTCGCTGCGGCCGGGGAGCCTGCACGACGCGAGCGATCGGGCGCAGTTCGCGGAGCTGGAGACGCTCGGGGAGCTCACGACGCGGGCGTGGGCGCGCGACGTCCAGGTGATGGTCGAGGGGCCGGGGCACATCCCGATGCAGCAGATCGAGATGAACGTGCGCAAGCAGAAGGAGATCTGCCACGAGGCGCCGTTCTACACGCTCGGGCCGCTGGTCACCGACATCGCGCCGGGCTACGATCACATCACGAGCGCGATCGGCGCGGCGATGATCGGCTGGTACGGGGCGGACATGCTCTGCTACGTCACGCCGAAGGAGCACCTCGGGCTGCCGAACGCCGAGGACGTGCGGCAGGGGGTGATCGCGTACAAGATCGCGGCGCACGCGGCGGACATCGCGCGCGGGCGTCCCGGCGCGCGCGATCGCGACGACGCGCTCTCGCGCGCGCGGTACGCATTCGACTGGAACGAGCAGTTCCGGCTGTCGCTCGATCCCGAGCGCGCGCGGGAGTACCACGACGAGACGCTCCCGGCGGAGTACTTCAAGAGCGCCGAGTTCTGCGCGATGTGCGGGCCGAAGTTCTGCTCGATGCACCACTCGCGCACCATCGACGACGGGATCGCCGCCATGGCGCGCGAGGCGGGGCTCGCGCCGGCGGAGCCGGAGTTGCACGAGATCGGCGCGCCGCGGGAGCTCGCGTCGGCACAGGGCGACGACTGAGCGCGCCTCCCACTGCCGGAGCAAGATGAGAACGGGCTCACCCGCGCGGGTGAGCCCGTTCTCATCTTGCTCCGGCAGATGCCAGGCATCAACAATGCGAAACGCGGGCCAGCGCACCCGGGGCGCCCCTCGCCCGCCGCCTGTCCGCTCCTGCCGCCCGGGCCCATCACGATCCGTTCCGGGAGTGGCATGCATGGTGCTTTTCCGTCGATGTGCGCCGCCGCACGACCGTGCGGGCCGGCGCCGACCGGCACCGAGGCGTCGCCGGCGGCGGGCGCGACCCTCGACCAGGGAACCATCACCATGATGTCGAACGTTCGCAGCCAAGCAGCACGCGTCGCGATCGCGACGACGCGAAATGCGGCGAGGGGACGTCCTCGGCGCGAACGGACGGAGGCAGGAGCAGGAGCAGGATGCAGCAGGAGACTCGAACCGTAGTCGTTTCCGTGGCGGCGGCGGCCGCCCGATCCGTGACGCGCGGACACACGCGCGCGGGCCGTTGCGTGCGCACGCCACGTTTTCCCGGCACTCACCTCTGGCGCGGCGAGTGGAGGACGTTGCTCCTCGCCGCGCTCGCATTCCTCCCCCTGCTCGTCGCCCCGGCGCGTGCGCAGGCCGTGCACTACGGTGTCGTGATGGATCTCCCGCGCGCCTCGCTGGATTCGGTCTGGAGCGACGATCCCCACCAGGTCGAGCGCGCGTACTGCATCACCAACTACTCCACCGGCGTCTATCACGTGTCGCGCACGCCGCCCGTGCAGGATGACACGATCTTCCGCGTGTTCTCGCTGAAGGCGGCCGACGTGAACGGCGCCGGGCCGAACTCCGTGGATTTCGAGTGTCCCTCCGGCGTGCCGGAGCTGCACACGCACACGCCCAGCACGTGTGCCGGCGATGACGTGAAGACGTGCGTGGCCGGCGGGTTGAACGCCTGGAGCTGTCAGCCGAGCCGCAAGGACCTCGAGAAGCTCGCGCGGCGCGGCGACCCGTTCGCGGTGGTGCAGTGCGACCGGCGGGCCTTCCGGTTCTACTATCCTTCGGAGTACGTTCCCGCATCGGCGGCGACGCTCGCGGCGCGCAGCAGCTCGAAACCCAACGCCGTGGTGCCGCCCATCCTGAGGCCTCCGAAGAAAACCACACCGTGACGCTCACCTCGAAGCGGCGCGCGGAGCTGCGCGCCGAAGCGCATCACCTCCAGTCCGCCGTGCACATCGGGCAGCAGGGGGTGACCCCCGCGCTCGTGCAGACGCTGGACGACACCCTCCGCACGCGCGAGCTGGTGAAGATCCAGCTCGGGCGCAATGCCGAGCTGGACGTCCGCGACGCCGCCCGCCAGCTCGCGGAGGCCACCGGGGCGGATGTGGTGCAGGTGATCGGGCGGACGACGACGCTCTATCGGGAGAATCCGGAACTGCGCGGGACTCGGGACTCGGGGATCGGGAATCGCTGACAGCGGAACGCACCGAGGGGCCGCGGCGACGGCCGCGGCCCCTCGGTGCAATCCGTACCTCCCGATTCCCGATTCCCGATTCCCTAATCCCGAGTCCCGAGCCCGTACCGCTCCCGCAGCAGCCTGGCGTGATGCCGCTCGTGGCCGGCGATGATGTAGGCCAGGGCGCGGACGGTGTACGGCCGGTGGTTGGCCACGTGCGTGCGCGCGAGATCCTCCTCGCTCAGCCCGGCGAAGAAGGCCACCGTGGCCGCGCGGACGGCGCGCAGCTCGGCCACCAGGTCGCGCAGCGCGCGGCGGTCGAACCGTGCCGCGGCCACGTAGTCGTCCTCGGCGAAGGCGGGGAGCTCCACGCGCTCCCCGCGCGCCGCGCAGAGCGCGCGATACACGAAGATGCGCTCCGCGTCGGTGATGTGGCCCACCACCTCCTTGATGCTCCACTTCCCCGGCTGGTAGCGGTACCCCGCTTCCTCGTCGCTCAGCCCCTCGAGCAGCGCAGCGGTCTCCTCGACCTGCCGGGCGAGCATGGAGAGCAGATCGCCGGCGGGGACGACGCTCACGTAGCTCTCGTAGTACGGCGCGTACTCGGACGCGGCGGGGCGCTGGATCACGGTGGTGGACATGGAGTCTCCGGGGGCAGACGGTCGGTGCGCGAGGTGCAGTGTGGGTGCGGCGCCGCGGTCGGGCTCCGGGCGCGCATCGCCGGTGGTGCGTTGGAGCGGGTGCCGTGCGTCGCCGCGGGCGAGTCCCTCGATGGTGACCACGTCGCTCCCCTCGCACGAGGCGGCGACGGTGAGGCACGCGTATGCCGGCGCGCCATCCAGGAACACCATGCACGCCCCGCAGTCGCCGCGGTCGCAGGCGAGCCGTGGACCGGCGGCGCGAAGGTGATCGCGCAGGAGCTCGAGGAGCGTGGCGCGCTCCGGCACCTCGGTGTCGACGGGTCGGTGATCCACCACCAGGCGTACGCGCGTGGCGCCGCTGCCCGCTGCCGCTCCGGCCGGTGGCCCGGACGCGTGCGCGTGCCGTCCCTTATCCTCCAGCCCCATTCGCATTAGTTTATTCCAGATCACCCATGGATCGTTGCGTACATCGAGGCGAGCGATGCCCTACGTAATTACCGAAGCCTGTATCGGCGTCAAGGACAAGGCTTGTGTGGATGTCTGCCCCGTGGACTGCATCTACGAGGGGCCGGACCAGCTGTTCATTCACCCCGACGAGTGCATCGATTGCGGGGCGTGCGAGCCCGAGTGCCCGGTGACCGCGATCTTCCCCGAGGAGGATGTCCCCGGCAATCTCAAGCAGTACATCCAGTTGAACCGGGACGTCTTCAAGAGCGATTCTCCTCCGGAGCGGCCGAGCCGGTAAGGCGCGGGACTCGGGAGAGGCAGCGAGGGGGGCGGCGCTCGAGCGCTGACCCCCTCGCACTTCGTACGGCGCGTGAGCCCGCACCACACTCTACACGCGCCGTACCCATCTCCTCCTCCCGTCAGTCCCCCACACGCCACACGCGTTTCATGGTGGTCCAGCGACGACACACCATTACCTACCTACCTCGCCGCTCCCATCCGAGCAGGAACCATCCGATGGGTCCGAGGATCGGGATGACGAGGACGATGACCGTCCACACCACCTTCGCGCTACGGGAGTGGTGGCGGCCGAGCCAGATGGAGGTGAGGGCCGCGACGCCGGCGATCACCGCCAGCGCGGCGACCCAGAGCGGCCAGCTCGTTCCTCCGGCCAGCAGCGACCGGCCCGGCGGCACCTGGATCATCCGTCCTCCCCCCGCGTCACCGCGCCCGACGACCGCATGATGCTCCGGGCGTCGCGCGCGCGCCGCCCGTCACTTGCGGCGCAGCACACGCTCCGCCGCGCCCACGATCTGCTCGGCCGTCATCCCGTACTTCTTCATCAGGTCACCCGGCTTCCCCGACTCGGCGTAGCGGTCGCCGAGGTCCACGTACTCCACCGGGGCCGGCGTGCCCATCGACAGCGCCTGCGCCACCGCGCTCCCGAGGCCGCCGTGGTGCATGTGCTCCTCGGCCACCACGAACGCCCCCGTCTCGCGCGACGCGCGCTCGATCGCCGCACGGTCGATCGGCTTCACCGTGTGCACGTCGAGCACGCGCGCCTCGATGCCGCGCCCGGACAGCTCCTCCGCCGCGAGCAGCGCCTCGGCCACGAGCAGGCCGTTGGCCGCGATCGTGAGCGCATCGCCGTCGCGCAGCTGGATCGCCTTGCCGAACTCGAAGCGCACCGTCGACTCGTGCACGATCGGCGCCTTCGGGCGGCCGAGGCGCAGGTACACCGGCCCGTGGTGCGCCGCCGCCGCGTGCACCGCCCCGCGCATGGCGTACTCGTCGGCCGGAATGCAGACCACGAAGCCCGGGAGCGCGCAGGCGAGCGCCACGTCCTCCACCGACTGCTGCGACACGCCATCCTCGCCGATCGAGATCCCGCCGTGCGAGCCCGCCACTTTCACGTTCAGCTGCGGATAGGCGGCGCCCATGCGGAGCTGGTCGAATCCCTTGCAGAGGACGAACGCGGCGAAGCTCGAGATGAACGGGATCTTCCCGCTCGAGGCGAGCCCGCTCGCCACCCCCACCATGTTCGCTTCCTGGATCCCGATGTTGAAGAAGCGCTCGGGGAACTCCTTTCCGAACGTCCAGCTGAAGGTGGACTTCGCGAGGTCGGCGTCGATCGCGACCACGTCGCGATTGGTCTTCCCGAGCTCGAGGAGCGCTTCGCCGTACGCCTCGCGCGTGGCGCGGCCCATCTGAAGCGTCAGTGCTGAACTTGGCATGCGAGCGGTGTTGGTCGTGAGGGGGTGAGGCGGTGCGGCGGATGCGATGCCGCGCGGCTCACGCGAGCTGCGCGAGCGCCACGGCGAGCTGCTCCCGGGTGGGCGCCTTGCCGTGGAACTCGTTGTTGTTCTCCATGAACGTCACGCCCTTCCCCTTCACCGTGTGGGCGATGATGCAGGTGGGGCGGTCGCGCGGAACACGCGCGTCGGCGAACGCATCGAGCAGGGCGGACAGGTCGTGGCCATCGCACTCGACCACGTGCCACTTGAAGGCGGCGAACTTCTCGCCGAGCGGCGCGAGCGAGTTGATCTCCTCCACGGTGCCGTCGAGCTGGAAGCGGTTGGAGTCCACGATCGCGGTGAGCGAGGACAGCTCGTAGTTCCCCGCCGTCATCGCCGCCTCCCACACCTGCCCCTCCTGGCACTCTCCATCTCCCATCAGCACCCAGGTGTGGAACGCGCGTCGATCGAGCCGGGCCGCGAGCGCGTGCCCGATCCCGATCGACAGCCCCTGGCCGAGCGATCCCGTGGAGGCCTCGATGCCCGGCGTCACCCCCTGCACCGGGTGCCCCTGCATGCGCGAGTCCACCTGGCGCAGCGTCATCAGCTCGTCGGTGGGAAAGTACCCGCGCTCGGCGAGCGCGGCATAGAGCGCCGGCACGCCGTGTCCCTTGGAGAGGATGAACCGGTCGCGGTCCGGCCAGTCGGGGCGCGTGGGGTCGTGGCGGAGGACGCCGCCGAAGTAGAGCGCCGTCACGATCTCGACGGCGGAGAGCGAGCCGCCGGGGTGTCCGCTGTTGGCGGCGGCGATCATGCGAACGATGTGGCGGCGCAGCGTGCGCGCGACCTGCTCCAGATCGGTGTGCGAAACGGTGGCGGGGGCGGCGGCCATCCTGGCTCCATGAGGGTTGGCGTGACGTCGTGCGCCCTAATAATAGCCGTGTCGCGAAGGGCGGGCACCCCGCCGTCGCGCTCGCCACCGTCGCACCCGCCGCCGCGGGCGCCGCGCGCTCAGGGGAGCGTGCGCAGGAACCCGCTCATCACGGCATTGAACGCCGCGGGACGCTCGATGTTGCTCACGTGTCCCGCTCCGGGAATCACCTCCAGTTGGCTCCCGGGGATCGCGGCGTGCATCGCCTCCGCCTCGCGGCGCGGCACCACCGCGTCCTCGTCTCCGGCGACGATGAGCGTCGGCACCCGGATGGTGGAGAGCGTGGCGGTGGAGTCGGGGCGCGCGAGCATCGCTTCCAGCGCGCCGACGATCCCCTCCACCGGGGCGGCGGCGAACATCGCGTGCACCGCCCGCACGAGCTCGGGCTGGCGCTCGCGCGTGGTCTTTCCCACCGATCCCTCGATCATCCGGTCCGCAACCGCGCGCGCGCCCTCGGAGCGCGCGAGCGCGATCATCTCGTGCCGGCGCGCGCGTGCCTCGTCGTCATCGGCCCGCGCGCGCGTGTTCGCCAGGATCAGCGCGCGGGCGCGGTCGGGGTGACGGCGCCAGAACGCGAACGTGATGTACCCGCCCATCGAGAGCCCGCCCACGACGGCGCGCTCGATCTCGAGCGCATCGAGGAGCGCGGCCACGTCATCGGCGTAGCGGTCCACGGTGTACGGGCCTCCCGCGTCGCTCTCGCCGAGCCCGCGCAGGTCGGGCGCGATGCACCGCCACTCCTGCGAGAGCCCGCGAAGCTGCGGCGCCCACAGCCTCCGGTCGTGAGGGAAGCCGTGGAGCAACACCACGGGCGCGCCCGATCCCGCGTCGTCGTATCCGACCTCGATGTCCCCCGTCCTGATCCGCACTCCGCACCCTCCACCCCGATTGGCCGCCGTGCTCTCGGGGCACGACCACGGGTCCGCGATCATTCTCTGCCCCCCGATTCCCGTTACCGGAACCCAGGCTCCCGACGCTCCCACGCCGGAGCACAGTGTGTCGCGGACGGGCGCGCGGCGCTAGGGCGCGGGGCGCGCAGGGACTCGGGAACCGGGAATCGGGAGAGGCAGCGAGGGGAGAGGCGCAGTTGCGCCTCTCCCCTCGCACCATGGTGCGGGGCGAGCGCCGCAGGCGCCGCCCCGCGGTCATCTCCCGAGTCCCGAGTCCCGCGCTACCCCAGCCACCGCCCATCGAACGTCACCCAGAACAGCACCCGCCCCTCGAGCCGCACGGCGGCGGCGAGCGCCTTGGCGGCGTAGGTGTCGTCGAGCGCGATCCCGGTCGCGTGGCGGAGCGCCGCCGCTGCGTCGCGCCCCGCCGCGAGCGCGCGGCCGTAGGCGCCCCCGTACACGTCGTGCACGACCCGCACGCGATCGGCTCGGACGGGCGTGGGGGGCTCCCCCGCGAGGCGCGCGATGAGCGAGGCGCACGAGCGAGCGAGGGAGAGCACCCGCCGGCGGCCGGTCGCCACGCGCGGGGCCACGCGGGCCGCCACCACGGTCGCGTCGAGCCCCGCGATCGCGAAGCCGAGCGCGAGCCCCGCCGCCGTGCCGCCGCTCCCCAGCGGAACCACCACGTGCTCCGGCGCCGGCAGCTCGCCGCGCTCCACCTGCTCCGCGAGCTCCAGTGCCGCGTTCACGTGGCCGAGCATCCCGAGGGGCGTGGTCCCCCCCAGCGGGATCCACCGTGCCCCGCGCCACGTCCGGAGCAGCAGCGCCGCGAGCATCCCGCTCACCGCGCCCGGCGTGGTGACGAGCACGCGCGCCCCCTCCTCACGCGCACGGCGCGCCACCGCGCGCGCCACGGGGTTCATCTCGTGCCGCCACCGCACCGCCGTGGTCCGCGCGCCGAGCGCGCGCGCGAGCGCGGCGGTGGTGAGCACGTGCGTCGAGCCTTCCCCGCCCACCGTGAGCAGCTCGTCCCCCGGCGCCACGCCGCCGAGTAGGAACTCGAGCGCACGCACCTTGTTCCCGCCGAACGCCGGTGCGTTCAGGTCGTCGCGCTTGAGCCACAGCTCGCCGCGCGCCGCCACGCCGCGGCAGCGCTCCACCGGCGAGGGGTAGCGTCCCAGCCGCGCGCGCGGCACGGCGGCCAGCGCGGGGAAGCGCCGCACCAGCGGGATCGCCGCGTCGGCGAGGGATGGCGGATTCCCCACGCCGTCGGTAGTGTTCCGGCGGGAACGCTGGGGACCGCCGCGGCGGGAGGAGCTCATCATGCGATATCCGGTGGATTACGTGCGCCACGCGGCGCGCGAGATCCGGAAGCTAGAGGTGCGCATGCGCCTCGGGGAAGGCGAAGCGCCGAGCGGGGAGGAGCTGCAGGACTTGCTGAAGACGCTCTGGAAGGCGCTCGACGAGATGGCGGAGGCGATCGAGGGATTGCAGCGGTCGCGCGACTGACGGCGACCGTCGCCGACCGCCGTCGCCCTCATCCGTCGTCGTCGTCTGCGTCCTCCACCTCCACATCGTCCCCCACCACGCGCTCCACGTAGAGCATCTTGATCGGCACCAGCGCGGCGGCGAGCATCGGCACCGCCACCATGAGGCCGAGAAAGCCGAACACGAGCGCCATGAGCGCCTGCGTCAGGATCGTGAGCACGGGCGGCAGGTCCATCCCCCCCTTCATGAGGAGCGGGATGAGGATGTGGTTCTCGAGCTGCTGGATGACGATGTACGCGATCGCCACGTAGAGCGCCTTCTCCGGCGAATCGAGGAACCCCATCGCGATCGCGGGGACGGCGCTGAGGATCGGGCCGACGGTGGGGACGAACTCCAGCACCCCGGCGATGATGCCGAGGACGAACGCCGCCTTCACGTGCATGAAGAGCAGCACGACCGTGGTCACGCTGCCGATCACCAGCATGGCGATGAGCTGGGTCACGAGCCACTTGCGCATCACCGAGGCCATCTCGCTCAGGATCTTCCCCGCGAGCGGCCGCGAGCGGTGCGGGAAGAGGTGCATGATCCCGCGGTGGTAGAGGTCCGGATCGGCGGCCGTGTAGATGGCGACGAACAGGATCACGGCGAGCCCGCCCAGCACCGTCAGCGTGGAGGTGAGGAAGGGGAAGAGGTAGTGCGAGGCGTTCCGGAGCTGCCGGCTCAGTCCCTCGCGGAGCGGGCTCGCAGGTGCCTTGGGGGTGCTGTCGGTGGCGGCCTTCTTCGTGGAGTCGGCGCGGGATGGCGTGCCGGAGGAGGGCGCCGAGGGCGCGGCGGCGCCGGTGTCCGGCGGCGCGCCGGTGCCCGCGAGCAGCCGGAAGACGCCGCCGTGCGGCCCCTGCATCCACCCCTCCACGCGGTCCACCGCCTCCGGCAGCTTGGTCTTCAGCTCGCGCGACTGCTCGGAGATGGTCGGCGCCATGAGCGCGCCCACGCCGTACACCGCGGCGAGGAAGCTGAGCACGATGAACGCCGCGCCCGCGCCGCGCGGCACGTGCACGCGCTCCAGCCGGTCCACGCCGGCGGAGATCGCGAGCCCGAACAGCACGCCCAGGAACGCCACGAGCACGAGATCGTTGGCGAACCAGAGCAGCTTGAGGAGGACGTAGAAGCCCACCACCAGGGCGACGGTGCGCAGCACGTCGCGGCTGCGCCACCCGACGTTCCGGCGCCGGCGCTCCCCGGTGGGGGGAGGGCCGGGGGGACCGGGTACGGTGGGGGCGTCGGCCGTCCCGTGGCCGCCGTCGGGGCGGGACGCGGACGCGCCCGTGGTGGGCTCGCTCATGCCGCGATCGAAGGCAAGGGTGATGCCGGTGGAAGGCGCGGACCCCGCCGGACGCCAGCCGCTCCCCATCCGCCCCGCCTCTCCCTCCGTCGCCCGGGCCCCTTCTGCCGGAGCGTTCATGGTGAGAGAATTCGAAAGCCGACGCCAGAGGATTTCGAGTGCCCCGACAGCCGAGCACGCATTCGCCAGTCTACATCGACTCTCCGGAGGACGCCGAGCGCTTTCTCGCGTCCATCGCCGATGCCTCATCCATTGCCGTGGACACGGAAGGAGCGAGCTTCCACCGATTCGTCGACCGCGTCTACCTGCTGCAGCTCTCCACGCGCGACGTGACGGCCGTGCTCGACCCGCTGGCGATCGGCAAGCCGGAGGGGCTCGGCCGACTGCTGGAAGGGGAGGACGTGGAGGTGGTGTTCCACGATGCGGACTACGATCTGCGCCTCCTGCATCAGGACTACGGCTGGCACGCCAACCACATCTTCGACACGCGCATCGCGGCGCAGCTCCTCGGCATCCGCGCGTTCGGCCTGGCGGCGCTCCTCGAGCGTTACTTCGGCGTGAAGCTCGACAAGAAGCACCAGCGTGCCGACTGGTCGATGCGTCCGCTCCCGCAGGACATGCTCGATTACGCCGCGCTGGACACGATGTACCTGCTGGAGCTGCGCGACCGGATGAAGGAGGACCTCGAGCGCGCGGGGCGGTGGGAATGGGCGCGCGAGGAGTTCCAGCGGCTCGAGGGGACGCGCTGGGCGCAGGAGGAGGACGAGAACGGCTACCTGCGGATCAAGGGCGCGCGCGACCTCAACCGGCGCGAGCTGGCGCTCTTCCGCGAGCTGGTCCACTGGCGCGATGGCGTGGCGCGGGAGCTCGACCGGGCGACCTTCCGCGTGGCGGGGAACGAAGTGCTGCTCGAGATCGCTCGTCAGGCGCCGCGCACGATGGAGGCGCTGACGCAGATCAAGGGGGTGCCGCGCGGGATCGCCGAGCGGCGCGGGGATGAGATCCTCGACGCGGTGCGCCGCGGGCTCGCCGTGCCCGACGACAAGCTCCCGAAGTTTCCTCGGCCGCCGCGCTGGGAGCGCGACCCGGAGTTCGATGCGCGCGTGAACCGCCTGCGCGCCGTGCGCGATGCCGCCGCGCAGCGCCTCGACCTGGATCCCGGCTTCCTGATGTCGCGCGAGCGCCTCGAGACCATCGCTCGCATCAGGCCGAAGACGGAGGATGCCCTGCTCGCGCTGCCGGACGTGCGGAAATGGCAGGTCGGGGTGCTCGGGAGGGAGCTACTCCGGGCGGTGGAAGGCTGAGAGGGGGGTAGGAGCTGGTCGCTAGACCACCGGACAACGCGTGTGGCGTGTGGGGAACTGACGGGTTGAGGGCGTAGGTACGGCGCGTGTAGGCTCGGCTGTAGAGAGAGTCCGCCTACACACGAACCTACTCTCGCTCTACCTATCTCCTCTTTCCGTCAGTCTCCCACACGCGACACGCGTTGTCCGGTGGTCTACCCCCTACACACCACCACCCCACCGAGATATCAGAACCCTAGATACGCCCTGATCCTCGGCTCGATTCTGTCCGGGCTCCAGAGCGGCGTCCACACGAGATTCACCGCCACGTCACCCACGCCAGGGAGGGAGCGGAGCTGCTCCTCGGCCGAGGTCATGATCTCGGGGCCGGAGGGGCAGCCGGGGGAGGTGAGGCTCATGTCCACGCTCACGCGGTTTCCCTCGACGGCGATCGCGTAGACGAGCCCGAGGTCCACGATGTTCAGGTTGAGCTCGGGATCCTTCACCCGCCGCAGCGTCGCCTTCACCATGTCCGCGGTGATCGACGAGGGTGGGGGGGAGGACGCTGGAGCAGCAGCCGGCTCGCTCCCTGGCGCCTGCGGCGCGGCGACGGAGGGGGAGGGTGCCGTGTTGGAGTTCGTGATGTCGTCGGTCATGGGTATCGCTCCCTGATACACTCGCAACATCGCCCGGCGGCACCGGTGCGGCAAGTGAGGCGATGGCTCCGGGGGGTGGGAGGATGCGGCGGGGGCCCGGCATCGACGACGCCGGGCCCCCGGAGCGCGCCGCCGCGATCGCGGCGTCAGTGCGCGGTCGCCTTCTTCTTCGAGGCGTGCGTCTTCGCGGCCGGCTTCTTCGCGGCCGATGCGCTCTTCTTCACCGTGGTGCCGTGCGCCTTCGCGGTCGAGTGCTTGGTGCTCGCGCTCTTCTTCACGCTCTTCGACGCGCTCTTCGATGTGCTCTTCTTCGCCGTGCTCGTGTGCGAGTGATGCGTCCGCGACGAGGCGCGGGAGTGGTGCGTCGAGCGCCGGTGCCGCGGATGCACCCGGCGCTCCGGCTTGTTCCACCCGCGAGCGAGGTCGGCGCGGAAGGACGCCGGCATGGCGAGGAGCTGGTCCGGGTCGTCGGTCACCGCGAGCGCCGCCGCATCGGAGAGGTCGGCGCGGACGTCGGCGATCACCTTGTCCGGCCGGCGCGCGCGCGCCGCGTGCACGCGGTTGGTGAGCAGGATGACGAACATCTCGCGGTCGGGGTCGATCCACAGCGAGGTGCCGGTGTATCCCACGTGTCCGAACGCCTCATCGCTCAGGAACTTCCCCGAGCCCCACTGCCCGTCGGCCATGGCCCACCCCAGGGCGCGGCTCCCCGCCGCGCGCTTGGTGAAGAGGTCGACGGTGGAATCGCTGATGATGCGGATGCCGTTGTACTCGCCGCCGTTCAGGATCATCTGCGCGAAGATCGAGAGATCGGCCGCGGTGCTGAACAGCCCGGCGTGGCCGGCGACGCCGCCCAGCGCGTAGGCGTTCTCGTCGTGCACCTCCCCTTGCAGGGGATAGCCGCGCGGCGGCGCGACCTCGGTGGGCGCGACGCGATCTTTCAGCGAATCGGCGGGGCGGAAGAAGGTGTTCGTCATGCCGAGCGGTCCGTAGACGCGCTCGTGGAGGAACTGGTCGAGCCGCTCGCCGGTGATGCGCTCGACGATGAACCCCAGCATGTCGGCGCCGAGGTCGGAGTAGACGTAGCGCGTGCCGGGCTTGTAGTCGAGCGGCGTGGAGATCACCAACTGCCGCGCCTCGGCGGGGGAGCTGGCGAGGCGCCAGAGGTCGCGGTCCGCCGGGAGTCCCGAGCGGTGCTCGAGGAGCAGGCGGATGGTGACCGAGTCCTTGTAGCCGCCGGAGAACTCGGGGATGTACTTGGAAACCGGGTCATCGAGCTCGATGCGCCGCTCATCGTAGAGCACCATGATCGCCGTGGTGGTGCCCACGACCTTCGTGAGGGAGGCCAGATCGTAGATCGTCTCGGTGGCGGAGACCTTGGGGCTCGAGCCGAGCCAATCGAGGTGGCCGAAGCCTTTCTCCCACACCGCCGCGCCCTTGCGGCCGACGACCACCGCGGCGCCGGGGAAGCCGCCCGCCTTGATCCCGTGACCCACGACACGGTCGATCACCCGCAGTCGTTCGGCGGACATGCCGACGGATGCGGGGGACTTGACGGGCAGACCATCCCCGCCTGCGATGGCCAGAGCGGCGAGCAGCAGTGTGAACACGGCAAACCCCTTCGAAACGGCGAATGCACCCACCCGGCGTGTGGACGAAGCCGAGGGGCTGGGGTACAGCCACTACGTGTTCTCTGGATGCAAGAACGGGCGCAGTGACGCGGGTGACGCGATTGACGGGAGCACCGACAAACCCGGCGGGAGGTTCCAGCGTAGGGACCAGCGGGAGCGTAGCGCTGACGTCGAGCTACGTCCCCAAAATCGGACGCAAGGGCCTCGTTGGCAAGACGAGTGGCGGATCTTTCGGTAACTTTTTTTACATGGCTGGAGCGGAACCGATCGGATGCTGCACGACTGCGGCACGAGGGCGGGGCGAGCCAGCGCCGGCTGTCGCGGCCGGGCCGCAGCGCGTGCGCCGCGCTTCGCGGCTCGGGCACCCCATTCGGGGGTAGGCAACCCTTTCCCGATCGCCGGGTGACTCAATGGCAGACGGCATGGAAACGGACCGATTCCTGATACGGCGCGCCATCGACGGCGATGAGCGAGCACTGCGACAGCTCTGGTCGCAGTACTCGCCGCACATCGACGCGGTGGTGGGGCGGCTCGTCGGCGACCCGGACCTCGCGGCCGACATCGCGCAGGAGGTCTGGATCCAGATCTTCCGCGCGCTGAAGAGCTGGCGCGGCGACGCGCAGTTCAGCACCTGGGCCCACCGGATCGCCGTCAACCGGACGCTGAACGCGCTGCGCCGGGTGCGCCGGCTCGGAAAGCTCGAGGTCGAGATCGAGGAGGACACGGCGGCGGTGGAGGAGGACAACGACCGCGCCTTCCTGGCGGCCTCGATCGACGACGCGGTCGCACGGCTCCCATCGGGTGCGCGGACGGTGTTCCTGCTGCACGATGTGGAGGGGTACACGCACGAAGACATCGCGCGCGAGCTGGGGATCACGGCCGGCGCGTCGAAGTCGCAACTGTTCAAGGCACGCGCGAAGCTTCGCCGGCTGCTCGCGCACCTGGTGGATGTCCCAACGCCGGCAACGGAACGGACTCATGCTGCACCTCGATCCTGAACGACTGGCCGCGCTGGCCGACGACGAGCCCACTCCGGCGGAGACGGCGCATCTCGCGTCGTGTGCCGAGTGCGAGCGCGAGCGTGCCGCGCACCGCGAGCTGCTGATGCTGGCGGCAGCGGAGCGGAGCGCGATGCTCGCTCGACCGCTCACCGACTGGGGCACGCTCTCGGCGCGGCTGCACGAGGAAGGGCTCGTTCGCGAGACGGGAGCGGCGGGCGCGTCGCGTTCGCGGTTCCGGATGCGTCCGTGGATGCGGGCGGCGGCGGCGGTGCTGATCGCGCTCGGTGGGGTGGCGGTGGGGCGCGCCACCGCGGGAATGTCTCTCGGCGGTTACGTGCCGGTCGGCGACGGCGGCACCAGCGTCGCGGTGCGCGACGGCGACAGCACGCATGCGTTCGTGTCGCTGAGCGATGCCATGGACATGATGCGCCGCTCCGAGCGTGACTACCGGCTGGCGGCGGCGTACGTGGCGGCGCACGACAGCGGCTCCGCCTCGCGCGGCGGCGTGGACGTGTATCGGGCGCGGCTCGCGGCGCTCGACCGCGTGTCGGACGCGGCGCTGGAAGCGGTGAACGAGGCGCCCGCCGACCCGGTGATCAATCAGTATCTGCTCTCCGCCCGGACGGCCCGGGCCGTGACGCTGCAACAGTTGAACAACTCGCTGCCGGCGGGCGTCACGCTGACGAGCTATTGAAGGCGACCATGAAGGGATCCGCGGTAACGACGATGATCGCGCTCGCCCTCGGGCTGTCGGCGGCGGGCGCACCGGCCGGGGCGCAGCAGCGCACGCCGGCCCCGGCCCCCCGCGCCTGCGCGTCGTGCGACTCGAGCGCGCAGGCGGAGCGCGACCTGCTGCGCGCGCAGCAGGAGGTCCAGCGCGCCGTGGCCCGGTACAAGGCGCGGAGCGATGCGCTCCAGTGGTCCGACGACAGCAGCGGCGAAGCGCGCGCAGCCCTCGTGCGCGCGGCGGACGAGCTGCGCCGTGCGCAGGAGCAGTACCGCGACGCGCTCGGGGCGATGATGCGGCAGGAGATGGCGCTCTCGCGCCAGCGGGGGGAGCTCTTCGCGCGCCGCTTCCGGGTCGCGCACCTGGCCGCTGTGCCCAGGGGGTGGCTCGGCGTCACCTTCTCCGGCTCGTACACGGTGCAGCTGGACGACAACGGGAAGATGGTGATGCGCTTCAACGACTACCCGGTGATCGAGGCGGTGGATCCGGAGTCTCCCGCCGAGCGCGCGGGACTCGAGGCGCGCGACCGGCTGGTGGCGCTCGCCGGGCGGGATGTGGTGGAGGGGGCCGAGCCATTCGTGTCGCTCCTCCAGCCGGGGCGGCACCTGCCGATGACCGTGAGGCGCGGACGCTCCACCAAGACGGTGATGGTAGTGGTGGGGAAGCGTCCGGAAAGCGACTGGCCGGAGTGGGGGTGGCGGACGCCCATGCCCGCCCCGGCGCCACCGGCGCCGGGCGCGGTACCGGCCCCCGCGGCCCCCGCCGCCCCCGCCGCCCCCTCCGCGAGCGCGGTGGTCGCGGTGCCGGCGATGCCGCCCATGGCTCCCGGGGCGCCGATGCCCCCGATGCCCGATGTGGCCATCACCCCCGAGGGCGACGTACGCGTCGAGATCGTCGGCTCGGGGATGAGCCCCATCGCGGGGGCGCAGCTCCAGCGCGTGGGCGAGCTGCGTGACTACTTCGGCGTCACGGATGGCGTGCTCGTGCTCCACGTGCTCCCGGGCACGCCGGCGCAGCGCTCCGGCCTCCGCGGCGGCGACGTGATCCTCCGCGCCGACGGCGCCCGCATCACCACCCCGACCTCGCTCGCCCGGGCGATGGACCGGAGCGACGACCGGATGGTCACGCTGGACATCGTACGGAAGAAGAAGAAGGAGAAGGTGGTGCTGAGATGGTGAGTGGTGTGTAGTGGCTGGACCACCGAACGACGCGTGTCGCGTGTGGGGAACTGACGGAGAGAGGAGGGAGGTACGGCGCGTGTAGGGCGGGATGTAGAGAGAGTCCACCTACAGCCGAGCCTACTCTCGCTCTACCTCGTCCCTCTCTCCGTCAGTTCCCCACACGCGACACGCGTCGTTCGGTGGTCCAGCCACTACACACCACTCACCATCTCAGCACCACCTTCTCCTTCTT
>DASTSH010000030.1:0-33898 GCA_035760785.1 Gemmatimonadaceae bacterium | reverse complement strand
TCCGGCCGCAGGTTCACGTTCGGGCCCCAGAAGTCGTAGCCGAAGCCCCCGAACGACGTGGTCTTCCTCACCAGCGAGGGGCGATAGGCGTAGGGCCTCGCGTCCTTACCCACCTCGGCGTACGCCGCCCTGAGCTTCCCCGTCATGAACTTGCCGAGCGACGGGAATGCGTCGGAGAAGACGAAGCTCGACGTGATCGACGGGTAGAAGAAGGAGTTGTGCGGCCTGGGGATCGTCGACGTCCAGTCGTTCCGCCCCTGGAGCGTCAGGTACAGGTAGTGCCGGTAGTCGACCACCGCCTGTCCGAAGGCGCTGACCAGGCGGCGCCGCGTGATCGTGCTGTACGGCGAGCTCAAACTCGTGTTGTTGATCGACACGAAGTTCGGGTCGAGGAAGTGATCACCCTCCACCGCGTCGACCGTCGACTTCTGGTCCGTGACCGCGTTCCCCAGGAGGCCGCTGATCGTAATGTCCCTCGTCAGGGCGACGGGGTTGAAGTTGAGCGTCGTCTGCGCGTCGAGGTTCCGCGTGACGTCGGTCGCCTGGTCGAGGATGCCCTGGAGCGCATTGCCGAACGCGCTCCAGGGGTGCCGCAGGAGCAGGTTCTGGTTCGTGTAGCCATCCGTGCCGAGGATGGTCTTGACCGACCCCCACGACACCGGAGTGAACGTCAGGGAGAGGTTGGCGATGAAGCGGTCGTTCTTCGAGTTGATCTTGTTCTTCGCGATGTTGAAGTAGGGGTTGTCCACTTCGGCATCCGCCGACAGGTCGGAGATCTGGCGCCGGGTGCCCGCCGGCGTGAGATAGTCTTTCGCGTTGTCGGTCGAGGGCCAGACCAGGAGGCCGAGCAGCGGACCGCCGGCTCCCTTGAACGTCTGGTCGTTGTCCGCGTGCGAGTAGATCGTCGACAGGTCGACGTTCAGCCACTTGGTGGGCTGCCCCTGGGACGCTCCCGTCAGGTTGATCCGCCTGTAATCCGCACCGGGGATGACCCCCTCCTGCTTGGTGAGGCCGGTGGACAGCCGGTAGTTCACCCTGTTGTCGGACGATGCTCCGTTGAAGGAGAGCTCGTGCCGCTGCGTCAGCGCGGTCCGGAAGAAGCCGCTGACGTTGTCGTAGAACGTCGTCGTGTCGGCGTAGGGAGCACCGAAGTAGAGGAAGGTGCTGCTCCCCACATCACTCGGGCCGTAGACCTGCTGGATCTCCGGCCGGTCGCGGGCGCTCTCGATCCGGAAGCTGTTGTTGTACGTGAGACCGCCGCCGGCCTTGCCGCGCTTGGTGGTGATGACGATCGCGCCGTTCGCCGCGTCGATGCCGTAGAGGGCGGCGGCCTCCGGTCCCTTGAGCACCGTGATCGACTCGATGTCTTCCGGGTTGAGGTCGGCCGCCCGGTTGGTGAAGTCGACCCCGCGGTTGCTGAACGCCGTCAGCGAGTTCCTGTCGGAGGCGAGGGACTCGGTGTTGAGCGTCTTGTTGTCCATCGGCAGCCCGTCGATGACCATCAGCGGTTGGTTGCTGCTGCTGATGGAGCTCACTCCGCGGATGGTGATCGACGATGAGGCGCCGGGGACGCCCGAGGTGCTCGTCACCGTGACGCCGGCGATCCGCCCCTGGAGCGCGTCGACGAAGTTCTCACGGTTCGACTGCGCGACGTCGGTGCCGGAGACGGTCTGCTGCGCGACGCCCAGCGACCGCTCCATGGCGCTCCGTCCCAGCGCCGTGACCACCATCGCGTTCAGCGAGGTGGGAGTCCGCTGGAGCTGGACGTTGATGACGCTGTCGGCGCCGACGATGCGCTCCTGTGGAGCGGTGCCGAGGTACCGAAACTGGAGCGTCTGCCCCGTGGAGGCGCGGATGGCATAGTGTCCCGTCTCGCTGCTCAACGTCCCGGTCCTGGTCCCTTTGACGACGATCGACGCACCCGTCAGCGGCGTGCCTCGGTCATCGGTGACCGTACCGGTCACCGTCCGCTGCTGCGCGCTGGCTCGTGCAGCACATAGGAGTATTCCCAACAACACCGTGAGCACTCTTGTCTTCATGGCAGGGGGTACCGGGTTGTGGTGGAGGGTGGGTGCAGGTCGTGCCGCCCGGTCGGATGCGACGGGGCCGATGCGCCGGAGAGGTCGAGTCCTCTCCGGTAGGAATTGTCGATCTGGATGGAATCGCGGATCTGGATGGGAACGCCGATCTGGGGGGATCGCGGACGGGTCTCTATGGTCGCACACGCCCCGGCGCTGGATCGCCGGTCGCGTAGGGCTCTGTGTCTTGCGTTCGCGCGCCGGCGCCGAGCGGGGACTCCGCATCACGGAGTGGTCTCGGACGCCTACGCAGCGGTCATGCTGCGGGTGATGACCACGTCAGGCGACGTGACGGCTTCACGCAACCCGACGGCTGACGAACGAAGTGCAGGTCCTGCGTGGGCTTCTACTGGAGACTTGCGACGGCTCCGGCGTCACCTGCGTGCGGCGACTCGGCGATTGGCAGCGGGGATGAGCAAACCGGGATCGAACCACGATCGGGTCTGCGACGGCAGGGCATCCGCTGACGGCGCCTAGCATACTCCGCACAGTAAGAGATGTCAAATCACTTTATCGGATGGCGGGGACCTGGCTGGACTCGATGGGGGAGCCGGTGTCGCGGCTTCGAAGGTGGGCCGGCCAATGGGAGTCCAAATAATTTGATGTTTCTAATGCGCAGGCCGTGATCCTGTCGACGCGTCACTCGGTGCCGCTCCCGCCTCACGGGGGCAGTCGGGCCTCGAGCTCGGTGACGCCCTGAATGAACGCGTCCGGCGCATCGAGGGCGAGAAAGTGCCCGGCGTCAGCGACGACGCGCATGGTCGCGCCGGGGATCGCTCGCCGATCGGCCTCACGCTCCTCGTCGCGCGACCAATCGTGGTCGCCGTAGAGCAGGAGTACCGGCACGGCGATGTTCCCGTACTCGGCCCGCGCCCGCTCCCAGCTCGGCCAGTGACGGACGAGCCGCATGAACGCGCGGGGGTGCCCCGGAGCCTTTCCGCTGTCGTGGAGCTCGTGCAGCAGCGCGGCCGGAAACGCTCCGCGGCGATGCACTCCACCCTCGAGGATCCGCGCCACGACCGCATACGGCTGCACGTGCCTGACTACCGTGCCCAGCCCCGGGACGCCGCTCGCGGCGATGACGAGGTTCGCCAGCATCGAGCTCCGGCGCAGGCCGCGCCCGCGATCGTAATCGTAGGGATTGACTGCCATCACGCCGCGGACCCGCGGATCGCGGCGGGCCGCGAGCAGGAGCGCGATCGAGCCGCCGATCGACTCGCCCGCCACGATGGCATCGCGGATGTCCAGCCGGTCGAGGAATTCCGCGACCGACGCGACGAGGAACTCCGCCGAGTAGTCCGCGTCGGGCGCGTCGGAGCCGCCGTGCCCCGGGTAGTCCGGGGCGTACACGCGAAAGCGCGACTCGAGCTCCGGGACCACCTTCTGGAACATGTCGAGCTGGGTCCGCAGCGTGTGCAGCAGCACGAGCGCGGGGCCGCTCCCCACGGTGATGTAGCGGAGCCAGGCGCCGCCCACCGCGACACGACCGACGGGAATGCGCGGCGCCCACGAGAGGTGCGACTGTGCCTCCATGGTTCCGGCGCTCGGCGGCCGAACGCCGAGGCTCCGCCGGTCGTCGGCGGTACTCGTCGAGGGGGAGTGAGAGATGTGGCGCATGGCGGTACCCTCCGCGGTGCCAGCCTCACCCGGACGGAGCGTTGGCGCGCGCCCCGCGCTCGGATTGTTATATGTATATACAACCATCATGCGAAACGCGATCGGCGGGAACGCCGTTCCCGCGACGCGCGAGTTGCCGCACCTCGGTTCGGCGCACCGTCGCCGCCCCGATCGCCGCGTCGAACGGGCGATGGCGTCGGCGACACCGCCGGGGCCGTTCAGCTTGCCCGCTTCCGCCACGCGGCATAGGGTGGGGACGTGCGCACGGCGGGGCGAGAACGCTGCGAGCCCCGGCGTGCGCCGTCGACCGCGGACGCCCGCCGTCCCGTCACCAGTGGAGGCGCCATGACCGAACCCCGTTCCGACCGCGAGTCCGCCCGCTCGCCCGCCGACCGCCGTGCCGAGCCGCACGCCGAGCCGATCCCGTACCCGGTAAATCACATCATCGCGATCGCGGATGCGCCCGAGCAGGCCGCCGCCACGCTCCTCGCGCTGATGGAGGGAGGGTTCCTGGAATCCGAGATCATGTTGACGGTCGGGGACGAGGCCGCCGACCGCCTGCACGAGACGACCGGCCACTCCGGGCTACTGGGCCGCGTGCTCCAGGTCGCGAACCGCCTCGGCGTGTGGGACGAGGAGCTGGAGAAGCGGCACGAATACGAACGGGCACTCAGGGACGGCGGGGTCGTCGTGAGCGTCCTCGCCCCGACCGAGGAGCGGAAGCAGCGAGCGGCGCGACTCCTCCGGGAACACGGCGCCCACTTCATCAACTTCGAGGGACGCTACACGATCGAGGAGCTGGGCTAGAGCGGCAATGGAAACGACCGCACGACGCCGCCGAGGGTGCGCCCTCGGCGGCGTCGTGCATCGATCGATCGACGGATCGAGCGCTCCGTCCCCTGCTAGCGCAGCGCCGCACCCGCGGCCGGCTGCCGCCCCGCAGCGAGTGCCACCGCGCCGGCGACGATGCCGAGCAACGCGTGCAGCCAGATGTCGTTGTCGCCGATCGGCAGCAGGCCGAACGTGCTGGGGGTGAAGAACGCCAGGATCGTGAGGAGGATGTAGACCACCGCCGTCGCCCACAGGTACCGGAGCGACTGCACCCAGTCGCGCGCCGCGACCAGCCCCCAGATCCCCCAGGCGAGATGGACCAGGTTGTGGAGCAGGTTGACGGGGAAGAGCCCGAAAACCCGTGGAGCCATCGCCGGATCGGCCGCCATGCTCCCACGAGAGGTGAAGAAGCCGATGATGGCGATGATCGCGAACACCGCTCCGAAGATCGAGGAAACGCGTTGAACTGGGCGCATGCTGCCGCTCCTGTGTCTGGTCAATGCTCACTAGCAGGATGGGCGGGTCCAGGCACGATGCGGGCCGCGACTACGCGGAGAGGGTGGTTGTGGGCCGCAGGTGACGTCGGCGCGCTTCCCGGCGGACTTCTTGCCTCCGACGGCGCCATGCCGACGCGGCTCTACCAGACCGTTCGCTCCGAGCAGAGCGTTCCCGGCGGGCGTCGCATCACGCTCGAGTTCCGCGCCGACGCCGAGAGTCTACCGGCGGTGCTGCTCCTCCCCGAGACGCGCGCACCGGCGCCCGGCGCGCTCCTGCTGCACGGCTACACCTCGCGGAAGGAGCACATGTCGGACACGGTGGGCGAGGCGCTCCTCCACCGCGGCGTGGCGAGTCTCGCGATCGACCTGCCGCTCCACGGCGAACGGGGCGGGTCGATCGAGCCGGCGTCGGTGGAGAACCCACTGGACGTCGTGCGCCGCTGGCGCGCCGCGCTCGCCGAGTGCTCGCTCGCGCTCGGCTACCTCGGCGCGCGACCGGAGGTGGATGCCGGCCGGCTCGCTCTCGTGGGGTACTCGCTCGGCTCCTTCCTGGCGGTGATCGTGGCGGCGCGCGAGCCGCGTGTGCGCGCGGTGGCGCTGGCGGCTGGGGGAGACCTGCCCGAGGGGACGCCGTTCGCGAAGCTCATCCGCGCGGTGGCCGATCCGCTGCGCGCGGTGCGCCGTCTGAGCGGGCGGCCGCTGCTCATGGTGAACGGACGCTGGGACCGGATCATCCGCCCCGCGGCCGCGGAGCGGCTGTTCGCCGAGGCGGGAGAGCCGAAGGAGCTGCGCTGGTGGGACACAGGGCACCGGCTGTCGCCGGCCGCGATTGCGGATGCCGCGGAGTGGCTGGCTACGATGCTCGAGGGCGGGCGTCACGCGGCCAGCCAGTGACCCTCGGTCGCCGTCCGATCTTCGCGCTAGCGCTCCGCGCCGAAGTACGCCTCGAGGCAGGAGGTGATGAGCCACTCGCGGAAGCGGCGCCGGGCATCGTGATCCACGGCGCGCACGCTGCCGGGCTGCGCGAACACCTCGCTCTCCAGCTCCTTGAGGGCGATGATCAGCTCCTCCGGGAGCAGTCCGCGATCCCGCCCCTCGATGGCCGCGGCTTCCACCGCGGCGCGGAGACGCTCCTCGCTGTTCTCGAGTGCCCGCCACCGCTCGGCGATCACTTCACGCAACGCCTGTCTCGTCTCGGGGCTGAGCTCCCGTGACCGGTCTGAAGGGGGAGGCGAGTTCTGAGGGACCATGCCGGGGCCCTGGAGGCCGTGTCGATGATGCACGAGGAGCGCGCGGCACGTGATGCGTGTCCACACGGAGCGGAGAACACGGCTCGCGCGCGTGAGCTACGAAGGGTAGAACAATAACCGTGCGAATGGTCTGGCGTCAGAGGATGCCGCTGGCGCGGGTTCTGAGGATGACTCTGGGCGGTTAGAATGGACTACACCGAGCCGCACCCTTCACTTTCAGACCCGCACGCGGGCGCGAGGAACGCCCTCACTTCCGGTGGCGCGCACGTCGACCGTTCTCATCTGCGCTGAGGAGCCGCTGATCGCCGCCTTGCTCGGGATGCTCGCCGAGATGGCGCATTACGACCCCATCTTCCCCGCCCCCGACGAGCGGCCGGAGGATGCGCTGCTGCGCGTGCGCCCGCTGCTGGTGGTCCTGCTCGAAGGCTCGCTGGATGCCGCCCGCTCCGATCTCTTCTTCGCCCAGGCCGCGAAGCGCCGCGTGGGCGTTGCGCTCTTCGGGCGGCGCGGGAGCGCGCCGACGCTCGCGCCGCTGGCGGAGGCGCGCGGCATCCCCTGGCTCGAGGTGCCGACGGACGCGGCGCAGTTCCGCCGCGTGCTCGAGACGGCGGCCACATCGGGGTGGTGGCGGCGCGGCGGCGACCGCCGGCGCGCCCCGGCCGGGCGCCGGGAGGAGCCGGCGACGGAGCGCGCGCCCGATGGCACTCTGGTGTACCTCGACCCGGAGGGGTGCCGGTGGCTCGTGTACGACCGGCGCGGCGGCGAGCGGAGGCAGGGGGAGCGTCGCGGCACGCCGGAGCCGGGGGAGCACGAGAGCGCCGCGGCCGAGCCGGACGTTCGGATGTTCGTGAGCGAGCGTGGAGAGGTCTGGCGGTGTGCGCTCGCCACCGGAGAGTTGGAGGATCGCACCGTCGGTGCCCTGGCGCGGCAACTCGCTCGCGCGGTGCGGGACTGACGCAGGCGCGGCATCTCGTCGCGCGAAGAATTCTCATCGGCGGGTGGCGCCCTGGCGCTATTGACAACACGCCCTTCCGGCGTAGCGTCTAGAGCCGGCACAGCAGTACTCGTCAGGGCACCCAGTCCCTCCCGGGACGTCTCCACCTCGGCCCGCCTCTCCAACTCCTGCGCTCTCTCTCCGCGCATGGAGGCACGACCTATCTCGACTTTCCCACCGAGCGGTCAAGATCGACGAGCCACCTGTCGACGCTGCGGCCTCGGCTCCAGCGGCGCGCCGCGCGCGCTTCGGGCTGACCGCGTCGATGCATTCGCTCCCGGGCTCCGCGCTGCTGGACTCCCGCGGCCCGGGAGGCTGCCTGGCAGTGTCTCTTTTCTCATGTGAGGAGGTATGATGCGGCGGTCAGGCTTCACGAGTGTGCTCGCACTGCTGTTCGCGAGCAGTCCCGTCCTCGCACAGACGGGGAGCATCACGGGCACGGTCACATCGGCCGATGGAGCGCAACCCGTCGCCGGCGCCCGCGTGACAATCGCTGGCACGCGACTCGGCACCATGACGAGTGACGATGGGCGGTACACGATCGCGGTGCAGCCGGGCACCTACACTGTGCGCGCCGCCAGAATCGGATTCGCGCCCGACTCGATTGCCGGCATCGTCGTCACCGCGGGCGCGGCGACGACCGCCGACTTCCACCTGCGGGCGACCGCCGTGCAGCTCGCGGGGACGGTGGTGATCGGCTACGGCACGCGCGAAGCGAAGGACGTCACGGGATCGGTCGCCAAGGTCTCGTCAGGGGAGTTCAACACCGGGCGCGTGGTGAGTCCGGAGCAGCTCATCCAGGCGAAGGTGCCCGGGGTGCAGATCATCAGCAACAACGAGCCGGGGGGCGCGGTCACCGTGCGCATCCGCGGCGGGACCTCGGTCACCGCGATGAACGACCCGCTGTTCGTGGTCGATGGCGTGCCGCTGACCGTGGGCGGCGGGATCTCCGCCGGCCAGAACGCCCTCTCCTTCATCAACCCGAACGACATCGAGAGCATCACGGTGCTCAAGGACGCGTCGGCGACGGCCATCTACGGGTCGCGCGGCGCCAACGGCGTGGTGTTCATCACGACCAAGTCCGGGACGGAGGTGACGCAGGTCAGCTACGATGCCTCCGCGTCGCAGTCGTCCGTGGCGCGCGAGCCGAATCTGCTGAACGCGGCACAGTTCCGCGCCGCGGTGCAGCAGTACCAGCCGGCCAACATGGGCATCATCGGCGATGCCAGCACCGATTGGCAGAAGGCGATCCAGCGCACCGCCACGGGGCAGGAGCACAATCTCGCCGTCTCCGGCGGGCGGCAGGACATGCGCTACCGGCTGTCGTTGGGCTACCTGGACCAGGGCGGCGTGGTGCAGGGGACGAACGCCGAGCGGCTGTCCGCGGCGCTGACCTACAGCGACCACCTGTTCGCCGACAAGCTGGAGGTGCGGACGAACCTGCGAGGGACCCGCTCACACAACTCGTTCACCCCCGCCGGGGTGGTGGGTGCGGCGATCGCGCTCGCGCCGACGGAGCCGATCAGGACATCCCCGAGCTCGTACTTCCAGTGGGCCAACCCGCTGGGCGCGAACAACCCGCTCTCCGACCTGGCGCTGCTCACCGACCGGGGCACGGAGTACCGGAGCATCGGGGACATCGAGGCCAAGTACCACATGCCTTTCCTCGAAGGGCTGTCGGCGACGGTGCGTGCCGGCTACGACGTGGCGCGAGCCGAGCGCACGACGTTCTCACCGAGCACCGCGCAGGGGCAGCTCGAGCAGAGCCTCGGCGGGACGTACGCCCAGAACGACCCGAACGAGCTCCACACCCTGCTCGAGGTGTTCGGCGACTACACGCGCGATCTCGACCGCCTGCAGAGCAACATCAACCTGACGGCCGGCTACACCTACGAGGACTTCCAGTACGATTCCACCCGCGTGTTCGCCCAGGGACTGAGCACCGACCTGCTCGGCCCCAACGGCATTCCCGGCTCGAAGGTGCAGCAGAACTTCCGCGACGTTCAGGAGAACCTGCTGATCTCCTTCTTCGGCCGCGTCAACTACTCGCTGCGCGACAAGTACCTGCTGTCGGCGAGCCTCCGGCGCGACGGCTCCTCGAAGTTCGGCGCAAGCCACCAGTGGGGGCTCTTCCCCTCCGTCTCGGCGGCGTGGCGGATCGGGAACGAGTCGTTCCTGCGGAACGTGGCGTGGCTCTCCGACCTGAAGCTGCGTCTGTCGTGGGGCGTGAACGGCAACCAGTCGTTCCCGAACTACAAGTACATCTCGTCGTACGACATCGGCAGCAGCCTGGCACAGGCGCAATTCGGGAACGATTTCGTCACCACGATCCGTCCGAGCGCCGTGGATCCGAACGTCAAGTGGGAGCAGACGACGTCCACCGACGCGGGGCTCGACTTCGGCGTCCTGGACAATCGTCTCACCGGAACGATCGACTACTACCACAAGAAGACCACCGATCTGCTCTTCAACGTGCCGGTGGCCGCCGGGACGAACCTGTCCAACTACGTCGTCACGAACATCGGCGCCGTGCAGGACAACGGGCTCGAGGTGGGGCTGAACGCCCGGATCCTCGATGGGAAGAACGGCGGGCTCACGTGGGACGCCGGCGTCAACGCCTCCACGAACCGCAACAAGCTGCTGCGCATCTACGGGGACAGCACCACGAAGATCCTCACGGGCGGCATCTCCGGCGCCGTGGGGAACAACATCCAGGTGCTCCACCCCGGTGATCCGGTCTACTCGTTCTACGTCTACCAGCACAAGACCGTGAACGGAAAGCCCGTCTACGGCAACGGCGACCCCAACGTCACGGCCGCGGACCTGTACGTCGACCAGAACGGCGATGGCATCATCAACGACCAGGACCTCCGGCCGTACAAGAGCCCGTGGCCCAAGTGGATGCTCTCGCAGTCGTCGCAGTTCGGGTACCGGAACTTCGACCTGAGCTACACCCTGCGCGCGGAGCTCGGGAACTACGTCTACAACAACGTGGCGTCGAACCTGGGATACTACAACGCGCTCAGGGGCGACCATCCGACCAACCTGGACGCGTCGGTGCTGACGTACGGGTTCATGGATCCGCAGTATTTCTCCGATCTGTACGTGGAGGACGCGTCGTTCCTGCGCATGGACAACATCACGTTGGGCTACACCTTCCGGGGGCTGCGGTCGTTCAAGGCGATCCGCGTCTACGGGACGGTGCAGAACGTCTTCACGATCACCGGCTACAGCGGGGTCGACCCTGAAGCGGCCATCGTCGGCTTCAACAGCACGTTCGGCATCGACAACAACATCTACCCGCGGTCCCGCACCTTCCTGGCCGGGGCGAGCTTCACGTTCTGAGAGCGCACACGCCGTCGCGGGCGACCGCCTTCTCGCGGGCTCCCGCTTCCCGACATTCCGCAAGGACAACGGATAGAGCCATGCATAGAACCGCTCGAAAGATGCTCGCCGCCCTGCTCGTGCTCGTGGCGGCGCCGGCGTGCACGGACCTGACGTCGCCGCCGAAGAGCTCCGTGGCCGCGACCAACATCTGGGACGATACCGGGTCCTACAGAGCGTACATCGCCAAGATCTACGGAGGCCTCCAGGTTTCCGGGCAGCAGGGTCCCGCCGGCGACGGAGACATCCAGGGCATCGATGAGGGATTCTCCGGGTACATCCGCCTGCTCTGGCAGATGGAGGAGCTGCCCACCGACGAGGCGGCGATCGCCTGGAACGACGCCGGCGTCCAGGAGCTGAACACCCAGCTCTGGTCGTCGTCCAATCAGTTCCTGGGCGCGATGTACTACCGCATCTATTTCCAGGTGGGGCTGGTGAACGAGTTCCTGCGCCAGACCACGGACGACAAGCTCACGGCGCGGAACGTCAGCGACGACCTGCGCGCCCAGATCCATCAGTACCGCGCCGAAGCGCGCTTCCTGCGGGCGCTCAGCTACTGGCACGGAATCGACCTGTTCGGGAGCATCCCGCTCGTGACGGAGGACTTCCCGCTGGGCATCACGCCGCCGAAGCAGAACACGCGGGCGGAGCTCTTCTCGTACGTCGTGGCGCAGCTGGACAGCATTCGCCCCGATCTGCCGCAGGCGGGGCAGGGAGAGTACGGGCGCGCCGACCAGGGGGCGGTGGACATGCTGCTGGCGAAGCTGTACCTGAACGCGCAGGTGTACGTGGGCGAGGACCACTACGCCGATGCTCGCGCGGCGGTGGAGCGCGTCATCACCTCGGGCGCGTACCAGCTCGACCCCGACTACATGCACAACTTCCTCGCCGACAACAACACGTCGCGCGAGATCATCTTCGCGGTGCCGTTCGACGGGACGCACTCGCAGTCGTACGGCGGCACCACGTTCCTCACGCACGCGGAGGTGGGAGGCAACATGCCCGCGTCGGCGTACGGTCTGGATGGCGGCTGGTGGGGACTTCGCCTGCGGCCGGAGGTGGCCGAGCTCTACCCCGGCGGCCCGGGAGGGCCGGACCACCGCGCCTCGTTCATCTTCACCAATGGGCAGTCGGAGACGATCTCCAGCCTCACCGACTTCTCCCAGGGGTGGGCCGCGCCGAAGTACCAGAACGTCACGTCCACCGGCGCGCCGGGATCGAACACCGGGTTCGCCGATGTGGACTACCCCATGTTCCGCCTCGCCGACGCGTACCTCATGTACGCCGAGGCGGTGCTGCGCGGCGGCGGCGGCGACCTGTCGACGGCGCTGGGCTACGTCAACCAGCTCCGCGAGCGGGCGTACGGCGATGCGAGCGGAGACATCACGGCCTCCCAGCTCACGCTCGACTTCATCCTCGACGAGCGGGCGCGGGAGCTGCTCTGGGAGGGGCACCGCCGCACCGACCTGATCCGGTTCGACCGGTTCACGAAGAATGGCGTGTGGGCCTGGAAGGGGAACGTCGAGGCGGGGGCGGAGACGCAGGAGTTCCGGAACCTCTACCCACTCCCCGCGTCTGAGCTGGTGGCGAACCCGAACCTGACGCAGAACCCCGGCTACTGAGCGCCGCCAACCGGCAGCGGGCTCAGCCCGCTGCCGGTTGGCGGGCACGTGCTGCCGTCGTCATTATCGTGCACTGCCCCGCCGTCGCACCATCGCGGCGGCGGGGACCGCGCTCACACCACGCCATGACATCGTTTCCCCCGCACCCACCGCCCCCGCGGCCCGCGGGTGATCGCCCGCCAGGCACGCGTTCCGGAGCGGCCGCATCCGATCCAGCGTCGCTGACGCTCCTCGCGCCCGTTTCGGGTGTGATCGTGCCGCTCGACCGCGTGCCCGACGAAGCGTTCGCGCAGCGGCTGGCGGGCGACGGCATCGCGATCGATCCGCTGAGCGATCGCGTGCTCGCGCCATGTGATGCGCGCGTCCTCCAGGTGCACCGCGCCAACCACGCGGTCACGCTCGCCGCGCGCGGCCTCGAGATCATCATCCACGTCGGACTCGACACGGTGATGCTGAAGGGCGAGGGGTTCACCCCTCTCGTGAAAGCCGGCGACGAGGTGCGCACCGGAGACCCGCTGCTCGCCTTCGACGCCGACCTCGTGGCCCGGCGCGCGCGCAGCCTGCTCACGGAGATCGTCGTGGCGAACGTGGAGCGCGTCGCCGCCATCGAACCGGCCGCTGGCCCGGTGACCGCCGCGCGCGATGTGCTGATGCGGATACGTCTCGTCGACGCACCGGCGGCAGAAACGGCGTCCGCGCCCCCGCGGGAGGAGTCGATCGCCTCCGCTCCGATCATCGTGAAGTGCTCGGCCGGGCTGCACGCGCGACCGGCCGCGACGCTGGCGGCCGCGGCCCGCCGGTTCACCGCCGACGTACGGCTGGTGAAGAACGGACACGAGGCGAACGCGCGGAGCGTCGTGTCCACCATGGCACTCGAGGTCGCGGCGGGCGATGCGGTCACGGTGGTGGCGCGGGGGGACGACGCCTCCGATGCCGTCGCAACGCTCGCCGAACTGCTCGCGACGGATCTCGATGCCGGATACGCGCCTGCGCCTCAGCCGTCGCCGCCCTCGGCCGCGCGTCCGGAGACGCTCGCACGACCAACCACGGAAGGTGTGCTGCAGGGCGTGCCCGCGTCGCCGGGCATCGCCATCGGGAACGCGTTCCAGCTCCGCGACGACGACCTGGTCCCGGAAGAGCGGGCCGCGGACCCGAACCGCGAGCGGCGCGCGCTCGATGCCGCCATCGCCGCCGCGTGCCGGCAGCTCGACGCGCTGCGCGAGCGGCTCGAGCGCGAGGGGCGCGCGGGGGAGGGGGCGATCTTCGCGGCGCACCGGGAGCTGCTCGAGGATCCCGCGCTGGTGGACGCCGCCGACGCCGGCATCCGTGCCGGCGCGTCGGCAGCCCACGCGTGGCGGCAGGCGTACTGCGCGCAGGTCGATCGCCTGCGCTCGCTCGACAACCCCCTCCTCGCCGCGCGCGGCGCGGACCTGCGCGACGTGGGGCGCCGGGTGCTGCACCTGCTCGTGGGGGGCGACGGCGCGCCGCGCGAGGTGCCCCCTGATTCGATCGTCATCGCCGAGGAGCTGGCGCCATCGGACATCGCCTCGCTCGACCGCGCGCGTGTCGTCGGCGTGTGCACGACGATGGGGAGCGCCACCTCGCACGCCGCGATCCTCGCGCGCGGGTTGGGGATCCCAGCGGTGGCGGGAATGGATCCACGCGCGCTCGCGCTCCCCACGGGGACGCGCGTGGTGCTCGACGGCGACGCCGGCCTGCTCGACACGGCGCCGGACGCCGCGCGAATGGCGCGGATCGCGGAGCGGCAGGCGGCGGACGCGCGCCGGCGCGCGAGCGAGCTCGCAGCCGCGGCATCGCCGGCGATCACACGCGACGGGCATCGCGTGGAGGTGGTCGCGAACATCGGCGACGTGGACGGCGCGCACCGCGTTCCCGAGGTGGGTGGTGAGGGGGTGGGGCTGCTGCGCAGCGAGTTCCTCTTCCTGCACCGCCACGCCGCGCCCGATGAGGACGAGCAGACACGGAGCTACGAGGCGGTGGCGCGCGCGCTCGGCCCGGAGCGGATCCTCGTCATCCGCACGCTCGATGTGGGCGGGGACAAGGCGCTGCCGTATCTCGCCGTGGCCGACGAGGCGAACCCGTTCCTCGGCGAGCGCGGCGTCCGCCTGACGCTGAATCATCCCGCGCTCTTCCGCGCGCAGATCCGCGCGATCCTGCGCGCGTCCGTGAGTGGCCGGGTGGCCATGATGTTCCCGATGATCGCCACGCTCGCCGAGTGGCGCGCGGCGCGCGAGATGGTGGAGCGCGAGCGCGCCGAGCTCGGGGTCCCTGCGGTGCCCGTAGGGATCATGGTGGAGACCGCGGCGGCTGCGCTCATGGCGGAGCGGTTCGCGCGGGAGGCGGACTTCTTCTCCATCGGCACGAACGACCTGACGCAGTACACGCTGGCGATGGATCGCTCGAACCCGCGCCTCGCGCCGCAGCTGGACGCGTTGCACCCGGCGGTGCTCCGCCTCATCGAGCGTACCGTCGACGGCGCGCACGCGCACGGGCGCTGGGTGGGCGTGTGCGGGGCGGCGGCTGGAGACATCGCGGCCGTGCCGGTGCTCGTGGGGCTCGGCGTGGACGAGTTGAGCGCGGACGTGCCGCTCGTGCCCGCGGTGAAGGCACGGGTGCGGACGCTGTCGCTCGAAGCCTGTCGCGCCACCGCCCGGGAGGCGCTCGATGCGTCCGACGGCGCGGCGGTGCGCGAGATCGTGAGGAGACGTCATGGCTGAAGCGGCGACCATCGGGGCGACGCCCCGCCAGAGCTGGAGTGCCCGGAGCCTGGGCCGTGCCGCCTTCGGGTGGCTGCAGAAGATCGGAAAGGCGCTGATGCTCCCCGTCTCCGTGCTTCCGGCGGCGGGGCTCCTGCTCGGCATCGGGAGCGCCAAGTTCGCCTGGCTCCCCGCCGTCGTCTCGAACGTGATGGCGCAGGCGGGGGGCGCCATCTTCAGCAACCTGGCGCTCATCTTCGCGATCGGCGTCGCGCTCGGCCTCACGAACAACGACGGCGTCGCGGCGCTCGCGTCGGTGGTGGGGTACGCGGTGCTGCTGGCGACGATGGGTGTGATGGCGCCGCTGCTGCACTACGACGCGAAGCCGATCATGGGGATCCCGTCGATCGAGACGGGGGTGTTCGGCGGGATCCTGATCGGCGCGGTCGCGGCGATCCTGTTCAATCGCTTCTTCCGGGTGAAGCTGCCGCCGTATCTCGGCTTCTTCTCCGGGAAGCGATCGGTGCCGATCCTGACGGCGTTCGCGGCGGTGCTCGCGGGGGTCGTACTGAGCATCGTGTGGCCGCCGATCGGAAAGCAGATCGACGTCTTCTCGCACTGGGCGGCGAGCGGGAGCCCGGCGATCGCGTTCGCCATCTACGGCGTGGTGGAGCGCTCGCTCATCCCGTTCGGGCTCCATCACATCTGGAACGTCCCCTTCTTCTTCGAGGTGGGGAAGTACGTGGACCCGGCCACGGGGCAGGTGATCCGCGGGGAGATCTACCGCTTCACCGCCGGCGATCCGACCGCCGGCAACCTGGCGGGGGGCTACCTGTTCAAGATGTGGGGACTTCCGGCGGCCGCGCTGGCGATCTGGCGCACGGCGAAGCCCGAGCAGCGGAAGCGGGTGGGCGGCCTCATGATCTCCGCGGCGCTCACGTCGTTCCTCACGGGGATCACGGAGCCGATCGAGTTCTCCTTCCTGTTCGTGGCGCCGCTGCTCTACGCGATCCACGCGCTGCTGGCCGGCGCGGCGTACTTCGTGGCGATCGAGCTGGGGATCCACCACAGCACGACGTTCTCGCACGGGCTGATCGACTACATCGTGCTCTACCCGCACTCGCGGCGTGGATGGTGGCTGCTATGGCTCGGGCCGCTCTGGGCGGTGATGTACTACTTCATCTTCAAGACGATCATCATCCGGCGGAACCTGAAGACGCCGGGGCGCGAGACCGACGATACGGTGCCCGGCGCCGCGGGCGCGGGCGCGGCGGAGGGCGATGGCATGGCGGCGCGCCTGGTCGCCGCGTTCGGCGGAGCGGACAACATTCGCAGCCTGGATGCGTGCATCACCCGGCTGCGCGTGGAGCTCGCCGACGTGACGCGCGCGAACGCGGACGCGCTGCGCGCACTCGGCGCCACGGGCGTGGTGAAGGTGGGGGGCGGCGTGCAGGCGATCTTCGGGACGCGGTCGGAGAACCTGAAGACGGACATGGAGGAATACATGCGCTCGGCGGGCGGCGATGGCGTGGGCGCGAGCGCGCCCGCCGCCGCACCCCGGGCGCCGAGCCGGATCGTCGCGACCCCGGCGCAGCGCGAGCGCGCGGCGCGGATCGCCGCGGGGCTGGGGGGCGAGCGGAACATCGTGCGCGTGGAGCCGGTCGCGCTCACGCGACTGCGGGCGGAGGTGCGCGACCCGAAGGCGATCGACGAAGGCGTGCTCGCGGCAGCGGGCGCCTCGGGGGTGTGGCGCGTGTCGGACGACGTCGTGCACGTCATCGTGGGAGAGGACGCCGCGGGGTACGCCGCGGCGCTCGCCGGGGACGCGCATTGAAGGCGCGGGCATCGATCGCGGTCGCGCTGGTCGTGTGCGCGCCCGCGACGCTGGCCGCGCAGCGTGGCGCGCGGCGGGGACGATCCGGGAGCGCGTTCGTGGTCACCGACAGCTCCGTGCGGCAGGGCAGGTTCGAGGCGGTGGCGCTCTCGCGCGACACGATCGTCTCCAGCTATCCACGCGCGGCGCGCGAGGTTCGCTTCCGCTTCAGCATCAACGGATTGGAGAACGAGTTCCCGTCCGGCACCGAGCACACCATCTATCTCCGCCCCCGCGACGGACGGCTCGTCACCCCGCTCTATCGCTTCGGCGTGGAGGGGGACCCGCCCCCTCCCACGCCCGAGGAATCGGCGAGCAGCGAGGAGGGAACGGCGCGGGTGACGTTCCGGGTGGACCTGCGGCACGTGCTGCGGAGCCTCGATGAGAAGGGGTACTACGATCCCCCGCTCGGCGCGCGCATCGATCGGGGTGCGCTGCAGCACGTGTACGTGCTCGGCGAGCCGGCGCCGCTCTCGTGGGACTACGGCACGCTGCATCCTGGCTCGGAGAGCGAGCTGTTCGACCGCGACGGCGACGGCATCTACGAGGGAACGGTGCCGATCGCCACCGAGTACGCGCGTCCACGCACCACGGACGGACGCGCCATCTGGGCGCGGACGGCCGATCTCTCCGGGTTCCCCGCGCTGTCGTCATCGCAGCGGCTGCAGGACGCCGTCTACCGCCTCTCGCTCGAGGAGCTGCACCTGCTCGTGCGCGATGATGGAGCGCTCTCCGCCGGAGCCAAGTGGCCCGGAGTGTGGACGCGCGACATCTCGCTGAGCAGCATCCTGTCGCTCGCCATCGTCGCCCCCGATGCGGTGCGCCGGAGCCTCCTCGCGAAGGTGGACTCCACGGGGCGGATCATCCAGGACACCGGCACGGGGGGCTCGTGGCCGGTGTCGAGCGACCGCATGGTGTGGGCGCTCGCCGCGTGGGAGCTGTACGCCGCCACCGGCGACCACGACTGGCTGCGGCGGGCGTACGACATCGCGCGCCGCTCGGCGGAGGCGGACCTGCACGCGGTGCGCGATCCGGAGACGGGGCTCTTCCGCGGGGAGTCGTCGTTCCTCGACTGGCGCGAACAGAGCTACCCGCGGTGGATGCAGCCGGCGGACATCTACCGGTCGGAGAACCTCGGCACGAACGCGGTGCACTACGCGGCGTACCGCGTGCTCGCGAACATGGCGCGCGCGCTCGGCGAGCCTGCGGCGCGGTGGGATTCGGTGGCCGACGGGATCCAGGCGGGGATGACGAAGTACCTCTGGCAGCCGGAACGCGGGTGGTACGGGCAGTACCGCTACGGACGCGCGTACCTGTCGCTGTCGCCGCGCGCCGAGGGGCTCGGCGAGTCGCTCGCGGCGATCTACGGCGCGGCCTCGCTCGCGCAGCGCCGGACGCTGATCGGGAGCGCGCCGGTGGTCGCCTTCGGCACACCGACGTTCTGGCCGTACATCCCGGGGGAGCGGCTCTACCACGACGCCACCATCTGGCCGTTCGTGACCGCCTACTGGACGTGGGCGGCCGCCGAAGGGGGGAACACGGCCGCCGTGCAGCGCGGGCTCGATGATGCGACGCGCGCGGCCGCGCTCTTCCTGACGAACAAGGAGAACATGGTCGCGGCGACCGGGCACTTCGAGGGGACCGCGCTCAACTCCGACCGCCAGCTCTGGAGTGTGGCGGGGACGCTGGCGGGGACCTTCCGGCTGCTGTTCGGAATGCGGCTGGAGCCGGACCGGCTCGTGTTCCGGCCGATGGTGCCGCCCTCGTACGGCGGCGAGCGCACGTTGAGCGGGCTGCGCTACCGCGGCGCGACGCTCACGGTGACGGTGCGCGGCCACGGCGACGGCGTGGCCGCCGCGCGGCTCGACGGGCGCGCGGTCGAGCGCGCGGAGATCCCCGCGGGGCTCACCGGCGCGCACACGCTCGAGATCACGATGAACGGGCGCTGGCCCGAGACCACCGTGCACGAGGTGCCGAACCGGTTCGCGCCGGCCACGCCGCGCGTGGCGCTGCGCGGCGACACGCTGGAGTGGGCGCCCGTCGCCGACGCGGCACGGTACGTGGTCTACCGCGACGGGCATCCGGAGACTCGCACGACGGGCACGCGTGCCGTCGTGCGACACGCCGATGGGCTGGAGGAGTATCAGGTGCTCGCCGTGAGCGCCGCGGGCGACGAGTCGTTCCTGAGCGAGCCAGTGCGCGTCGCCCCGGCCGCCGCGGAGGTGGTGGCCGAGCCGGACGGCGCGTCGCTCGAGCACGAGCACGCCGGGTACACCGGCGCGGGGTACGTGCGGCTCACGAGGGAGGGAAACGACTCCATCACCGTGCCGGTGCGCATCGCGCGCGCGGGCGACTACCTGGTGGACGTGCGGTACGCCAACGGCAACGGCCCGGTGAACACCGAGGACAAGGCGGCGGTGCGCACGCTCATCGTGGACGGGCACGAGCAGGGCGTGCTGGTGATGCCGCAGCGCGGCGCGGGGCAGTGGTCGAATTGGGGGTACAGCAACCCGCTCCTGGTGCGGCTCGGGCCCGGCGTCCACGAGCTGCGCGTCGTCTACGACGCGCTCGACGCGAACATGAACGGCCGCGAGAACACGGCGCTGCTCGACCACGTGCGGGTGACGCGGCTCCCGAGCGACGGGCTGGCCGCGTCCCGCACGCGATAGATCACTTCACCGGGCCGACGCCGAACAGCCATCGGTAGGCGGCGCCGAACTCGCGCCGCCAGAACCACTCCCTGTGCTCGCCGTCCGGGGCGACGCGTGCCCGGAGCGCGGCGGCGGGGATGCCGGCGGCCACGAGCGAGTCCACCACCTCGCGCTGATCGCGCGCCTGCTGACCATCCGGCGTCTCGCGCCCACCGGCAACGAAATAGAGCCGGGGCGGCGAGCGCATGCCGGCGGCTCGCCGGGTGAGCGCCAGAACCTGCCGCTTCACCACCCAGCAGGCGCAGGAGAAGATGCCGGCGCGGCCGAAGACGTCGGGGTGCTCGAGCGCGGCGTAGAGGGAGATCAGCCCGCCCATGCTCGAGCCCATGATCCCCGTGTGCTCGCGGTCGGGGAGCGTGCGGTAGTGGCGGTCGATGTACGGCTTGAGCGTGTGGACGAGGAAGTCGACGTACGCGTCCCCCTCCCCCCCGCCGAGCTTCGGATCCGCGGCCTTCCACGGATCGTACTCGTCCATCCGGTGCGCACCGTCGTTGTCCACGGCGACGACGATCACGCCCGGGTCGCCGCCGGCGCGGAGCCGGTCGAGTGTCTCGTCCACTCCCCACTCGCCGGCGAAGCTCGTGGCCGCGTCGAAGACGTTCTGGCCATCGTGCATGTACAGCACGGGATAGCGGGCACTCGAGCCCGCGTACCCCGGAGGGAGATAGATCCAGACGCGGCGCGTGCGACCGAGCTGCGGGATCGGGAAGCTGTCGCTCACGATGTGCACGGAGGCCGACGCGGTCGAGCGGCGCGGCGCGGGCGCGGGCGTGCCACGCTGCGCACCGGCCGGGGCGGCGATGCATAGCGCACCGAGCGCGAGCGCCGCGGAGCGCTGGCGAGCCGCTCCGGAAATGGTCGCCGCGCGCATCAGAAGATGCACCCTCTGCGCGCGGGGATCACGAGCGACACCTCGCCACCATCCCGCCGCGGCGCGGGGCAGTGCCCGAGCGCATCGGTGGGGAGGACGGCCGGCAGCGCGCCGGCGGGGAGGTGCACCTCCACCCGGCTCGTGTCGTTGTTCAGCGCCACGACGGTGCGGCCGCGGCGGTACACGTACGCCTGCTCCCCCACGTAGAGCTGCTCGGTGGGTGCCTGTCGCAGCTCCGGTCGCTCGGCGCGCAGGCGGAGCAGCGCGTGCAGGTGCGTCCACACGTCTTGTTCGGCGGGGGTGCGGCCGGAGGCGTCGAACGCATCGCGCGGATCGCCCGGCCAGCCACCGGGAAAGTCACGGCGGTCGTCGGGATCGTTTCCACCCGGGAGCGCGATCTCGTCGCCGTAGTAGAGGAGCGGCGTGCCGCGCGTGGTGAGCAGGAACGTGAGGGCGAGCTTCAGCCCATCCGTGGTCGCGCCCGAATCGTTCATGAAGCGCGCGACATCGTGGTCGTCGAGGAAGGTGACGAGCGCGTCGGCGTTCGGGTAGAGGCGGTCGCGGCCGAGCATCTGCACGACCTCGCGCAGCGGCTTCCCCTGCGCGAAGGCGTTCCGGATCGGGAAGTAGAGCGGGTAGTCGAACAGCGCATCCAGCCCGTCGTCGATGCCGTCGAAGCGGGCGCGTCCCCCCTGGAAGAACGACTCGAGCGTGGGATCGCCGTCGAACACCTCGCCGACGACGCGAAACGACGGATACTGGCGCTTGATCGCGGCCATCCAGTCGCGCCAGAAGCGGCGGGGGACGTAGGTCCAGGTGTCCTGGCGGATCCCGTCGATGCCGGTCATCCCGATCCACCAGAGCGTGTTCTGGATGATGTAGCGGGCGACCTCGGGATCGTCCTGGTTCAGATCGGGGAGGGCATCGGCGAACCAGCCGTCGAGCGTGGCCCGGCGCATCTCGGGCGTGGCGTACGGATCGGCGAGCGTCCACGTCTGCCAGGTGTTCGCCAGGTGCTTCGCGGCGGTGCCGTGATACCAGGTGGGCGTGGGCGGATCGTTCACCCACGGATGGTGGGGCCCCGTGTGGTTGGCCACCATGTCGAGGATGACCTTGATGCCGTGCGCGTGCGCGTCGTCCACGAGCTTCCGGAAAGCGGCGACGTCGCCGAAGTGCTCGTCCACGGCGTAGAAGTCGATGGCGCAGTAGCCGTGGTAGTCGGTGCTCGTCTGCGCGGAATCGTTCCCGAACCGATTGAGCCCGTCGTAGTTGTCGTAGATCGGATTGATCCAGATCGCCGTGACGCCCAGGTCGTGCAGGTACTGCAGGTGCTTCCGGATGCCAGCGAAGTCGCCGCCGTGGTAGTAGCGCGCCTTGCGGCGGTCCAGCAGACCGCGCGACGCCGCGGGGTCGTCGTTCGTCGTGTCGCCGTCGGCGAAGCGGTCGGGCATGATCAGGTAGATCACGTCGTTGGCATCGAAGCCCCGGAACCGGCCCGCCGACGGGAGCGGTGCGGCGATGGCGAAGGGGACCGAGGCGGCCCCGTACGCTGTGCGCAGGGTGAGCGGGTACGAGCCCGGCGCCGCGTTCCGCGGGATGACGACGTTCACGAACGCGTAGGTGCCCGCGTCGTTGACGCGGACGGAGGAGCAGGCGAGGCGCGGGCAGTCGAAGCGCGCGCCGCCGAGGTTCCGTCCGCGGATGGTCAGGCGAACGGGATCGATGGAGTGGCCAGCCCACCAGTTGGGCGGATCCACCTTCTCGATCACCGGCGCTCGGGACGCGGCGCGCACCCCCGGCGACTGCGCGGCAGCGCCGACGGGCGCGATCGCCGTACCGAGCGCGCCGAGCGCGAGCCCGGCGCTGAGGAGCCCGCGCGCCGGGCTCGCGAACCGATGCCCCGTCACGACGTCACCACGATGCGCCGGACGCCGCTCGGGACGACGAACGTCGCCGTGCGCCGCGCCGCGTCCCAGCGAACGCGAACGCCGCGACCATCCGCCTTCACGGATCGCGGGCGCGACACGGCGTGCACCACCACCGAGAACGCGCGCGCTCCCGCATACTTCCCCTCCCGCGCGAGCGCGATCTCGAGCGTCCCGTCGCCGCCGGAGGTGGTGAACGTCGTGGAGCGGTACTGCCCGTGCTCGTACGCGTAGCCGTCGCCGGCGTCCTCGTACAGCTCGCTCCTCACGCTCGCCGAGGCACCGGGCCACACGTGGAGCGCGAGCGTGTCCACGGCGTGCGCGCCGACGTAGGCCATCACCGGCCGCATGGGGATCACGGCACCGGCGCGCGCGAAGATCGGAAGCCCGGCGAGCCCCGTGGTGTCGCCACCATCCCGTGGCGCGTCGGGCGCCGACACCGCCACACGCCGGCCGCCCTCGTACGCGCTGTCGCTGCCGAGGCGGAACCAGTGCCCCGCCGGGAGATACACGTCGCGCGTGCTCGCGGCGGAATCCACGACCGGCGCGACGAGCAGGTGGTCCCCCACCAGGTACTCGTCGCTCACCCCGAGCGCCGTCGTGTCGCCGAGCTCGGACCAGAAGATGGGGCGCACCACCGGCGAGCCGTCGCGTACGTGCTGGTGGAACGCGGTGTAGAGCACCGGGATGAGGCGGTATCGCAGGCGGATGGTCGCGCGGTTCGCGCGCTCGTACTCCGCGCCGTAGCTCCACGGCTCGCGGCGCGGCACGTCGATCCCCGAGTGCGTGCGGAAGAAGGGGAGGAGCGCCGACGCCTGGAGCCAGCGGGAGTACAGCTCGCCATCCGGGGCGCCGGCGAAGCCGCCGATGTCGGAGCCGGCGAACGGTTCGCCGGAGAGGCCGAGCGAGATCACCATCGGCACCGAGATACGCAGGTGCTCCCACGTGGAGCGGCTGTCGCCCGTCCACACGCTCGAGTAGCGCTGCACGCCGATGTACGCGGCGCGCGTGATGACGAACGGACGCGCGTCGGGGCGCGCGCGCCGCAGCCCCTCGAACGAGGCGCGGGCCATGAGCGTGCCGTACTGGTTGTGCATCTCGAGGTGCGTGGCGGGGCCGGCGTCGCCGTGGAACTGCGCGAGGGCGGAGAGTGTCCCGCCGGTGAAGGACGAGGGCTCGTTCATGTCGTTCCAGATCCCGGCCACGCCGGTGTCGAGCAACGCTTTCTGCTCGTCCCCCCACCAGGCGCGCACCGCGGCCCGCGAGAAATCCGGGTACACCGCGGTGCCCGGCCACACCTTGCCGAGCGCGGGCTCACCGTCGGGCATGGTGACGTACGCGTTGCGCGCGAGGCCCCGCTGGTACACGCCGAACCCGCTGTCCACTTTCACCCCCGGGTCCACGATGGGGACCACCTTGAATCCCATCGCGCGGAGCGAGTCGAGCATTCGCTTCGGGTGGGGGAAGCCGACGGAGTCCCACGTGAACACGCGGTAGCCGTTCATGTAGCCGATGTCGAGGTACAGCACGTCGGCGGGGATGTCGCGCTTCCGGAACGCGGTGGCGACGTTCATCACCATGGAGTCGGGCGCGTAGCTGTACCGGCTCTGCTGGTAGCCGAGTGCCCAGCGCGGCGGGAGCGGCATCCGTCCGGTGAGCCGCGAGAAGCGGGCGAGCACGCTGTCGAGCCCCGGTCCGGGCACCACGTAGTAGCGCAGCTCGCCGCCGTCGATCCCGCCGTCGGCGATGTAGCCGATGGAGCCGTGAAGGCGGCCGGCGAAGTCCATCTCGCCGCGGAACGGATTGTCGTACAGCACGCCGTGCGCGACGCCGTCCGCGACGCCGAGGTAGAAGGGCATCGTCGAGTAGATCGGCGTCTCGCCGGGGCGGTAGGCGTAGCGGTCGGTGTTCCAGAAGGGGAAGGCGCCGCCGTTCCGTGCGAGTCCCGTCGGCTGCTCGCCGAGGGCGAAGTAGCGCGTGCCCGGCGGATCCTGGACGTAGTGCACGATGCGGCCGCCGTACGTCGCGGCTCCGAACGACTCGTGCAGCAGCTCGTGCCCCTCCGCATCGCGCACGATGAGCCGGAGCGGCCGCTCGAGCGCGCGGATCTCGATCCCCTCGGCGGCGCCGATCACCACCGTATCCCCCGCGCTGCGCACCGTTGCCGTGGCCACCGGCGGGGGTGCATCGCCCGTGGCGAGCGAGTGCGGGGTGGGGAAGTCGGCACGCGACGAGTCGCCGAATCGGACGCGGACACGCACGCCGACGTGGGCGATCGATTCGACGAGCACGCTCCCGTGCTCGGCCCTGAGCAGCACGCCGCTGGCGATGGGCTGGACGCTCCGCACGTTGCCGAGGAGCGTATAGGTCCGCGTCTGGGCCCGCAGCGTGGCGGCGGGCGCGAACGCGACCAGGCCGCCGGCGAGGACTCGGATGCACCACGAGAGCGGCCGCCCGGCACGGAGCCGGCTACCGCGATGAAGCGGGAAAGGCATGCGGTCGGAGCTGGTTGGAGGGAGGAGGGGCGGCACCACGCCTCTGTCCTGGGCGGTGCACCCTGATGCGTGAGGCCAGGACAGATCTACAGGTCGTTCGTGCCCTGCGCCAGTCGAACGGCGATGCGCGGCATCCCCGGCCGCGCGCCGCTCACCTTCCCGCGCCGCGCCGGCGTGTGGTCTTCTTCTTCCCCACCGCTCGGCGCGCCGGGGCGAGCGCCACGGGCTCGCCGCCGTCGAGGCCGAGCGTCTTGCGCGCGAGCTGGTGGACGATCGGCGCCACGTCCTCGAAGGCGCGCTCCGCGCCCGCCATCGCATCGAACGTCTCGAAGGCGACGACGGCGTAGAGCGCGGCGGTGGCGGTGTCGACGTCGAGCGCGCGGGGGCGCGTGCGCCCCCGCCCCCGTCCCCGGCCGGCCGCGACGCGCGTGGCGATCTCGCGCATCCCCTCGCGGCGCCGCCCCTCGCGCGCGTGCCACACCCGGGAGAACTCCGGATCGAGCGCGGCGAGCCCCTGGAGCCGCCGGATGACGAGGCGGTCCTCCTGCCAGACGGCGGCGAAGGTGCGCACGAACTCGGCGAGCGTGTCGGCGGGCTCGGGGAGGGCGAGGGCGGCGACGAGGCGCGGCACGCCGGTGCGCACGATGGCGAGGGAGTCGAAGACGGCCTCGATGAGCCCGGTCTTGGAGCCGAACTGGTAGTAGACCGTCATGCGCGCGACGCCGGCCTCCTTCGCGACGGCGTCGACGGTGAAGGCGCCGATCCCGCCGGGCGCGGCGAGCATCGCGCGCGCGGCGGCGACGATGCGGGCGCGGGTCTCCTCGGCGGCGGCCTGGCGGACCCCCATGCGGTAGGGACGCGGGGACATCGGCGCGAAACCTCTCCTTTGGTTATACGTACGATACGACCAATATCATCGGCGGTGGGGCCGCGCCAGCCGGGACCGGGCCGGGCACGCCGCCACGAACGTTGGAGGTACGAGATGCGGAGAGCAACCATCGTCACGCGGTGGATCGTGCGCCTGACCGGGATCGTTCAGATCCTGCTCGGCGTGCTGTTCTGGACCGGCCACGCCCGGACGCTCATCCCCGTCCACATGCTCGTGGGGAGCATCGTGGTGCTGGGGCTCTGGGTGCTCACGGGTCTGACCGCCCGCGCGCGGCGGGGAGCGGGGCTCACGGGGCTCGCGATCGTGCTGGGGCTCGCGCTCCCGATCGTGGGGGTGGTGCAGGCGCGAGTCCTTCCGGGCGCGATGCACTGGGTGATCCAGGTGGTGCACCTGCTCCTCGGGCTCGGGGTGCTGCGGCTGGCGGAGGTGCTCGCGGAGCCCGTGGTGGCGAGGGGGAGGGGGGCGACGCTGGCCGACGCGGCGTGAGGGGGGAGGGACGCGCCCACCGGCGCGTGGCGGCGCGCGGCCGCCCGGGCCGGTGGGCGCGTCGTCGGCACTCCCGCGCGCCCGGTCTATCGTTCAGCGCCGCCCCGCGCGTGCCACGCCTCCTCGCAGCGCGCGCGGCGCCACAGGAACAGCGCGCCGGCGATCAGGAGGAAGAGGAGCCAGGGGAAGCCCCAGCCGTACGGCGGGCCGCCGTGGTGCCATGCTGCATGGTGCCACGCCGCGTGGTGCCACGCGACGGCGTGCGCGAAGGCGCCGAGGAGGAGCGCCAGGGCGATGAGCGCGGGCAGCAGGGGGAAGAACGGGAAGAGGGCGCGGCGGCGCCAGGCGGATCCGCGCGCCTCCCGCGGCCGTTCGCCGGGGAGGTCCGCGACGAGCGCGCGGAGCTCGCCGAGGGTTCTCGCGGCCATGCACCGCTCGAGCCGCTGGTCGAGCTCATCGTCCGTGAGCCGTCCCTCCAGATGGTGCTTCCGCAGCCGCTCGGCGGTCGCCTCGCGGTCGGCATCCGCGGCGCGGATCTCGTCGTCGTGCTCGTCGCCCCGGGGGCGCCAGTCATCGTGTCGCATGTGTCCCTCTGTTGCTGCTGGGGTCGGATCGGCGCGGGCCGCGCCGACATTGGATGTACACTACGTACGAATAATGTTCCGGGCGGGTTTCGTGGAGCGCGGGACTCGGGACTCGCGGGACGCGGGGCGCGGTTGACAGGGCGCGCGAGGGATTGTATTTAACGGATAGCTTAATTAAACGAAACGTTAAACAATCCATGCCCGCCGACCGCCTGAGCACCACCCTCGCCGCACTCGCCGATCCCACGCGGCGCGCCATCCTCGCCCGGCTCGCGACCGGCGACGCCACGGTCACCGAGCTCGCCAGGCCGTTCGCCATGAGCCTCCCCGCCGTCTCGCGGCACCTCAAGGTGCTCCAGCAGGCCGGGCTGATCACGCGCGGGCGCGAGGCGCAGTGGCGCCCCTGCCGCCTCGCGGCGGCGCCGCTCCGCGACGTCGCCGACTGGGTGGAGCACTACCGGCGCTACTGGGAGGACCGGTTCGACCAGCTCGATGCCTACCTCGCCGAGGTGCAGGGAAAGCCGGCGGCGACCCGCACGCCAACCACCAGAAAGAAGAAGCGGACGAAGCGATCGAGGTGAGTCCGCGACACACGACCGCACCAGGAGCATGACGATGATCACCATCGAGGATCTGTTGCAGGAGCTGGAGCAGGAGGCCGCCACCACCCGCCGCGTGCTCGAGCGCGTCCCAGGCGACCGGTTGGACTGGCGGCCGCACGACCGGTCGGATACCCTCGGCCAGCTCGCCATGCACGTGGCGACGATCCCCGGCGCGATCGCCAGGATCGGCGCCGGCGACACCTTCGACGTGACCACCCCCATTCCCCGGCCGAGTGCGACGAGCACCCCCGAGCTGCTCGAGGCGCTCGACCGGAGCGTCGCGGAGGCCAGCGCACGGCTCCGCGAGATGGACGACGCCGCGCTCGCGGCGCCGTGGCGGATGGTGCGCGGAGACCGGGAGCTCGCCGCGCTCCCGCGCGGCGCCTTTCTCCGCTCCGTCATGCTGAACCATTGGTACCACCACCGCGGACAGTTGACGGTGTACCTGCGGCAGACGGGAGCGCTCGTGCCGGCGATCTACGGCGGCAGCGCCGACGAGGCGCCGGCCCTGGGCTGAGCGATGCGCACGCGGAGGGAGAGAGCAATGACCGCACGTGAACGCAGCGGCGTGGCCGACGCCCGCGAGCTCGTGATCACCCGCACCTTCGATGCGCCGCGCGAGCTGGTGTGGAGCGCCTGGACGGAGCGCGAGCGCGCGATGCGATGGGCGGGGCCGAAGGACTTCACCGCCCCCGAGCTGGAAGGAGACGTGCGCCCCGGTGGCGCGTGGCGCACGGTGCTGCGCTCCCCCGACGGCGAGGACCACCCGCAGCACGGCGTGTACCTGGAGGTCGTGCCGCCGGAGCGGTTGGTGTTCACCTTCGCCTGGGACAGCGCGCCGGAGAACGAGATGCTCGTGACCGTGACGTTCACGGAGCGGGCGGGAAAGACCGAGATGGTCTTCCGGCAGACCGGCTTCCCGTCCGTGGAGTCGCGGAATGGTCACGAGGGCGGATGGACCCAGGCCTTCGACCGGCTGGCGGAGCACCTGGCGGGCCGGCGCTGAGCGAGCGTCCGCCCCGAGTCCCGAGTCCCGAGTCCCGAGTCCCGCACGACGCATGACGAGACACGTTCGTGACCCGACGAGGTGTTCCGCCGGATGCCTGACATGACGTAGTATTGTCGCGTCCGCCGCGGACGGCATCCGCGGGGCCGTCGCCCCCGGCAGGGGCGTCTCCACATCTCGTGGGAGCGTATGCGCTTCTTCCTGCGTGGTGCCGCCGTGCCGGCGGTCGCCGTACTCCTGGCATCGTGTTCCGATGGAGGCGTGCTCGCCCCGCTGCAGGGCGCGCGTCCGAACCTCTCGGTCGCCGCCCCGGCCGCGCGGCCGATCCACATCAGCGAGATCCACTACGACAACGCGGGCACCGACGCCGGCGAGGCGGTCGAGCTCACCGGCCCCGCGAACGCGGACCTCACGGGCTGGCAGGTGGTGCTCTACAACGGAACCGGCGGCGCGCCCTACAACACCACGACGCTGAGCGGCACGCTCGACGCCGCGTGCGGCGCCGAGGGGACGCGGGTGATCACGTATCCGTCGAACGGGATCCAGAACGGCTCTCCCGACGGCGTGGCGCTCGTGAACGCGTCCGGCACGGTGGTGGAGTTCCTGTCGTACGAGGGAACGTTCACCGCCGCGGGGGGCCCCGCGAACGGGATGACCTCCACCGACATCGGCGTGGAGGAGACCTCGTCCACGCCGCTCGGCGAGTCGCTGCAGCGCAACGGACTCGATGGATGGAACGCGCCGGCGCCGAGCACGTTCGGCGCGTGCAACGACGCGCCGATCACGTACGATGGTCCCACCACGGTGGTGATCGACGAGCTGATGGGCGACCCGCTCGCCGCGCTCTCCGCGAGCTGGGGGGAGTGGTTCGAGGTGCACAACTACGGATCGGAGCCGGTGAACCTCGCCGGGTGGACGATCCGCTCCGGCGGCGACGCGCCGCACCGGATCGCGCACGACGTGATCATCGCGCCCGGCGGCTGGGCCGTGCTCGGGCGGAGCGACAACGTCGCGAACAACGGCGGCGCGCCCGTGGACTACAACTACTTCACCGGCGGCACCACCATCTGGCTCGATGCGAACGATTGGCTCGTGCTGCGCAGCCCCGCCGGCGCGACGGTGGACTCGGTGCGCTGGAGCGACCTGCCGAAGGGCGCGACGCGCGCGCTGCGCGATCCGTCCACCGGCGATGCCGACGTGGACGGCGCGGGGTGGGGGTACTCCACCACGCCGTTCGGGAGCGGCGACTTCGGCACGCCGGGGGAGGCGAACGGAGCGCTGAGCGATGTCGCGCCGCCGATCCCCACGGGCGTGGTGCGCATCACCTTCAGCGGCCGCGACGACAGCGACCCGGCGCTCCCCGTCGGCTTCGAGGACCAGCTCTTCGCCAGCGCGTTCGATGCCGCGCACCAGGCGGTCTCCACCACCTTCACCTGGTCGTCGGCGACGCCGGAGCTGGCGAGCGTGGACCAGAACGGCGTGGTGCACGCGCTCGGCGCGGGGGTGGCGGTCATCCGCGTGACCGCCGCCGATGGGCGCGTGGGACTCTACCGTGTGCCCACGCGCGTGGCGGTGGCCAGCACGACGGCGCTGTACGCCGGCAACACCGAATTCGGCGTCCCCACCGACGCCGACCCGAGCGATGACTTCCTCATCACGCGCCCGGAGTACACGCTGTCGTACAGCGCCACGCGCAACACGCCGAACTGGGTGAGCTACGACCTCGAGGCCACGCACTTCGGCCCCGAGGACCGGTGCGACTGCTTCACCGCCGATCCCGCGCTTCCGTCGAGCTTCGCGCACCTGACGACGGCGGACTACACCGGCGCCGGCTCGTACGCCGGCTACGGGATCGATCGCGGGCACCTGGTGCGCTCCGCCGACCGGACCTCGGCGAGTCTCGACAACGCCTACACGTTCTACCTCTCGAACATCATCCCGCAGGCAGCCGACCTGAATCAGGGGCCGTGGGCGGTGCTCGAGAACTACCTCGGCGATCTCGCGCGCGACGGCACGCGCGAGGTGTACGTGATCGCCGGCGTGGCCGGGAACATCGGCACGCTCAAGGGGGAGGGGAAGGTCGTCATCCCCGCGCACGTGTGGAAGGTGGCGGTGATCATGCCGCGCGATGAAGGGCTCGCCGACGTGCACGCCCCGGGCGACGTGCAGATCGTGGCGGTGGACATGCCGAATCAGGCGGGGGTGCGGAACGTGGATTGGCAGACGTACCGGACCACGGTGGACGCGATCGAGGCGGAGGCGGGATACGATCTGCTCGACAAGCTCCCCGACGACGTGGAGTGGCTGGTGGAAGCGGGGATCGCGTCGCCCCAGGGCGCATCGGCCGATCGCCTGCTCGGCATCCTCGCCACGGGCGTGCAGGAGCTCGCGACGCGCGGCGTCGTGGCGGCCGGCGAAGGGAACGCGCTGGAGGCGACGCTCTCCGCCGCGCGGCAGCAGCTCGAGAGCGGCAACGCGCACGGCGCGCGCGGTCCGCTCGGCGCGTTCCGGAATCAGGTGGAGGCGCTGGTGCGCTCCGGCCGCCTCACGGCGGCGGAGGGCGCATCGCTGGAGACGCTCGCCGGATGGGTGATGGACGACATCGGCTGAGCCATCCGCTCGCGCACGATGCGACACCGCCCCCGAACGCATCCGCGTTCGGGGGCGGTGTCGCATCGGCCACCTGGCCCGGTCGATGCGTGGCGAGGGGTGTATCACGCAATTGAAGCGACGCCATCACCGGACCATGCGGCACATCTCCATCGTTTGCTGTCTCGCTCTGGCAGCCATCGCGCAGAGTTGCTCATCCGCGCACCCGTCACCCCCCGCGCCGGCGCCGTCTCCCGGGGTGGCGCCCGCCGCCACCGGCTGGCCCGCCGGCGTGCGGATGCGCTGGGAGGAGGTACGACTCGCGGGGCGCGAGGCGCGCCTCCCGCCGCAGGGGCCAGCCGACTTCGCCCGCGCCGTCGACGATTCCGTCCCGTCCGGCACGATCCGGGTGACCGGGCTCATCACCGCCCCCTACAGCTGCTTCCGCCTGGGCAGCGCGCTGGATGCGCGCACCCCCGGCGCGCTCGACCTGGAGATCGCGCTCGTCCCGCCGCGGCCGCCGGACGTGGCGTGCGCGGCCAGGGTGGGGCGCTTCGCGTACGACGCGGAGCTCGGGCCGCTCGCGCCCGGCACGTACTCGCTTCGCGTGCGGCACCACTGGGTGCACTGGCGCGTGGGCGAGGATGCCGACACGACCATGCTCACGACGCGGGTGGTGGTCCACTAGCGGCAGCCGTCACCGAGCCGATGGGCTGCACGAGCACGGACGTCTGCGACAGGCGCAGAATCTTCGATGCGACGCTCCCGATCGTGAGCCGCTTCCAGAGCCCGTAGCCGTGGCTGCCGACGGCGATCAGGTCGCCCTGGACGCGCGCGAGCACGTCGAGCAGCGCCTGCGCCGGTACGCCCTCAATCAGCGAGTGATGCACCGTCACGCCGTCAGGAACGCCGAGGCTCGCGGGCAACGCGGCAAGCCGGGTACCGGCGTCCAGCGGCACCTCGTGACGATGGGCATCGCCCGTGAGCGCGGCTCGCGCGTCGGGCGGCTCCCCGCCCGCGTGCACGAGATGCAGCACGTCGCCGGTGGCGAGCAGTCGCGCCGCCGTCCGCGCGGCGAGGATGCTGCTCGGCGTGAAGTCGACCCCGACCACGATCCGATGCGGCAGCGCGGTGGCATCCGCCCGCACCGCGAACACCGGCGTGCTCGCCACCTGCACGAGTTGTAGGGCGGTCTCGCCGCCGAGCGCCCGGTCGAGCACCCGATGCGGGCCGAGGCCGACGACGATGAGCGATGCGTTCACCGTGCGCGCCGCGCTCGCGATCTCCATGGCGGGATGGCCGATGCGGACCGTTGGCATGCATCCGCCGACGCCGAAGCGCGTGAACTGCGCATCCACCTCGGCGCCGAGCTTCCGGGCGAGGGCGGTCTCCACTTCCGGGCTGCCGGCGTACACCACGCCGAAGCCGTAGTCCAATGGCTGCACGCTGGGGAGCACGCTCACGGCAGCGAGCTCCGCGCCGAGGCGCTCCGCGACCAGAGGCGCGATGCGCACCGCGCCGGCCGAGCTCTCGCCCGCGTGCGAGGCGAGGAGGATGCGAGTCATGCGGGGCTCCGGCTCATCTCTCCCATCGCGAGCGCGATGCCCGCGTCGCGCCGTGCTCGAGCATCGCTGCACGCCGCGCGCCATGATCCCTGACCCTGAGCATCGGGAGGGGCGCCGCCCGCGCTCCGTCACGGCGTGCGCGACCGGAGCGGCTTCGTTGACAGCGAACGAGGTGGCACTATCGTGTGGCGTCGCCAGCCCTCATGGAGGAACACGATGTAGACGGCACCGACGAGCACAACGTCTGGCAGAGAGGTGCACCATGACAGCGGACAGGAAGGAGCGCGACTCCAGCGCGGGCGGCCAGGAGCGGGAGCGGGAGACGAAACGGCAGAGTGCCGCGGCGGGCGCGGCGTCCCAGCAGAGCTCCGGTACGGGGAAGGAAGCCCGGACGCGAGAGCGCGAGCAGCCGATGACGACGGTGCGCGAGGGGAGCGAGGTGCGCGCCCGGGGATCGATCGAGGACAACGCACGCATCGCGGAACGCATCCCCGATCTGTGGAACGACCGCGACTTCGATGGGCTCATGCGCATCGCCGCCGAGAACATGGAATGCGTTGCGGTCCCGTTCGGCGCGACCTACCGCGGCCCGAACGGCTATCGCGAGTTCATGCAGGCCTGGGCGACGGCGTTCCCCGACGGCCGGGTGGAGGTGACGCGGGTGATCGCCGACGAGAACGGCGCGGTAGTGGAGTACACCGGCCGCGGCACGCACTCCGGGCCGCTCAGCGGACCGTTCGGGACGATCCCGCCAACGGGGCAGCGCGCCGAGCTGCTCCTCTGCGACGTGATGGAGGTGGAGCAGGGGCGGGTGCGGCGCATCCGCTCCTACTTCGACAACGCGACGCTGATGCGCCAGCTCGGCATCACGCCCCAGGAGGGCACCAGGGAGGCGACGACGACGCCGCGCGGCGGCACCTGAACGGATCGCGCAGAACGGCTCACTCGTACGAGCGCCGGGTCCGTGCCCCGGCGCTCGTCAGGCGGGCGTCGGATCCACGACCGCTCGGGCGGACGCCGGCCAGTCAGTGGGTCAGTGACTCCGCGAGTCCTCCCTGCCGCGCGGTCACCCGGCGGACGATCCGATCGATCGTCGCCGCGCTCGCCACCACATCCACCGCGCGCCGCGCCCGGGTGACGCCGGTGTAGAGCAGCTCGCGGCCGAGCACCCGGGTGTCGTGGTCGGGGAGCACGAGCAGCACCCGGTCGAACTCCGAGCCCTGCGACTTGTGCACGGTCATCGCCCACGCCGTGTCGCACTCGGGGAGGCGCGCCGGGGTGATCCCGCGCACGGAGCCCGACGAATCCGGGA
>DASTSH010000029.1:0-14188 GCA_035760785.1 Gemmatimonadaceae bacterium | reverse complement strand
TGGCCGCGGCACATCGCGGCTTGCGAACGCCGCAATTCTCGCGCGCGGCGCGCGGGGATGCGCGGGCACGGGCGATCCTCGGGACGCTGATCCCCGGTTCGCTGTAGATTGCATTTCACGGCCGCCGAGATCGCGCCCCCGCCGATCCACATTCGCATGTCCCTGCCCGATCATTTCGCCAGCGACTTTCCGCCTGCCATCCAGACCCGCGGCGACACCTACCGACGCGAGGGACGGGTGCGGATCATGGCCGCCACCGAGCACGGCATCGAGGCGGAGGTCAGTGGCACCCACTCCTACGCGGTCAGCATCGCATGGGACGATGCAGGCACCATCGCCTACGGATGCTCCTGCCCCTACGCCCGGGACACGGGGCCGTGCAAGCACATCTGGGCGACGCTGGTGGATGCGGAGGCCAGGGGGTTCCCGCTTCCGATTCCCCTGTGGCCCGATGACGAGGAGCTCGGCGAGCTCGAGCCCCGGCTCCCGCCTCCCGCTCGCGCGGCTCGCCATCCCGCGTGGAGGCTCGTCCTGCAGAACGTCGGGCGGCAGATGGCCGCGGAGCCGGCGCGGCCGGTGGCCTCTCCCGCCAGGGGGGAGCAGCGCCTCGTTTACGTGATCGACACGCCCAAGACCACCATGATGCAGAGCGGCCTGTACATCGACGTCATGGTGGAAGCACGACGGCGCGACGGCGCGTGGGGCGCGCCGAAGACGATGACCATCGGCAATGCGCGCTGGGACGCGATCGCCGATCCCGCCGACCGCGAGATCGCGCAACTGCTCCTCGGCGCGCGGCAGGAGTATGCCGCGTGGAACGCGGCGCCCCCGCGTGGCGCTGCGAGCTTCGCGCTACCCGTGTCCGCGTTCGAGGTCACGCTCCCCCGTCTCTGCGCGACGGGGCGCTGCCGGGTGCGTCACACCACCGAGGATCGCGTCGGCGTGCCGCTCGCGTGGGATCCGGGAGAGCCATGGGAGCCCCGGATTCTCTTCGTCCGCGACGGCGGCGCGCGTTACCGCCTGCACCTCTCCCTGCGCCGCGGTGACGAACGCCTGCCCGGCGGCGAACCGTCGTTGCTGCTTCACGGTGGGCTGCTGATCCACGGTGGAACGGCGGCACGACTGCGGACGCACGACGCCATTCCGCTCCTCGCCGCCATTGCCGCGCCGTCCGGCATGATCGTCGGCGCGGCGGAGCTGCCGGAGGTGATCGCGGAGCTTCTCTCCCTTCCGCATCTCCCGCCGGTGCAGTGGCCGGAGGAGCTCGCGATCGAGGAGGCGCACCCCGAGATGCGCCCGCGCCTGCGGCTCGAGCGTCCCAGACGGTACGCCTGGCGGCCGGATCTCGTGATGGGAGCGCTCTCCTTCGGCTATGGCGATCTGATGGTCGATGCCGGCCATGCCGGCGCGGCCATGTACGAGCGAGATGCGCGACGCATCGTGCATCGAGACCGCGCCGCCGAGCGCGCGGCGATCCAGCGGCTGCACGGCGCCGGCTTCCGGGACGACTACGACTACGACACCGGTGCGCTCGGACTCGCCATCGCCCCGGCGAGGATCGACGAGGTGGTGCTCGCGCTCCTCGCCGAGCGGTGGGACGTGGAGCTCTCCGGACGCCGGTACATCGCGCCCGGCGCATCGCGCATCGACCTGCGCTCGGGCATCGACTGGTTCGAGCTCGAGGCGGGGGTGGAGTTCGGCGACCAGCGCGCGATGTCGCCGGAGCTGCTCGCGGCGCTCCACCGCGGAGATCGGGTGGTCACCCTCGCCGACGGCTCCGTGGGCATGCTGCCCGCGCACCTGCTGCGCGACCTCGCGCGCGTCGCGGAGATGGGCACGGTCGCCGAGGGGCGTGTGCGCTTCGCTCGAAGCCAGGTGGGGCTGCTCGATGCCTTGCTCGCCGCCCTGCCGGAGATCACGACGGACGATCGATTCGCCCGCGCCCGCGAGGAGCTGCACCGCTTCGAGCGCATCGAGCCGCTCGAACCTCCCGCGGGGTTCACCGGGGAGCTGCGCCCGTACCAGCGCGAGGGGCTCGGCTGGCTCGACTTCCTGCGGCGGTTCGGATTCGGCGGCTGCCTCGCCGACGACATGGGGCTCGGCAAGACCGTTCAGCTCCTCGCGCTGCTCCAGATGCGGGCGCTGGAGCGCGGCGGTCCATCGCTCATCGTGGTGCCACGCTCGCTCGTGTTCAACTGGCGGCGCGAGGCCGCGCGCTTCACCCCCGGGCTGCGCGTGCTCGATCACAGCGGCGCGCAGCGCCGCCGCGAGGTGGAGCACTTCGACGAGTACGATCTCGTGCTCACCACGTACGGCACCCTGCGCCGGGATGCGGCGATGTTCAAGGACGTCGAGTTCGACTACGTGGTGCTCGACGAGGCGCAAGCGATCAAGAACGCGAGCACCGCTTCCGCCAAGGCGGCGCGGCTGCTCCACGCGCGGCACCGGCTCGCGCTCACCGGGACGCCGGTGGAGAACCACCTCGGCGACCTGTGGAGCCTGTTCGAGTTCCTGAACCCCGGCATGCTCGGCACGGCGGCGGCGTTCAAGCGGCTGCGCGCCGGAACGGCGATCGGTCAGGGTACGGAGGCGACCGACGGATCCCGCGAGCTGCTCGCCCGCGCGGTGCGCCCGTTCATCCTGCGCCGCACCAAGGAGCAGGTCGCGCGCGAGCTGCCCGAGAAGCTCGAGCAGACGGTGTACGTGGATCTCGAGCCGGCGGAGCGCAAGCTGTACGACCAGCTACGCGACCATTATCGGGCCACGCTGCTCGCGCGCGTGGGACGCGTCGGGATGGCGAAGTCGAAGATGCAGGTGCTCGAGGCGCTGCTGCGGCTGCGCCAGGCCGCGTGCCACCCCGGCCTGCTCGACAAGGCACGCGCGAGCGCATCGAGCAGCAAGCTCGACGCGCTCGTCCCGCAGGTGGTGGAGGTGATCGAGGGCGGCCACAAGGCGCTCGTGTTCTCGCAGTTCACGTCGCTCCTGGCCATCCTGCGCGAGCGCCTGGATGCGGAGGGCGTGACCTACGAGTACCTCGACGGCCGCACGCGCGACCGGGAGCGGCGCGTCGCCCGCTTTCAGGGAGATCCCGCCTGCCCCGTGTTCCTCATCAGCCTCAAGGCCGGCGGTGTGGGGCTCAACCTCACCGCCGCCGACTACGTGTTCCTGCTCGACCCGTGGTGGAACCCGGCCATCGAGGCGCAGGCCATCGACCGCGCGCACCGCATCGGGCAGGCGCGGCGCGTGTTCGCGTCGCGCCTCATCGCCCGCGACACGGTGGAGGAGCGCGTGCTCGAGCTGCAGGACGCGAAGCGCGACCTGGCGCAGGCGATCGTGGGCGAGGACAGTGGCCTCATCGCGCGGATCGGACGGGCGGAGCTGGAGGAGCTGTTGCGCTGACGGTCCATGCGCCGCCGAGATCAGCGGCTGCGATCTTCGTCCATCAGCATCTCGACCGTGCCTCGCGGCAGCGCCACCTCGCGCGGCGAGGGCCAATCGGCGAGCGGATCTCCCTGCTCGATCGCCGCACGCACGATCCCCAGGGCCACCAGGCGTGCATAGCATCCCATGCCCACCTCGTGCTCGAGGTCGCGGATGTCGGCGGAGCGCATGTTATGGAATGTAGCTGAATTAGCAACGTCATACGAAGGTGTGAGCGTTCTCGCGGAATCGACCTCCCCCGGCGTAGGGGCCGGTTGGTCCCGGCTGTCCTCCTCGGTAGTGTCCATCATCTCACGAGCATCCCAGCGTGCCCGCCGCCAGAAGAGTGGCGGCGGGCCTCGAGGCATATCCATTACTAGCGAACTTCCCGTGTGGCGACTCGCCGCGGCGCTGCTGCTTCTCCCCTCGCTCGCCGCGGCCCAGGGCGGCGCCGAGATCATCCGCGGCCACGTGGCCACGAGTGACCACCGCCCCGTTCCCAACGCGATCGTCACCGTCACCGGGCTGGAGTCGCGCACCACGCGCACCGCGCACACGAACGACAAGGGCTCGTACACGGTGCTCTTCGGCGAGGGGGAGCGCGAGTATGTCGTCACCGCGCGCTCGATGGGCTTCACGCCAGGCACGGTGCGCGCGCTCCGGCTCGGCGAGTCGAACATCATCGTCGCCGACGTCGTGCTCGAGCACACCCCCGTGCAGCTCGACTCCGTGACCGTCGTGGGCAGCCGGAGCGCGCCGTCGGCGGCCGCCGAGCACCCGGACATCGGCGGCCACGAAGAGGACGTCACGCAGGGCGCGCTCTTCTCCCTCGACCCGTCGGACCTGAACGCGCTGGCCGCCCAGGTGCCCGGCGTGATGGCGATCGCCGGTGTGGATGGCGGCCCCGACGGCTTCTCCGTGCTCGGCGCCTCCCCCGATCAGAACAACGTGCAGCTCGACGGCTCCACCTTCGGCGGGCGGTCGCTCCCTCCGGATGCCATCGCCGGCGCGCACCTCGCAACGACCACGTTCGACCCGTCGCGCGGCAACTTCGCCGGCGGCCAGCTGAACCTCACGTCGCGTCGCGGGAACGATCTGTTCCAGGCGAGCGGCCGCATCGGGCTCGCCGACCCGCACCTCGCCTGGGCGGATCCCGCGGCCCCCACTCCCGTCTCGCGCAACCTGACCATGAGCGGGGGCGTGAGCGGCCCGCTCGAGCGCGGGCTCGCGTACTTCAATCTCTCCTTCTCCAACACCGTCAACACGAGCGACCTGCTCTCCCTCTCCTCGATCGATGGCCGGCGCCTCGACCTGTACGGGCTCTCGCGCGACACGATCGACGCCCTCGCCGGCACGCTCGGGACGTTGGGGGTCCCGCTCACCACGAGCGACATCCCCGACAAGAACACCGGCACCAATCGCTCGGCGTTCCTCCGCGTGGATCTCTCTCCAGCGGCGACCACCTCGCTCATCATCACCGGCAACGCCGGGCAGTACGACCAGGCCGGCTCCGGTATCTCGCCCACCAGCTTCCCCTCGCTCGGGACATCGAACCGGTCGCACAACTACGGCCTCCAGGTGAGCGCCTCCGGGTACGTGCACGGGCTCATCGACGAGCTCAAGACGAGCGTGCAGGGCTCCTCCTCGAACTCCGGCCCATTCGTCTCGCTTCCGCACGGCAACGTGCGCGTGGGCTCGTCGTTCACCGACGGCCGCACCGGCCTTACCTCGTTGAGCTTCGGCGGCAGCATGGGGGGAACCAACTCCAACCGCAGCCGGAGCTGGGAGACGAGCAACGAGCTGTCGTGGATCACGGCGAGCAGCCGCCACCGCGTGAAGTTCGGGCAGTCCATCAGATGGGAGTGGAACGACACGAAGAACGCGGCGAACCCGTTCGGCACGTTCTCCTTCCAGTCGCTCGACGATCTCGCCGGCAACCACCCCGCCTCCTACTCGCGCACGCTGTCCGCATCCCAGCGCTCCACGAAGTCGGTGATCGGGGCGATGTGGGTCGGCGGCGAGTCGCGCCTCTCGGGGCAGGCGCTGCAGCTCCAGTACGGCTTCCGCCTGGACATGGCGCACCCGGGTACCACGCCGGCGTACAATCCGACCGTGGACTCGCTCTTCGGCCGCCGCACCGACGACGTGCCGCAGGACGTGGGACTCAGTCCGCGCCTGGGCTTCACCTGGACGCCGCACCCGATGCAGCCCGGCCGGTGGGACGGGCGCCACATGCCCTTCACCATCTCCGGAGGGATCGGCGCCTTCCACGGCGTGATCCCACCCAGTCGCATTGCGGCGCTCGTCGATCAGACGGGACTCCCGAACACCGTGCGCCAGCTCACCTGTGTCGGCGATGCGACTCCCACTCCCGACTGGTCGAGCTACGCCACCGATGTCACCTCCGCGCCGGACGCCTGTCTCGATGGCACCGCGCCCGTGGAGTTCTCCACGAACGAGCCGAGCGTGGGCGTGTTCGACCCGTCGTTCCAGGCGCCCACGAGCTGGCGCGGGAACGTGCAGATGAGCGGGATGACCGTGAAAGGGTGGCCGCTGAGTGCGAGCGTCCAGTATTCGCTCGGGGTCAATGGCGAGAGCGGGATCGACCTCAACCTGCGCCGCACTCCCGCCTTCTCGCTCCCCGGCGAGCAGGATCGCCCCGTCTACGTGGCCCCCGAGGCGATCGTTCCCGCCACCGGAGCGATCGCGCCGGGCGCATCGCGCGTGAGCGACCGCTTCGCGTCGGTGACGAACTACATGTCGGACCTGAAGTCCAGCACCACGCAGCTCCAGTTCGGGATCTCGCCCCCCGAGCCGCTGTTCGGCAGGTTCCCGCTCCAGCTCACCTACACCTTCACGCATGGCCGCGCGCAGCAGCGCGGGTTCGACGGAAGCACCGCCGGCGACCCCTTCGTGCGGGAATGGTCGGGATCGTCGATGACGGCCACGCACCAGTTCATGCTCTCCACCTACATCGGCGGCAGCGGGTGGGTGAACCTGAATCTCCGCGCCACGCTCTCCTCCGGCGTGCCATACACGCCGATGGTGGCGGGAGATGTGAATGGCGACGGGCGCATGGACGATCGCGCGTTCATCTTCGATCCCGCGACCACCGGCGATCCGGTGCTCGCGGCGCAGATGGATTCGCTGCTCGCCGCCGCGCCGTCGCGCTCGCGCGCCTGCCTCGCCGCGCAGCTCGGCCGGATCGCGGAGCGGAACAGTTGCCACACGAGCTGGCGGCTCCAGCCCGACATCAATCTCGGGCTCAACCTGCCGTGGCTGAACACCGGGCTCGGCACCTTCGGCGACCACCTGCACATCTCCGTCACCACCGTGAACGCGATGGGCGCGCTGCTCCGCCTGCTGAACCTGGAGAACAGCGCGCTCGGCCAGGTGACGGGAGCGGGCTATCCGGTGGATCCCAACCTGCTGTACGTGACCGGCTTCGATCCCTCCACGCGGCGCTTCGACTATCGGGTGAACCAGCAGTTCGGCGAGAACCGCGCGCGACGCGCGGGGAGCGGCCGCTTCGGCGCCCCCTTCCAGATCCAGATCGGGGCCGAGGTGAAGGTGGGCGGCCCGCCGCAACGCTCGCTCGCGCGACAGCTCGGGCTCGTCCGCGCGAAGAAGGGCGGCGCACCGCTGAGCGAGGCGGAGGTGGAGGCGCGGCTCCGCACGCTCGTGAGCGATCCCGTGACGCCGATCCTCGCGATGCGCGACTCGCTCCTGCTCACCGAGAAGCAGGTGGGCAGCATCACGGCGATCCAGTCGGCCTTCAAGGCGACGTCGGACACGCTGCTGAAGCCCCTCGTGGACTACGTGACCTCGCACGCGGGGAAGGTGAAGGACGGCGACCTCCAGAAGCGGATCGGCAAGGTGATGCCGAAGATGCGCCGGGCGATGACCGAGGCGGCGAGATCGGCGGCCGCGGTGCTCGATGCCGAGCAGCAGAAGCGGCTGCCGCCGTATCTGAAGTGGCTGACGGGGAGCTCGGGCGGGACGCGGAAGTGAGCGGGAGGGAGCCCGCCGTCAGTCCTCGATGCCGGGCTCCCTCGCGTCGCCGAGCGCGGTGGGTGGAGCGCCGATGACCGCTTTCACCGCGGTGCGCAGCAGCTCGCGCGGCTGAAGGATCGCGAGGATCGCCGCGAGCGACACGCACACGAGCGCGGCGCGACCGAGAGAATCAGCGGCTCTCCCGCGCAGGAACACGACGAGCGCCGCGACGAGCGCGGCGAGTCCCGCGAGCGGGAGGACGACTTCCCGTCCGCGGGCGCCGAGGGAGATCACCGCATCAGCGGCGGCGGCGAGCACGATCACGAGCAGCACCGCCGCCAGCGCCCAGAGCAGCGCGGCGAGCGCCCGGGCGCGAGCGAGGCGCCGCCGCGCGCGCCGCATGCGGTCGGTCGGCGTCACGCGTTCTCCCTCGGCCCCGCGCCGCTCAGCGGCGGCGGACGACGAGGATCACGCTCCCGGTGACCGAGCTCCCCCAGCGGCGGATGGCATCCTCGTTCTTCAGGTAGCGCAGCTCGGCGACCTCCGACGTGGGGATGTCGCGCAGCTTCTGCGCATCGCCGATGTTCTGCTCGTCCATGTACACCGCCACCGCGCCTCCGGTCACGGCGTCACGGCGCAGCCACGGCCGGCGCAGGCGATCCACGAGGTCGTAGGCCGTGGGAAGGTTCGCCGCGGTGATCTCCTCGGCGGTGATGCGGGTGGGATCCGCCTTCGGCTTCGCGGCCTTGGCGCCCTCCACGGCGGCCGCGGGCTTCGGGCTCTGATCGGAGGCCGCGGTGTGAGAGCTGGACGCGCACGCGGCCAGGAGCACGGTGAGAGCGGCGGAAGCGATGTGGGTGCGATGCACGGAGGTCCTCGAGGTTGGAATCGGAAGGACGGGCGAGTGGAGCCCGCACGAGCGGAGCACGCGTCGCCGGGGCATCCCGGGCGAAGGGCCCCCTTGTGGGAGACGCGCGAACCCGGCGAAACCCCATGCCGGGAGCGCGACCTGGCGCGTCCTCCGTAGGGGTCGAGGCCCTGGCGAGCGTCTATTCCTTTATGGGTGGGTGGAGCGCGGCGAGCGTCGCCGCGGGCTCGTGCCGGGGAGACTGGACGAATGCTCATCGCGCTGGTCGCGGAACTGACGCCGGATGCCGACCCGGCCGCCGACAGCGGACCGAGCTCCACCATGCGCCGGCAGTTACTGCGCGAGCAGCGACAGCTGCACGCCGTGCTCGACGCGTGCGGCGTGGACGTGGTGCCGGTGGGACGCGTGCGCGGCGTGAACGAGCTGCGCCAGCTCGCCCGTGCGCTGGTGCTCGACGAGGTGGCGTTCGTCCCCCCCGACGGCTGGTCGGCTGATCTGCTGGACTGGGCCCGCCGTGGACGCCACCTGGTGCGCCTCGCGAGCCCCGGGCTGCTCGATGGGCGCAACGTGCTCCAGGTGGACCGCCAACTCTTCGTGGGCGTACCCCCTGGCGCGAGCGACGACGCACTGCGCGCCGCCGCCGAGGCGGTGGCCGCGTACGACTACCACGTGGTGCCCGTACCGCTCTCCGCGCGCACCGTCCTCCGCCACGCCTGCTCCTACGTTGGGCACGGTACCGTGCTGGCCGATGTCCGCATCGTGGAAGCCGGTGCGCTCGCTCGGCTCGACGTCCTCCCCCTCCGCGATGCACCGCCGCGCGCCGTCTCCGTCCTCTTCGCGCCACCGGTCGCCATCGTGTGCGGGCGCGCGGCGCGCGCGGCCGTCGCGAACGGTGGGCTCTCGTGGGCATCCGTGGAGCTGCACGCCTTCGAGCGATCGGGGATCGCGCTCTCCGACCTCGCGCTCATCGTGCCGAGCGATGACGAAGCCGCCGGCGTGCTCCCGCACGCCGGCGGCCGTCACCTCACCGCCCTCGGGTAGCCGCGGCTACGGCGCCGCGCCTCCCCCCTCGGCCAACATCCCCTCGAGCATCTTCGCGTAGCGATCCTCGAGGCGCCGGTCCCAGTAGGACGCGACGAATCGGATGATGCCCGACTTGTCCACGAACACCACGCCGGTCTGCGGATAGTTGGTGCCGTTCGCCGTCGGCGCGTTGATGCGGCGCCCGTCGGCCTTGAACGAGAACTGCGTGTTGGCGACCGCGAGCGCACCGGGAATCTTCACGTCGCCCACGAAGTAGATGCTGTCGTACTGCGCCTCGGCCTGCGGCGTCGCGGGCGCCGTGTCGAGATAGAAGCCCCACGTCTGGGTGAGGAAGGTGACCTCGAAGTTCTGGCTGTGGAGGCGATCCTCGAGACGCCGGATCGAGGCGAGCATCGCGTAGCAGCCGCCGGTGCACGGACGATAGATGTCGAGCAGCACCGAGACCTTGCCGCGACCGGGACGCACCGGGGGCGCGCCACCGCTGCCGCTGCCGGTGCCCACGAGCGAGACTTGATTCTGGCTCAGTACCCCGCCACCGCCCTGGTCCGCCGCACCCGTGTTGTACCAGAAGCCGGCCTCGAGCGGCTGCGCCTTCTTCCCCATGTTCCCGTACATCACCTTGGCGCCCTCGATGATCGCGCGCGCCTGCCGCGCCTCCAGTGGGAGCGTCGCGAGCGCCGTGTCGACCACCGCGCGCGCCGCGTCCCCACCCTTGGTCAGCGCCTCGAGCTGCGCGCGCAGCTCGTACGTGTACGCGAGCGTGGTCGCGCGCCAGAGGCGCGTCTCCTCGGGCAGCTCCTTCCACGCGGCCACCGCGGCGTCGGTCTCGGCCCGAGTCGTGGCATCCTGCTCCCGGCCGTGCGCGAAGCTGGCCATCTCGAAGTGCGCGAGCACGCGCACGCTGGCGGCCGGCTTGCCGAGCTTGTCCAGCGCCGCGATCGCCGCGCGCGCCTCCTCCACGCGCGCCGGCTTCCCCTCCATGTTGTCGGAGAAGGCGAGGTAGAGCTCCCACGCCCGCTCCGCCGCCGTCCGCTTCGCGAAGCCGGTCAGGTGGCGGCGCGCGGTGGCCAGCGCGATGGAGTCCTCGTGCGTGAGGAGGTGCACGTGCGCCGTGTTCAGCGCCTCGCCGTCCGCCTTCGTCGCGGCGGCCGTCTGGCACATCTGGACGCTGTCGGTGGTGACCCTGTACAGCGTGTCCTGCTTCGGCGTCCACTTGGCGGTGTCCACCACCTCGCGGCGCTGCACCCGGTCGATCTGCTGCGAGGCGATGATGCAGCGCCCCGGGATGAACCCGCCGAACGGCCGCTCCGACGCCTGCTGCGCCGCGGCAATGCGCACCACGCCGGCCAGCGCCACGCCGGCCAGCGGCAGGATTGTCGATTTACACCGCATCGGCCAGACTCGTCATGCTGAAGTCATGCACCTTCGCCATCGGCACGATCGTCGGCTGCCACATGAGGGCGCGCACCGGTGCGCCGAGCGACTCGAGGTTGTTGAAGGCGTACAGCGGGGACTCACGGAAGCGGAAGTTCTTCACCGGATGCGTGATCTTCCCGTGCTCGATGAGCCACACGCCATCCGATGTGGTGCCCGTGCAGAGCAGGCTGTTGAGGTCCACCAGACGCACGTTGGCCAGCCGGGTGACGAGGAGCCCGCGATCGGTGCTGGCGATCATCTCCTCGAGCGTCGTGTTCCCGCCGCTCATGCGGAAGGCCAGGCTGTTGTTCAGCGGATCCGGCTTGTTGAGCTGCTGCACCGCGTACCACCGGTCGTAGGACAGCTCCTTCAGCACGCCGTTCTCGATCCACTTCACCGGGTGGTTCGGGCTGCCGTCGTACGAGAAGGGGAGGAACGGCATGTCGGGATCGGTGGGATCGGCGCTGATGGTGATGCGCCGGTCGAGCACGAGCTGCCCGATCTTGGAGTTCCCGCCGCCCCCACCGCCGCCGCCGGAGCCCTGGTCGCCGAACGCCGCCGTGCTCCCCACGGGCCCGTCGGAGCGCGCCTGCTGCGGACGGTCCGCCCACGGCCCGATCCCCTGTTCCGCGGGGCGCCGCTGGAGCGACAGCACGAGCTGGAACATCAGCGCGGCCACCGCCTGCGGCTCGAGGATCACGTCGTAGCGCCCCGGCTCGATCGCCACCGGGTCCGCCGAGCGCTTGCACTTGTCGAGCGCGATCGCCGAGAGCTTGTCCGGGTCGATCTTGCGCCAGTCGAGGTTGTCCACCCCCGCCCAGCCGGAGCCGGTGCCCGTGGCGTTGCGCACGGTGAGGCTGTACTCCGCGCGCGTCCCCGGCTGGTAGGCGAAGAGCCCCGCCGAGTTCACCGCGCCGTAGCCGGTGGCCGAGACCTCGAGGTACCCCGCCGCGAGCAGCTTCTCGGCGATCGCCGGCTCCACGAGCTGCCGCTGGAGCTTCGCGCGCGCGGCGGCATCGAGGTTGAAGGTGGCGTCGCTCCAGAGATTGTTCTTCAGGTACTTCTCCGAGCTCCGCAGCGAGTAGGGCGCCTGGGAGACGTTCTCGAACCGCATCTGGCGCTCGATCTCGGCGAGCGCGGCGCGGATCGAATCGTCATCCAGGCGGTTGATCTCCATGTACGCCGATGCGCCCCGCTCCGAGCGCGTGATCCTGATTTGGTGGTCGGTGGTGTCGCCGGCGGAAATGATCTCGTTTCGCGCCCAGCGCAGGTTCCCCGTCCACCGGCTGCTGATCCACAGCGAGACCTCTCCGCCGCCCGTGGACAGGCGCTGGATGCGTGCGAGCAGATCGTGGCACGCGTCCGCGGACAGGAACCGGTCGGGCGTGAACAGCGAGGCCGGCCGAGTGAAGATCGGGCTCACGCTTTCCTCATGTTGTCGGTGACTGGCACCTTCTTGAAGCGCGCGGGCACCGCCCCCACGCCGAAGCTGCACTCCTGTGAGGGTTGTCCCTTGTAGACGCTGGTCCCCGACCAGTGCTGCGTGCCGCGACCGCCGATCGCCTGGAGACTCTTCCAGAGCTCGGGGGCGCGGAAGAGCACCTCGGTGTGACTGATGGCCCGCGTCCGCTTCCCCTTCCTCACCTCGTAGACGAACTCGCCGTCCACCTCGCCGTTGAGCTGCTGGCGATCGGCGTACACGCCGCCGGCGCAGATCACGAGCCCCTTCTCGAGGCTGGACACGAGGTCCTCGAAGGTGGTGTCGGTGCTGCCGGGCACCATCTCGATGTTCGGCGGGACGACCATCGGCACGCCGATCGCGCTGTCGCGGGACGCGCACCCGTGCGATCGCGCGGGGTGCCCGCTCTTCGCGTAGTACGGGGCGATCTCGCTCACCAGCTCGCGCGTGGTGTGGTAGTCCACCAGCACGCCCTTGTCGACGACCGTGTAATCGACCGGCTGCACGCCGTCGTCGTCCCAGTGCACGGTGGAGACGCCGCCGGGGCGCGAGCGGTTGCCCTTCACGTTGAGGAGCTCCGGACCGATGGCGAACTTGCCGAGCATGTCCTCCGGCGGTGCCAGATACGTGGTGCCCCCGGCGTTCGCCTCGAAGCCGAGCACGCGGTCCAGCTCCGCGGCGATCCCCACCGTGCGCGCCAGGATCTGCGCCGTGGCACGCGCATCGAACACGATGTCGTACCTGTCGGGGATCACGCGCACGGCGTCGATCATGAAGAGCGAGTCCTCGATGAGCCGTGGCATCTCATCGGCGAGCTTGGCCTCGGCCACGAGCTCCCACCCGCCGGTGGCCGGCTGGAGGATGTCCGAGCTGCGCCCCGCCATCCCCTTCGGCGTGGTCACGCCGATGGAGAACGATGGCTTGGCGAGGTACAGCGTCTGCGACACGAAGGAGCCGTCGGTGGACGCGAACGTCTTCTCCTGCCGCTGGAACCAGGTGTCCATCCCGGCGCCGACGCTGGCGACGGTGGCGCCCAGGTTGGAGCGCGACGCGGTCTCGGCGAAGGCGTACGCCACGGCGATCTTCTCCTCGATGCTCACGGAGAACGGATCGCGCTCGATCGGGGTGCGCCACTCGCCGACGGCGACGGGCGGGGGATCACCGAGGGTGATCTTGCGGCGCCCGCCCTGCGCGTTGGTGCGCGCCTGCGACGCGGCCTCGCGGCCGAGGCGTGCCGCCTCCTCGAGCGTCCACAGCGGGCTGGCGGTGAATCCCCAGGCGCCATCCACCAGCACGCGCACGCCGATGGCGGCCTTCTCGCTGTTCTGGAGGATCCCGTACCCGGAGCTCCCCATGAAGCGGATCCACTCGATGCGCGTCAGCGTGAAGCACGCATCGGCGTAGCTGGCGCCGGCCGCCTTGGCGGCATCGAGGGCGGCTGCGGCGAGCTCCTTGAGCTGCGGATCGCCCACGCGCGGGTAGGCGTCCAGCCCGGTGAACACGCCGCCGAGGGGCGTGCCGCCCAGCGGCGTGCGGCGCCCACCGACGGCGATCGCCGCCATCGACGCCATCTTCAGAAAATCACGACGAGAATGTGACACGTGGGACGATGCGGGTGAGGTGATGCGGATCGGCGCGTACCGCGCCGCCATCATGACAGCGGGGCGCTGGACCTCGGCGCCCCGCTGTCATGATGGACGTGAGATGTCGGCCCGACCCTACGGCTCGGGCCACGGAACGACCGTGATCGTCCCCTTGAACCCCTTGTCGCTCGTGTAGGTGTACTGGCCCACGTTCGGGAAGCTCACCACGGCGGGGGGGTTCTGCCACGCGTACCCCTTCGGCAACTTCGGAATGTTCCCGCCGATCGCGTTCGTGGTGTCATCGAAGACGATGCCCACGTCCTCCGTGGTGTTCAGGTTGCTGAACTGCACCACGCCCCCCTGGAGCACGGTGACGTCCGTCTGAGGCATGATCGACGGACTCGG
>DASTSH010000028.1:0-10139 GCA_035760785.1 Gemmatimonadaceae bacterium | reverse complement strand
CTCCCAGAGCGGCATCCCGGGATGGCCGAGCGTCACCACCACGCTGAACGCGAAGGCGACGGTGATCGCCAGCGCGATGAGCGTCATCATCCCCGGCTGGCGGGCGCGCAGCTCGCGCACCGCCCCCTGGATGAACACCAGACCGCCGTAGAGGAACACCGCCGTGCCGAAGATCGGTGGGATCCACGCGGCGCCGGGGAAGCGCGGCGCGGTGTAGCCGAGCGCGCCCTGGAGCATGTGTCCCCAGACGAGCGTCGGGATGGTGAGCGCGAGGGAGCGCCAGAACCTGTCGCGGAACATCGCCACGCTGTGCCCAGCGTGCTCGTCCATGTCTCCCTCGCGCTCGCCCGACTGTTGCGGCCTCATGCTCGTCCCCACCATATGAATGGCGGAACGGCGACGACCGTGCCCGTGGAGGGCCGCCACCATTGCCGGACGCCCTGGAGCAACGGCGCGCAGGATCCACCCCTCTCGGAGGTGTGAGGCCATGTCGATCACCCGAGGTGCCCACTCCCGGTCGGTCGCCGCGCTGCTGGCGACGTCGCTGGCCCTTCCCGTGCTCGCCTGCCGCGCGCCCGTAGCGAGGAACGAGACCCAGGTGCGCATCGCCCGGCGGGGCGCGGATGTGATCGCGGTGGGCGGCGCGCCGCAGCTCGACGACAGCATTCCGGGCGACGCGATGCTCGCGGGCGGCCAGCTCCGCTTCTCGGGCGCGACGGGCGAGGACTACATCGGCGCGGGCGGGTCGCAGTCGGTCACCGGACGAATCCACGGCAGCCTGCGCGCCGCTGGCGGCGAGATCCACGTGGCGGCGCCGATCGACCGCAACGCCACCATCGCCGGCGGACGCGTCGCCATCGACAGTCTCGCCGTGGTCGGGCGCAACGCGTACATCGCCGGCGGCGAGGTGCGCATGGCCGGCACGGTGCGCGAGACGCTCCAGATCACCGGGGGTACCGTGTTCATCGACGGAACTGTCGGCGGCGACGTGCACGTGTCCGCCGGCGAGCTCCGCGTGGGACCGCGCGCGAGGATCGACGGGAGCCTCTACTACCGCGTACCCGCAGGGAAGGCGCGGGTGGATCCCGCCGCGCGGATCCGCGGCCGCGTGCTCGCGCTCCCCGCGCAGGACTGGAGTGGCGCGGCACGACTGTTCCGCGCGCTTCTCCTGATCGGATTTCTCGTGGCCGGTGCCGTGGCCGTGGCGCTCGCGCCGCGCGTGGCGATCGACGCTGCCGAGCGACTTCGCGAGCGCCCGGGGCAAGCGGCGCTCGTGGGATTTCTGTGGCTGGTGCTCGTGCCCATCGCCGCCGTGATCGTCGCGATCACGCTCGTGGGACTCCCGCTCGCGCTGCTGGCGTGCGCCATCTATCTGGTGGTGGCATACCTTGGCCGCGTCGTGCTGGCGCTCTGGCTCGGGCGGCTCCTCCTCGGCCCTCGCGCGGCCGGCGGACGAGGAGGGATCGTGGTGGGCTTCCTCGCCGGTGCGATCATTCTCGCCATCGTGGCGCTGATACCGGTGCTCGGCGGCCTCGTGTGGCTGGTCGCCACCATCGTCGGCGTCGGCGCACTGCTCGTGGCGGTGCGCGCGTGGTCGCGCGGAGCGGAGGAGCCGCGCACGCTCGGCGCGTAGGCGCCGGCAGCCGGGCGCCTGCGGCGCGCGCACCGGTCAGCCACGAGAGATCGAGCGCGCGCCGCGGCGCGCAGCAAGCCGCCGCTCGCCCGCTCGACGCAGGCGGCCGAACAGGGCGCGGACGAGCGCGAACATGGCGATCACGACCACGAGCGTCGCGGGGCCCACGATCCAGATCCACACCAGGTTCCTGCGAACGAACGTGCGCGTGGCGTCGTCGATCCGCGCGACGCGCGGACGCGCGCGCTCGTACGTGACCGCGAGCCGTGTACCGGTCGCGATCCCTGGCACGCCGTCATCCACGGCATCCACCGCCAGCACGGTGTCGCCGGCGCGCTCGGGAACGATCGCGAGCGACACGAGCCGGTACGGCGCGACCAGCTCGACCCCGGCGGTCTCGTCCCCCTCTCCCATCCGGGTGATGCGATAGACGTCCCGCACTACCGCCGTCGCGTGCCCCACCGCGCCCGATGGCGCTGGCGGCAGCTCCGGCGCCTCCAGCGGCACCCACGCGACGATCGCCGTCAGGAGCGCGCCGAGCGCCGCCACGCGGGACCTGGCCTTCACCCAGAGGAGCAGGAAGCCGAACGCCAGCAGCACGAGCGCGGCGATCTCGAGCACCTGCCACAGCACCGGCAGCGCGGTGAGGCGGAGATCGTCGAGCGTGGAGCGCTCCGCGAGGCGCACGGAAGGGAGGCCGAGCAGCGATGCCGTCTCCGACCGCGGGAGATACCGGATTCGCACCGGCCCGCCGGCGCGCAGCCGGTCGAACGTCGCCTCATCGGGGACCGACACGTACGCGGTGCGAAGCCACGATCGGGACGGCGCGCTCGGGCGGTAGCGGACCGTCACCTGGCGGTCCAGCGACCACGAGTCGTACCGCACCTGGAGCCGCTCGTGCTTGCCGAGCACCACGGCGGGGATCGTCACGCCGCGCGCGTCCACCTCCATGGACGAGCGCAGGAGCACCCAGCCCAGCGCCGCGGCCAGCAGGACCAGCCCGAGCAGGTAGGCGCCGCCCATGATCGCGCCGCATCCGGCGCGCGACTCCCCATCGGCATCACGCGCGGGGAGCGCGGCGTCGATACGGGTGCGTCTGGTCACGGCGGCATCTCGGCATGGCGGGCGACCGACCCCTGTGCCGGGCCGGTCGCCGCGCCGTGCTACGATATGCCGAGCCGCCTCGCCGCGCTACATCGCGTAGTCCCGCGGCTCCGGCCGCACCGTGAACGACTGCGTGTAGCGCTGGCCGTTCACCGTGAGCCGCGCGGTGAACGTCCCCGTGAGCAGCGGCGGGCGCCGCCTGAACCCCTCGCCGCGATTGCGACCGCGCCCCTCATCCGGGGGCACCGGCAGCCACACCGCGCGGTGCATCCCGGCGCTGGCGGAGAAGCGCGGCGGCGTCGGCCGCCAGAGCACGGAGGTGTTGGGAATCCCGCCGTCGCGCCCGCGAGCGCCTCCGTCCGCCGCCTCCGGCTCGTCCTCGCTCGAGAAGGTGCGGAGCACCTTCCCGCTCGCGTCGAGAATCTCCAGCGTGACCGGGCCGGTCGCGTCGCGCTTCAGGTAGTAATCGATGTACGCGCCCTCCGGCGGGTTCTCCGCCCGCGGCTCGTCGCGCTGCATCGGCGTCCCGTTGTCCCCGCCCTGCACGTAGGCGATGGCGTCCGCCGGCTTGAACAGGTGGACGTCGCTCGCGAGCACATCCGGCGTCGCCTGGCGGAGCGTCGAGATGTCGTCGATCACCCAGAAGCCGCGCCCGTGCGTGGCGACGATGAGGTCGTCACCGTACACCTCGAAGTCGCGCACCGAGGTGACGGGAAGGTTCTGCTGGAGCGGCAGCCAGTGATCGCCATCGTCGAACGACACGAACGCGCCCCGCTCCGTGCCGGCGAAGAGGAGCCCCCGGCGCACCGGGTCCTCGCGGATCACGTGCACGTACACGCCGCGGGGCAGCCCGTTCGTGATCGGCTCCCAGCTCTTCCCGCGGTCGCGGGTGCGGTAGATGTACGGGTCGAAGTCCTGGAGCTGATGGCGGTCGACGCTGGCGTACGCCGTGTCCAGGTCGAAGTGCGACGCCTCGATCATGGTCACGCGGCTCCACGCTCCCACCGCGCGGGGGGTGACGTCGTGCCACGTCGCGCCGTTGTCGGTGGTGACGTGGATCAGACCATCGTCCGTCCCCACCCATACCATCGGCACGAGCAGCGGCGAGGGGGCGATCGTGTAGATGACGCCGCGCTTCCCGTTGCGGTCCGTGTCCGCCGCCGCGGCGGCGTCGAGCGTGCGCGGCACGCCCGCGTTCGGCCGCGTGAGATCGGGGCTCATCCGCGTCCACGTCCGCGCGCCATCGGTGGTGCGGAACAGGTACTGGTTGGCGTAGAACAGCGCGCGGGGATCGGCGCGCGAGAAGACGAGCGGCTGCGTCCAGTCGGCGCGCGGCGTGTCCCCTTCGGGGACCGTGGGCACCGTGGTGCCGGAGATCGGCCGGTTCGCCTCGAGATCGTAGCGCTGCCCCGTGCCGCCGAAGATGATCCCCGGGTGCAGCGGGTCGCCCGCCGTGTAGCCGCTCTCCCCGCCGGCGCCGATCGGCTCCCAGTCGCGCATGGAGATCTCGCCGAACTTCCCACGCGAGCGCACCGCGACCGCGCCGCTGTCCTGCTGCGCACCCGTCACCCAGTACGGGTAGCGGTAGTCCACCGACACGTGGTAGATCTGCGCCGTCGGCTGGTTCAGCCACGAGCTCCACGTCACGTCGCGCGGATCGCTCGTGCGCGCGTTGCGCGTGATGATCGTCCCCTGGTCCGACGCGACGATCATCGTGTTCGGGTCGTCCGGCGACACCCACGCCTGGTGGTAGTCGTCCCCTCCGGGCGATCCGCGGAGCGCCACCCACGTCTTCCCGCCGTCCATCGAGCGCGAGACGGCCACGTTCGAGACGTACACGGTGTCCGCGTCGCGCGGGTCAACCGCCACGTGCTCGAAGTACCAGCCGCGCCCCCACAGCGCCGGATCCGCGGAGAGGCGGGTCCAGCTCTCGCCGCCGTCGTCCGAGCGGAAGAATCCGCCGCGCCCGTGCGCGCCGGCGCCGAAGGAGCCTCCGGCGGAGCCCGCGGCGGTGGTGTCCTTCGGCGCGGTGGGATCGGCGAGCAGGTCATCGATCACCGCGTACACGCGGCGCGGATCGCTCGGCGCCACCGCGATCCCCGACTTGCCGATCCCCTCGTCAGGCAACCCCGCCCCGAGCTGCCGCCACGTGCTCCCGCCGTCGGTGGACTTGTAGATCCCTCCGCCCGGGCCGTTCGTCGGGGCGTAGGTGTACCAGGGGGGACGCCGTGTGTTCCAGAGCCCCGCGTACACGATCCGCGGGTTCGTGGGATCGATCACCACCTCCACCGCGCCCACGTCCTCGTTCCGGTACAGCACCTTCTCCCACGTGCGCCCGCCGTCGCGCGAGCGGAACACTCCGCGCTCCGGATTCGGCGCGTACAGGTGGCCGATCGCGGCGACGAACACGATGTCGGGGTTCGTGGGATCGACCGCGATCTTCCCGATGTGCTGCGTCTCGTCGAGCCCGAGGTGCGTCCACGTCCTTCCCGCATCGCTCGACCGATACACGCCGTTGCCGAAGCCCGTGGAGTCGCGCAGGGTACACTCCCCGCTCCCCACGTAGACGACGTCCGGCTTCGACGGCGCCACGGCGATCGCGCCGATCGACGCCACCGGCTGGGAGTCGAACACCGGCTCCCACACGCGCCCCGCGTCCACCGTCTTCCACACGCCGCCGTTCACCGCGCCGAAGTAGAACTCGTTCGGCCGCCCCGGCACCCCCGTCACCGCATCCACGCGCCCACCGCGGAAGGGGCCGAGCATGCGCCACCGCAGTCCGGAGTAGAGGGGAGAGAGGTCGGCATCCGTCGCGGTCACGGTGCCCGTCGTAGCCGCGGTGCCGGCCGCGGGGGGCGCTGCGGGGACGGGAGGCGCGTGCACCGGGAGTGCGAGCGCGCCTCTCCCGAAGCGCGCGCCGAACATCGATAGAGCGCTCACCTGCCCCGCCCGCAGCAGAAAGCCGCGGCGGGAGAAGGCGGAAGCGGTGGGCTCGATCCCCGAGGCGTCGGGGTGCTCGGGCGTGGGACGATCGGAGGACGTGGGTCGCGTCACCTGCAAGGCTCCTGGAGTGTGAGCGGACGGAGGTCCCGGATGGGATCGTGAGGCGGACGGCGGAAGGTGGAACGCGGACCGGCGCCGGTCAATCGTGCGGCGCGCGGCTCACGCGCACCCATGTCGCCCGCCACCGATCCACGAGGGGAGTACGTCCCGCCGGCGCCCTCCTGCTCCACGCCACCACGGTCGCGGCGTGCGTCGTCCCCATGCGGCGCGCGGTCGCCGTGGATCCGCTCATCGCCATGCGAGCGGAGTGACGGCGTGGTGGCGCGGGGCGCGACGAACGATACATTCCGATCGTCCACCTCCCCGCGCCATGCTGACGATCCCACACCTGACCACCGACCGCCTCCTGCTGCGCGCGTTCGCGCCGGAGGACTTCGAGCCCTACGCCGAGATGATGGCCAACCCGGACGTCACGCGGCACCTCGGCAAGGGGCAGCCGCTCTCCCGTGTCGAGGCGTGGCAGCAGTTGGCGATGTTCACGGGGCACTGGGTGCTGCGCGGCTTCGGCCTGTGGGCGGTCGAGGAGCGCGCGACGGGACGGTTCATCGGCCGGATCGGCTGTCAGGAGCCCGAGGGGTTTCCGGCATTCGAGATCGCCTACACCCTGATGCCCGCGGCGTGGGGGAAGGGCTACGCGCGCGAGGGCGCGGCCGCCGCGCTGCGCTTCGCGCGCGACACGCTGCGCCGCACGGACATCACCAGCATCATCCGTCCGGCGAACGCCGCCTCCATTCGCGTGGCGCGATCGCTCGGCGCGGTCGCCGGAGAGACGGTCGAGTTCTACGGTGCGCCGTCGGTACTCTACCGCTACCCGCCGGCGTGACGGCTGCGCGGCGCACCGCGCTCCCGCCGCCTACTTCGTCTTCCCCGCCCCGATGTTCTTCTCGAGGCTCTTCAGGAAGGGGCGCACCGTCGCCGGCGCGCGCGACCCGTCCATGCTGAGCAGCGTCCGCACGCTCTTCGCGTCGCCGCCGTCCGGCAGCCCGCCGGCGCCGCCGTAGACGGACTGGTTCGCGGAGTAGTCCAGCTCCCACTTGGTCCCCGAGATGTCCACGCCGGCGAACAGCCCCTTGGTCTTCGAGTACGAGTAGATCTCGGCGCCCATCCGGTAGTCCGTCGCCGCGGCCACGTTCCGCCCCACCGGCCCAGCGGCCACCGAGGCGCCGCCGCCGAGATCGAAGGTGGACGACGCGATGCGGTCCGCATCCTTGTTCACGAACACCAGCACGATGTCCGCCGACTGCCCGCCGATCTGGAAGCCGAAGCTCCCGCCCTTGAGCCCCACGAAGGTGGGCATGCTCCATCCGGAGCCCGTGCGGCAGCTCGCCAGCCCGTATCCGGCGCGCCCGCCGACGCCGAACCCCACCTGCACCACCCCCGGCACCACCGCCACGCACGTCGCCTGCGCGAGGAGACTGGTGGGCGGCGATTTGTCGGGGATCGCGACGAGCTCCGCGAGCACCTCCCCCGCGCGCTTCGCGCGCTTCGAGAGCTTGTCGTCCTGCGCCTGGAGCGCGCCGCTGGCCATGAGCGACCCGAGGAGAACGAGCGCGGCGAGCGCGCGGGCGAATCGGTTGGTGTTCCGAGTCATGATCGTCATGCTGTCGACTGCCTCGTGAATGCTTCGTGAGGTGGCCCTCTGGCATCGCTCGCACCGGAGCGATGGCCGCCATCCCGACCACATCAATACCCGTGCCCGTCGAGAGGCCGCTCGAGGAGGCGCGGCTCACCGCCCCGCCACGCCCTCCGTCGCCGCTCCCACCCCCTCGAGCAGCGTACGGTACCAGCGCTCCGCCTCGCGCAGCCAATCCTCGTACCCTGCGCACCCCCAGATCACGCTGAGCGTCGCCATCGTCCCCGCGTGCGTCTTGGTGCGCTGCGCGTCGCGCACGGCATTCGCGCACGGGCCGTCGGCGTCGAACAGGCAGACCAATCCGCCCAGCGCGATCTCCTGCCCCGAGGCGTTGAAGACGTAGGACTCCCCCTCCCCGGCGACACCGATGCGAAACGGCCCGCGTGCACGGCCGAGGTCCACCACGCTGATCGGCAGCCCGCTGTGCAGCGACACCGCGTTGCACACGTCCACCGCCTCGTTGATCGTCGCGAGCGCCCCCTCGCCGACCGCCCGCACGAGATACTCCGAGGCGGGCTTCCCGCGCCCCGTCGGCTTGTAGCCACCGTGCCGCAGCATGTCGCGCACCGCCGCACGTACCCCCTCGTCACGTTGCAGCGGAGCGGCCGCGTCGGGGCGCAGGAGCGCGAGCAGCTCCGCCGGCGTCGACAGCTCGCCGAGCGGCGCGGGGAAGGTGGTTGTGAACGCGGCCACGCGCAGAAGCGGGTGGTCGTCCACCGCGAGGGCGGGGTGGGTCACGTGATCTCCGGAGGTGGTCTGGTTCCCGGCGCGAAACGAACCGTCGGACCGCGCCGTCCATTCGCTGGCCCCTCGAAGATATCCTCCCGCTCATCCCCGGAGCCACGTGCGTACGTCGCCTTCCACTCACCTCGCCCCAGCGCCGACGCCGGCACCCACGCGGTCGGCCGGCGCCCGCTTCGCGCTGCTGTCGCTGGCGACGCTTGCCCTCTACGTGGCCGTCGCCTCTGCCGCGAGCACCGCCATGTTCGTGCACCGCGCACGGCGCGTGGTGGGGTGGGTGGCCGACGTGAGCCCTGGCCCGCTCTCGCGCGACCAGTGGGCCACCGTGCGCTTCATGCTGCCACGCGGCCGGCGCGGCGTGATGGCCGTCCCGTTCCGTTACGGCCGCCTCGAGGTCGGCGACGCGGTGGAGATCCTCTACGATCCTGCCCACCCCGTCGACGCCCGGCGCGCCACGCTGTTCGTGCTCTGGCGCACGACGCTGATCGCGGCCGTCGCCGCGGTGGGGTTCTTCGCCGCCGGCATCTCCCGCGCGCCCGAGTAGTCAGAGCACCCAGCTCGCGACGAGCCCCAAGGTGGCGGCGACGATCGCCACGGTGGTGATCCACCCGAGCACGTTGATCGCGCGGCCGTTGACTCTCGTCCCCATGATGGCGCGATCGTTCGTCATGCGCATGATGAGCAGCATGAGCGGCGGCGTCGAGAACCCCTGCACGATCCCCGCCCACACGAGCGCCTTCATGGGGTTGATGCCGAGGAAGTTCATCCCCGTCGCCACGAGCGTGAACCCCGCCATCGCGCCATAGAACCGCTTCGCCGTGCCGGGCCGGCGCTGCAGCCCGTACCGCCACCCGAGCGCCTGGCTCAGGTCGTACGCCGCTCCCGTCGTCATCACCGGCACCGCCAGAAAGCCGACGCCCACCACGCCGAGCGCGAACAGCACGCGCGCCACGTTCCCCGCGAGGGGGCGGAGCGCCTGCGCCGCCTGCACGGCGCTGTCGATGTCGCGCCGCCCGGCGGCGTGGAGCGTCGCCGCGGTGGAGAGGATGATGAAGTACATGATGACGTTCGAGAAGATCATCCCGGCCACCACGTCCCACCACGAACGCCGCAGCTCCGCTCTCGTCGCCCCCCGGCGGTCGCGAAGGCGGCGGCGTCCCATCGCGATCTCCTCCTCCACCTCCTGGTTCGACTGCCACGTGTAGAGGTACGCGGAGAGCGAGGTGCCGATCACCGCCACCAGGATGGCGAGGAAGTCCCGATCGAAGTGCACGCTCGGCACGAGCGTGCCGCGCACCACGGGCCCCCACTCCGGCCTCGCCAGCAAGGCGGAGCCGATGTAGGCGAGCAGCGTGAGCGCGAGCAGCCGGAGCACGTTGCGGATCAGCCGGTACGATCCCCGGAGCTGGAGGGCCAGCGCGAGCGCGGATACAGCCACCACGATCCACCCGATGCGCAGCGGCACGACGAGGCTCAGAGCGGCCGCGATGCCGCCGATGTCCGCCGCCGCCTCGATCGTGTTCCCGACGAGCACGGCCGCGAGCGTGGGATAGAAGAACCAGGACGGGTAGTGGCGCTTGAGCACGGCGAAGAGGCCTTCGCCCGCGACCTGCCCCAGCTTGCCGGAGAGGTACACCACCGCGACCATCATCGGGAGGAGCACCGGCGCGGTCCACAGAATGGCGGGGCCGAACTTCGCCCCCGCGCTGGCGTACGTGCCGACGGCAGATGGGTCGTCGTCCGCGGCGCCGGTGATGAGACCGAGACCGAGCGTCCGCAGCACGCCCCGCTGCTTTCTCCGGTCGTTCAGCGTGGACATGCGCGGCCGCGGCGAGAATTTCAGGCCAGCGCCCCCGCCGTCCGCGACATTTGCTTCGGCCGAGCTCGCGACGTATCCTCCTCCGCCCGTCCGCACCCTCGACGCGTGCGGCGCTCCACTCGCTCTCCCGAGGAAGCCTGGTGCGT
>DASTSH010000027.1:0-6025 GCA_035760785.1 Gemmatimonadaceae bacterium | reverse complement strand
GCCCGACCGCGGAGCCCGACCGCGGAGCCCGACCGCGGAGCCCGACCGCGGAGCCCGACCGCGGTCTACGCCCCCGCCACCGGCGCCGGCTCGAACGTGAGCTGATCCGGGTAGCAGTACCCCCAGTCCTCTCCCGGCTCGAAGCTCCGGATGATCGGGTGCTCGGTCCGGTGGTAATGCTTCGTCGCGTGCTTGTTCGGCGACGAGTCGCAGCACCCCACGTGGCCACACGTGAGACACAGGCGCAGATGCACCCACCAGCTCCCCGTCTTCAGACATTCCTCGCATCCGTTCGGCGTGCGCGGCGTCACGTCGCGGATCTGGTCGAGATGCGTACAGACCCTAGGCATCGCTCCTCCTCCCCTCCTGAGTCGGTCCGGCCGGCGCACGGCAGTACGCTCGGTGTGGCGCTTTCCGCCAGCGCGGGTCACTCACGCGATGAACGCGCGGAGGCCCGCGGCGGTGTCAGCCTCGGGCGTGCGGTCGCCCCACCACTATTCCTTCCCCAGCACCAGGTGCACGCTCGTCCCCGCGAACGTGGCGTCCCCCACCAGCGCGTTCGTCCGCACCTGCAGCGGGATGCTCCGCAGGAGGACGTCGGCAGGCGTCTCGAGCTGCACCGTGGAGCCCTCCAGCGTCCACCGCCCGGTGAGGCTGTCATCGATCCCCTCGAGAGGGACGACGAGGCGCCCATCGGCCGTCCCATCCTCCGCCAGCACGAGGTGCGCCGACGCGCCCTCGGACAACTGGTCGGTGGTGATGCCGCCCTCCGTGGTGGTGAAGGTGTCCGCGTCGTAGCTTCCGGCGACGACGAGCATGGAGGGGCCGGTGCTGTCGCTCCCTCCGCACGCGCCGGCGGACGCGACGAGCGCGGCGAGCGCGAGGATGGCCGCCACGCGGACGGCGCCGTTCGCGGACCGGTGCACGGATGACACTCCTGATCGAGAGTGCGAGCAGACGCCACGCCGCTGCCTGACGAGCGGCGGATGAGGAGGATCGTGATGTCGAAATTGCCTGTGAGCTCCACGCTGTCAAGCGCCACGGCGCTCTCCGCCGGACATCGTGGTGATGGGGGCACCGCATGACGCCGGAGGAGTTCCGCGAGCTCGGCCACCGCGTGGTGGACTGGATCGCCGATTACCGGGGCACGATCGCCGAGCGCCCGGTGATGGCGCGCACGGCGCCGGGAGAAGTGGCGGCCGCGCTCCCCGCGGAGCCGCCGGAGCGGGGCGAGCCGTTCGCGAACGTGCTCGCCGATCTCGAGCGCATCGTCCTGCCGGGGCTCACGCACTGGCAGCACCCGCGCTTCTTCGGATACTTCCCGTCCAACGCCTCGCTGGCCAGCGTGCTCGGCGATCTGCTCGGCACCGGGCTCGGCGTGCTCGGCCTCTCGTGGCAGGCGAGCCCCGCGCTCACGGAGGTGGAGGAGGTCGTCACCGACTGGGTGCGCCGCATGGTCGGCCTGGGCGATGCCTGGAGCGGCGTCATCCAGGACACCGCATCCACGAGCACCCTCGTGGCGCTCATCTGCGCGCGCGAGCGCGCCAGCGACTACTCGCTCGCGCGAGGCGGCCTCCAGCGCGTCGAGCGCCCGCTGGTGGTGTACGCCTCGGCGCACGCGCACAGCTCGGTGGAGAAGGCGGCGCTGCTCGCCGGATTCGGGCGCGAGCACCTGCGCCTCGTCCCGCACGACGAGCGCTTCGCCATGCGCGCGGACGCGCTGGCGGAGCTCGTGGCGCGCGACGCGCGCGACGGGCTCGCCCCCTGCGCCGTGGTGGCCACCACCGGCACCACCAGCACCACCGCCGTCGATCCCGTGCGCGCCATCGCCGCCGTCGCTCGCGAGCACGGGCTCTGGCTGCACGTCGATGCCGCGATGGCCGGCTCGGCGATGATCCTCCCCGAGTGCCGCTGGATGTGGGAGGGGATCGAGGGCGCGGACTCGATCGTGCTGAACCCGCACAAATGGCTCGGCACGGCGTTCGACTGCTCGCTGTACTACGTGCGCGATCCGGAGCACCTGGTGCGCGTGATGTCCACCAATCCGAGCTACCTGCGCTCCGCGGCCGATGCCGAGGTGAAGAACCTGCGCGACTGGGGGCTGCCGCTGGGGCGGCGCTTCCGCGCGCTCAAGCTCTGGTGCCTGATCCGCGAGCAGGGGGTCGCCGGACTCAGGGCGCGCCTGCGCCGCGACCTGGAGAACGCGCGCTGGCTCGCGGAGCGCGTGCGGGAGATGCCGGAGTGGCGCGTGGTCGCGCCCGTCCCCCTGCAGACCGTGTGCGTGCGGCACGAGCCGCCCGGCCTCAGCGGCGATGCCCTCGATGCGCACACCCTCGCCTGGGCCGATCGCGTGAACCGCTCCGGCGCCGCGTTCGTCACGCCGGCGACGCTCGATGGCCGCTGGATGGTGCGGCTCTCCGTGGGGGCTGAAACCACCGAGCGCTCGGACGTGGACGCGCTCTGGCGCATCGTGCGGGACGCGGCGGAGCTCGGATAGCGGGCACGCACCCGGGGAACCTTTCACACCCGCCTCAGGTTTCGGCCCATCACGAGAGCGGCCCATCGCCGCTCCGACAGCGGAGGGGCGTGCCGTGACGAACGCCGAGAGCATCCGCCTCGATGAGGACGCGCGCCGCGCGCGCAACTGGAAGCGCTGGGGCCCTTACCTCGCCGAGCGCCAGTGGGGCACCGTGCGCGAGGACTACTCCGAGCACGGCGACTCCTGGGATCATTTCTCGCACGATCAGGCGCGCAGCCGCGCCTACCGCTGGGGAGAGGACGGGCTGCTCGGCATCACCGACCGCGAATGCCGCATGTGCTTCGCGCTCGCGCTGTGGAACGGGCGCGACCCCATCCTCAAGGAGCGGCTGTTCGGACTCACCGGCCCGGAGGGGAATCACGGCGAGGACGTGAAGGAGTGCTACTACTACCTGGACAGCACGCCCACGCACTCGTACATGCGCGCGCTGTACAAGTACCCCCAGGCGGCGTACCCGTACGCGCGCCTCGTGGCGGAGAACCGCCGGCGCGGCAGGGCGGATCCCGAATACGAGCTGCTCGACACGGGCGTCTTCGACGACGACCGATACTTCGATGTGATCGCGGAGTACGCCAAGGGCGCCCCCGACGACATCCTGATCCGCATCACCATCGAGAACCGCGGAGCGGCGCCCGCGCGGCTCGACCTGCTCCCCATGCTCTGGTTCCGCAACACCTGGTCGCTGGGGCGCGGTGGCGATGGCTACTGGGGCAGGCCGTCGCTCGCGGCCACCGGCCCCACGAGCGTGCTCGCGACGCACCAGACGCTCGGCCAGTACCGGCTCGAGTCCGAGCCCGTGCGCGGCGCCGCGCCGCCGGAGCTGCTGTTCACGGAGAACGAGACCAACTACGAGCGGCTGTACGGCGCGCCGAACGGCAGCCCGTTCGTCAAGGACGCGTTCCACGATTACGTCATCGCCGGACGCGCCGATGCGGTGAATCCCGCGCAGCGAGGCACCAAGGCGGCCGTGCGCTACACGCTCGATGTGCCAGCGCGCGGCGCCGTCGCCGTGCGGCTGCGACTCTCATCCCGCGCCGAGGCGCCGGCATCCCCCTTCGGTGTGGGGTTCGACGCGACGATCGCCGAGCGCGCGCGTGAGGCGGACGCGTTCTACGCCGAGAAGCTCCCAGCGGCGGCGACGCCCGACGAGCTGCGCGTCATGCGGCAGAGCTACGCCGGCCTCCTCTGGTCCAAGCAGTTCTACCACTACGTGGTGCGCGACTGGCTCGAGGGCGATCCCGCCCACCCCGCCCCACCCGCCAGGCGTCGCATGGGGCGCAACGCCGACTGGGGGCACCTCCACAACCGCGACGTGCTCTCCATGCCCGACAAGTGGGAGTACCCGTGGTACGCGGCGTGGGACATCGCCTTCCACATGATCGCCATGGGCGTCGTGGACCCGCACTTCGCCAAGCACCAGCTGCTCCTGCTCCTGCGCGAGTGGTACATGCACCCCAACGGCCAGATCCCGGCGTACGAGTTCGCGTTCGGCGACGTGAACCCGCCCGTGCACGCGTGGGCGTGCTGGCGCGTGTACAAGATGACCGGCCCCCGCGGCCGGCGTGATCGAGCCTTCCTCTCCCGCGCGTTCCACAAGCTGCTCATCAACTTCACCTGGTGGGTCAACCGGAAGGACCTCGAGGGACACCACCTGTTCGCCGGCGGCTTTCTCGGCCTCGACAACATCGGCGTCTTCGATCGCTCGCAGCCGCTCCCCACTGGCGGCCATCTGGAGCAGGCCGACGGTACCGCATGGATGGCGTTCTACTGCGCGACCATGCTCTCGATGGCGCTGGAGCTCGCGAGCGAGGACCCGGCGTACGAGGACGTGGCCTCCAAGTTCTTCGAGCACTTCGTGGCCATCACCGACGCCATGAACACGCTTGGCGGCACCGGGCTGTGGGACGAGGAGGACGGCTTCTACTACGACCAGCTCCACGCCGACGGCGCGCACATCCCGCTGCGCATTCGCTCGCTCGTGGGGGTCATCCCGCTCTTCGCCTGCGAGATCCTGCGCGAGGACGTGATCCGCGAGCTCCCAGGCTTCGCCAAGCGCACCGGCTGGTTCCTCGAGAATCGCGCCGATCTGGCGAAGCACATCTCGTGCATGACCCGCATGGGCGACTCGGGGGAGCAGCAACGGCTGCTCGCCATCCCGTCGCGCGACCGGCTGGTGCGCGTGCTGCGCTACGTCCTCGACGAGCGGGAGTTGCTCTCTCCCTACGGCGTGCGCTCCGTCTCGCGCATCTACGAGACGACGCCCTACGTCTTCCGCGGCGCGGGGATGGAGTACCGCGTGGACTACGTGCCAGCCGAGGGGAACACGGGGCTGTTCGGCGGCAACTCGAACTGGCGCGGGCCGATCTGGTTTCCGATCAACTACCTGCTCATCGAGGCGCTCGAGCGCTATCACCAGTTTTACGGTGACGCACTCCGGGTGGAGTGCCCCACCGGCTCCGGCCACCGCATGACGCTCCAGCAGGTGGCGCGCGAGCTGTCGCGCCGTCTGTCCGCGATCTTCCTCGCCGATGCCGCCGGACGCCGCCCCGTGCACGGCGACGACCGGCGGTACGCGGACGATCCGGCGTGGCGCGACCTGCTGCTGTTCTACGAGTACTTCCACGGCGACACCGGGCGCGGCGCGGGCGCGAGCCATCAGACGGGGTGGACCGCGCTGGTGTCGCGCTGCATCGCGGACATCGCGCGCGCCCGCGAGATGCCGGGCGCCACCGTGCTGCCGCCGACTCCCGAGCCGGTGGCCGCCCCCGCGGGCTGGCGCTGAGCCGTGGGCGCGACGTCCATCGTCGCGCGATGGGAACCTATTCGCGAGAGGTCTCGTTCTGGCCCGCGCAGTCGATCGCGCCCGGCCGGCGCTCCACGCAACGAGATCGAGAACAAGGAGACCGCCATGCAACGCCGCACCATCGTCATCGCGCTGGCCGCCATCGCGGCCATCGGCCTCTGGTACGCCTTCCGTCCCGAGCGCCTGTTCATCGACCGGACCGTCAACGAGAGCCTCGAAGCCGCCATGGCGGCGACGGCGCCGGCCGCGACGGCCGAGCCGTCGCGCCCCACGGCGCGGAGCATCGCCGTCGGCCGCTTCCATTCCAACGCGCACGCCACGCGCGGCACGGCCACCGTGTACGAGATCGGCGGTGGACGCCGCATCCTCCGCCTCACCGACTTCGAGACGTCCAACGGCCCGGACGTGCACGTGTACCTGGTGGCCGCCTCCGACGTGATGGACGACGCCACCGTGTCGCGCGCGGGGTTCGTGGAGCTCGGGAGCATCAAGGGGAACCGCGGCGACCAGAACTACGAGCTGCCGGCGAGCGTTGACCTCGCGCGCTACCGCACCGTCACCATCTGGTGCCGCCGCTTCAGCGTGAACTTCGGCAGCGCGCCACTCGGCACGGCCGGGTCGTGAGCGACACGCCCTCCCCGCGCCCTCGATGCGCGCGTGCCCCGTGGCGATCGTCGCCACGG
>DASTSH010000026.1:0-38596 GCA_035760785.1 Gemmatimonadaceae bacterium | reverse complement strand
GGACCAGCCACCAGCGCCTATTTTCCAGGGCCCGTCAGGTCCCTACACGCGACACGCGTTGTTCGGTGGTCTAGCGACCAGAGCCTAGACTCGCTCCTATTCTACCGCACTCTCCGTCGCCAACACCCTTCTCAGCTTCTCCGGATTGCGTATCACGTACACCGCGCCGATCCCGTCGTCACCAGGAGCGATCATGATCACGCTGTCGATCCTGTCCTCCACGTGCTGGACGATCGCGGGTTGGCCGTTGAGCCAGGTGAGCCGGCGGGTATAGCGCGCGCCGAATTTGCGCGCGAGGGCGAGGAGGGTGCGCGCCACCGCGTCCACTCCGGTCATCACCCTGCGTGCGGCACGGACCACGCCGCCGCCGTCGGTCACCAACACCACCTCCGGCGCGAGCAGCTCGAGCAGGGCCGGCGCATCGTCGGCCGCGACCGCCGCGAGGAAGCGCTCGAGCAGCTTCTCGTGCAGGTCGGGGGGCGTCGGCACCCGCGGCCGCTGCTCGTGCACGCGGGTGCGGGCGCGATGCACCATCTGGCGCACCGCGTCCTGCCGCCGGTCGAGGATGCGCGCGATCTCCTCGTACGGGGTGCCGAAAACCTCGCGCAGGAGAAACGCGGCGCGCTCCTCGGGAGCCAGTCGCTCGAGCAGGACGAGCAGCGCCACCGAGAGGTCGGATGCGAGCTCCGCCTCGCGATCCGGAGCGGGATACGTACTCGGCGGCTCGGTGGCGATCGGTTCCGGCAGCCACGGGCCGATGTAGGAGGCCCGCTCGGTGGCTGCGCGTCGCAGGCGGTCCACGGAGATACGGGTGACCACGGTCACGAGCCACGCTTCCGCGGAGCGGATGTCGGCCCGGTCGCTCTCGTGCCAGCGCAGGAAAGCCTCCTGCACGGCGTCCTCGGCGTCATCCATGTCGCCGAGCATGCGGTAGGCGAGCCCGAGCAGCTTCGGGCGGTACCGCATCACATCGTTGGGGCGCACGTCCCCGGCTACATCGGATCTGGTCATGTCGTATCTAGACGGCCAGGCGACGCGCGTGTGACAGCCTCGACCGGCACGCCCGGGGCCACCGTCATTCCCCGCCCATGGCCTGTCACACGTCGCGGCGCGCGCCGTCTCTCAGGTGCGGCCGCCGAATGCAGAGGCGGTCGCATTCTCGACCGTACGTTCAGGAGAGGTGAAATGCAAGACACGACGATGACCACGACGGCGCCAGCGCGTGACGGCGCCGCAGCCACCGTGCAGCCCCATCCGCCGCGCATCGACTTCACACGCGTGGATCCCAAGGCGTACAAGGCCATGCTCGGACTCGAGGAATACGTGCGCTCGTCCGGGCTCGAGCACTCGCTCTACGAGCTCATCAAGATCCGCGCGTCGTACATGAACGGGTGCGCGTACTGCATCGACATGCACACCAAGGACGCACGCCACGCCGGCGAGACGGAGCAACGGCTGTACGCGGTGCCCGTCTGGCGGGAGACGCCGTTCTTCACGGCGCGCGAGCGCGCGGCGCTCGCGTGGGCCGAGGCGTTGACCGACATCGCGCGCACGGGCGCGCCGGACGACGTGTACGAGGAAGTGCGCGCGCACTTCGACGAGCAGGAGTTGGTGGCGCTCACGCTGGCCGTGGTGACCATCAACGGCTGGAACCGGATCGCCATCCCCTTCCGGGCGCCGGTCGGAAGCTACGAACCGGGGAAGCGGCGGTGAGGTGATGGGACATGGTGGCTGGACCACCATGTCCCATCACCCTCCATCTCGCCACCCGTCCCGTTTCCGTGCGCTGCTTGCGGCGCGGGGAGGGACGCTCTATCTAGGAGCGCCCGACCACCCGGTGGTGCGAGATGGAGACATGATGCGGCACTGGCCCGCGCGCGCCGCTGCCGTCGTCGCCGCGTGCGCGATCGTGCTCCCGGCGCGCGCGCAGACGGTTCCGCGCAGCGAAGGGGATTCGTTGGCTCCGATCGTGTCCATGGGGCAGCCGAGCCCGTACTACCCGTATGCCGGCGTCGTGGGCGGATGGGACCGCCGCGCGGGTGGGAGCAGGGGCGCCGCGCGCCTGGTGGTCGGCGTCGACCGTGGGCTCATCCAACCAGTGGTAGGCGTGCTCGGGATCGCCGCCGAAGGGTACGTCGGGACGGTGGGCGGCGCGGCGGACGGGGGCGCCCGGCTCCTGGCGACCGCCCGCGTCCTCCGCCTGGGGGTGGGGAGCGACGTATCGTTCACCGGTCGCCGGGCGAGCTTCGTGCTCACGATCACGGAGCCAGTGCGGCGAGGCGGCGTGTTCGGCGGCGGGAGCGAGCTTCGCCTGGAGTGGTTGCGGCGAGCGGGGCGCAGCTCCTGGGCGTTCGGTGCCACACTGCCGCTGCTGCAGCCCTGGGCCGGGCGCACACGCCCGCACGACACGGACGTGCATCCGCCCGCGAACGTGCCGGCGCGCGCGAGGCGCGCGCCGGGGAGTGATGACGCGCGGGCGGAGCAGGCGATCGCCAGGCTGCGCCGCGCCGCGCTGGCCATCGACGTGCTCACCACGCCGGCGTTCCGCCCGCGCAGCCGCGGGTGGCTGCGCGACATGCGGCGCGCCGCCGCGCGGATGAGCGAGCGCGATGCCGACTATCCGCGCGGGCACTCGTTCCCGATCGAGATCGATGCCTACCACCGCGCACTGGTGGCCGCCTTCGCCGCCGTCGCGCCGGGCACGGCGCGCGGGGCCGCGGTGGCGGCCCGCGCGCGCGGCATCCTCCTGGACGAGGTGCTGATCCCCTACGACGCGTACTACGGTCGCTTTCGCGATCCGTCGGTGCTCGCCGCACTCTCCACGCGCGCGGCCGACCGGTTCACGCGGTCGCTGCCGGACGACCACGCGACGGACGAGCGCGAGCGCGAGGCCGCATCGGCCGTCTTCGCGCGAGTGCTCGATGTCGTGCGCGAGGTGGCCGCCGCGGCGAGGCACCGCTGGGGAGACAGCCGCGATGTGTGGATCCCGCTCCAGCTCGCGCTCCGCCCCGAGGACTACGACACGCAGGCGAAGATCGATCGAGTGGTGGAGCGGGTGGTGGGGCGCGACCTCCAGCCCGGCAACGACGTCGCGTTTCTGCCGCCCGAGGCCTTCAGCCGTGCCCTGCGCGAGTCGATCCGCGACACGCGCTCGTATCACGTGCTCTGGACGCACGACTTCGCCGGCGTGACACCGTCCGGCGCGCCGGACTCCATTGCGTTCCGCACCGTCCTCGCCTATCTCGACGCGCTCACGCGGGGGGCGCGCGCGTTCGACCACGCACGCTCGCTGCCGAGATTCATGATCTTCCTCGACCAGTGGTTCTACTCCGCCAAGAAGGGACGCCGCTGGATGTCGGTGCTGGAGGATCCGCTGCACCATCGCGTCCGCATGCCGCCGGTGCCGCGTGGCGGCGATGCCGAGCTGCGTGCGGCGCTCGACTCGCTGCGCGCGGCGGTGGCCGGGTCGGCGGCGCTGCAGGCGGAGGCGCGACGCCGCGGGTCGCGGTGGCTCACCAACGTGATGAGCGTGCGAGTGAGCATCACGAACCCCGCCGATCCCGCCTTTTCCGGACCGCGCCTGGTCCCCAACGACCTGCGCGAGTCGCTCTCCGACAACTGGATGCGCGATCACCGCAAGATCGTGTTCTGGGACGTCGACGAGCACCACCCGGCCCGCGGCGGCGCGCTGTTCACGGGGGAAGGCGTGGGCGAGGAGTACGAGAACGCCGGTTGGGAGGACCGCACGCTCGTGGTGCGGGGCCCCGGCGTGCTCGCGCTGCGCCGCGATGCCGCCGACCTGCTGCGGTCGCAGGGCTTCCGCGACGAGCAGATCCCCGCGGTGCTCCGGTCGGCGGCGACGCGAGCGACCGGCGAGGCGCGCGTCGACTCGCTCGTGCGCGCGGGTTGGACCGCGCGGGTTCTCGTCGCGCAGAACGGCACGGGCTATCTCGACAAGCACGCGAGTGCGCTCAAGGCCACGCTGTACACGCTCATGCCGGCGGGGAGCCGCATCGTCGCGCCGAGCCCGTTCTGGGGGAGTCACGTCTGGGCATCGATGCTGCTCGGGAGCGCCCTCAGGGGTTGTCACGTGATGGTGATGGCGCCCACGCGCGCGAACTTCCCCGGTCCCCCGTACCTGCAGCTCGCGACGACACGCGACGTGCTCGAGGGGCTGATCCGGATGCGCGGCGTGTGGAGGGGACAGCTCGCCGCCGTGGATGGCCGGCTGCGCACGGGACTGTTTCACAACGTGGTGGCGACACGGGACGTCATCGGCCGCCTGCGGGAGCTGGCGGTCCACCTGAGGCGGAACCGGTTCGTGCGTGAGGAGTTCCCCTTCCGCCCCGAGCTGTACGATGTGCTCGAGCGACCGGACAGCCTCTTTCGCCGGCTCCGCCTCGGCATGCCGGTGGCCGATGCGCCCGGGGACTCCGCTCATCCCAAGCTGCACCTCAAAACGCAGCTCTTCGCCAGCGCGAGTGCGCTGCGCACGATGTTGGCGCTTCCCGAGTGGGACTCCGTGCTCACCGCGTACGCGGTGGCGCGCGTGGCGAGCAGCCGCGCGCCGTCGCGCCGGCTCCCTCCGGCGTTCTCGGTCGGCATGCTCGCGCCGCTCGACCGGGCGCCCGCCGCGCGCGCCTCGGCGGCGCATCGCGGCGAGGTGCTCTACCTCACCGTCGGCTCGCACAACGAAGACGACCTCTCGCGCACGCACAACGGGGAAGTGCTCTGCCTGGTGGCGGGGCGCGCGACGCTCACGGCGGCGTTCGACTTCGTGTACCTCGTCGCGTCGGCGAGCTGGGTCGATTCCGTGAGTGATCTCGACCGGCTGCTGCCGCGCTCCGGATGGTTCGAGCGCCTGCTCGCGTCGTGGGAGGCACAGGTCCTGTGAGCGCGGAGCGCGCGTACGCGCCGGCCGCGGCGCCCGTGCTCGGCCTCCGCGCGAACTGGCGGCAGTTCTGGCTCCTCGTGCTCGTGAACGCGTTCGTGGGCGCCATGGTGGGGCTCGAGCGCGCGGTGCTGCCGCTGATCGCCCAGCACGACTTCGGCCTCGCCTCCCGGAGCGCGGCGCTCTCCTTCATCGCGACCTTCGGCATCGTGAAGGCGATCACCAACGCCGCCGCCGGCCGTCTGGGCGACCGCTTCGGGCGCAAGCACGTGCTCGTGGCTGGCTGGCTCGCCGGCGTCCCCGTGCCCTTCCTCGTGATCTGGGCGCCGGCCTGGCGGTGGATCGTGCTCGCGAACGTGCTCCTCGGCGTGAACCAGGGGCTCGCGTGGTCCACGACGGTGATCATGAAGATCGACCTCGTGGGCGCGGCGCGCCGGGGGCTGGCGATGGGACTCAACGAGTTCGCGGGATACCTCGCGGTCGCCCTGGCGGCACTCGCGTCGGGTCTCATCGCCGCGCGCCACGGGCTGCGTCCGGAACCCTTCTACCTGGGCATCGCGTTCGCGGCGCTGGGGCTCGGGCTGTCCCTCTTCTTCGTCCGCGACACCATGTCCCACGTCCGGCACGAGGCGGGCGCGCACGACGCCCGCACGCGGGGCAGTGCGCGAGCCGGGAGCGCCGCGCCGCCCGGCCTTCGCGATCTCATCGCGCGCGTGAGCTGGCGCGATCCCGCGCTCTCGACCGCGAGCCAGGCGGGGCTGGCGAACAACCTGAACGATGGCGTGGCGTGGGGGCTGTTCCCCCTCCTGTTCGCCGGGGCGGGGCTCTCCCTCCGTCAGATCGGCGTGCTGGCGTTCGCGTACCCCGCCACGTGGGGGATCGCGCAACTGGGGACGGGCGCGCTCTCCGATCGCTGGGGGCGCAAGTGGCTCATCGCGGGCGGGATGCTCCTGCAGGGACTGGCGCTGTGGGGGACGGCATCGGCGCACGGCTTCGCGCCGTGGCTGGTGGCGGCGATCGTGCTCGGACTCGGCACGGCGATGGTGTATCCCACGCTGCTCGCGGCCGTGGGCGATGTGGCGCCTGCCGCGTGGCGCGGCACGGCGGTGGGGATCTACCGCTTCTGGCGCGACCTCGGGTACTTCGTCGGCGCGCTCGTCGCCGGCGTGCTGGCGGATGCGTTCGGGGTACGGGCCGCAACGGCGGCGGTCGGCGCACTCACCGCGCTCTCGGGGGTAGTCGTCGTCCTCCGCATGCCAGAGACGCTCTCCGCGCGCCGAAAGTGAGTCGCCGCGCCATCGCCGCGCGGGTTGCCAGCGGTGCTTCCGATCGAGACATTTCGGCGGGCACGAATCGGCGCGGCGAGAGTCGCCGCCGCCGTCGCGCACGTCGCGAGAGCACAAACGACCACCGGAGCCGCTAGCCGTGGCAGATGTGCAATCTCCTCCGAAGTCGATGGGCGATGTGCTCATCCAGTGGGAGCGCTTCGTCGGCGATCTATCCGCCGACGCGGCGCTGCGCCCGATCATTCTCGAGTCGTGGCGCCGGTGTCGGGATGCGGGGCTCGATCCGAAGCCCACGCAGGTCTCGCTGCGTCGCGTGTCGGACGAGGAGCTGGCCTGCCGGCGCGAGGCGAGCGCGGAGCTGATCGAGGTGGCGCGCCCGCACCTCGAATGGCTCTCCTCCGTCTACGCCAGCGTCCCGCATCTCACCTACCTCGTGGATTGCGACGGGATCGTGGTCCATTCCACGGGCACCGATTCGGAGGCGATCCGCACCGTCGGGATGCCGGGCTTCGACTGGTCGGAGGCGCACACGGGGACGAACGGCGCCGGTACCGCGCTCGTGACCGGAGAGCCGGTGGCGGTGGAGGGCGCGGAGCACTTCGCGCGCGCGTATCACGGCTACACCTGCACTGGCGCGCCGGTGCGCGGATCGGCCGGGGAGGTGATCGGCGCGATCGACTTCTCCACCACGGCCGAGCAGAGCACGCCCGAGCGGCTGCTGGTGGTGGCGCATGCCGCCTACGCGATCGGCCAGGAGCTGCGCCAGCGCGACTCGCTGCGCCGGGCCACCGCGCACCTCCAGGCCGAGCGGGCGCTGGCGGAGGCGCTGCGCGAGAGCGAGGCGCGCTTCCGCGGGGCGTTCGATCACGCCGGCATCGGCATGACGATCACCAGCCCCGAGGGGCGGTGGCTGCGCGTGAACCGCGCGCTGTGCGAGATCCTCGGCTACGAGGAATCGGAGCTGCTGGGCCGCACCTTCCAGTCGTTCACCGAGCCCGCCGATCTCGACGCCAGCATGGAGATCCTCCGCGACGCGCTCGCCGGTAGGATCGACTGCTGCCAGTTCGAGAAGCGCTACATCCACCGCGACGGGCATGGGGTGTGGGTGGCGCTCAATGCCGTGCTCGTGCGCGACGCGGTGGGGGTGCCGATGTACTTCGTCTCCCAGATGCAGGACATCACCACGCGCAAGCTCGGCGAGGCGCGGCTCCGCGAGAGCGAGGAGCGCTACCGGCTCGCCACGCGCGCGACGAACGACGTGGTGTTCGACTGGGACCCGCGCGCCGACACCCTCTACTGGGGGGAGGCGCTCGAGACCGTCCTCGGGCATGCGCCGACCGACGTCGGGGCGGGAATCGCGTGGTGGGAGGCGCAGCTCCATCCGGAAGACCGCGTCGCCACGCTCGCCGACCTCCACGCGACGCTCGCATCCAGGAACGCCGTCTGGGGCGCGGAGTACCGGATGCGGCGCGGCGACGGGAGCTACGCGCTGGTGCTCGAGCGCGCGCACATCGTGCGCGACGGCACGGGGCGGCCCACGCGGATGATCGGCGCGATCTCCGATGAGTCGCGCCACCGCGAGCTGGAAGCGCAGCTCAGGCAGTCGCAGAAGATGGAAGCGGTGGGGCAGCTCGCCGGCGGCGTGGCGCACGACTTCAACAACCTGCTCACGGTGATCAAGGTGCACGCCGAGCTGGCGCTCGAGTCGCTCAGCATCACGCACCCGCTCCACGCCGACCTGGAGGAGATCCAGAAGGCGTCGTCGCGCGCGGCGGTGCTCACTCGCCAGCTCCTGGCGTTCAGCAGGAAGCAGCTCCTCCAGCCCAGAGTCCTCGACCTGAACGTGGTCGTCTCCGGGCTCGAGCCGATGCTGCGCCGGCTCATCGGCGAGGACATCGGGATCCTGATCCGCCTCTCGCCATCGCTCGGCCTCGTCCTGGCCGATCCCGGGCAGATCGAGCAGGTGCTCGTGAATCTCGCCCTCAACGCGCGTGATGCGATGCCCGAGGGAGGCACGCTCGTGATCTCCACCGCGAACGCCGACATCGTCGAGGGCGAGCGAGGGCTTCCCGCGGGGATGGCGCCCGGTCCGTACGTGTCGCTGGCGGTCACGGACACCGGATGCGGGATGACCCGCGAGGTGCAGGCGCGCGTCTTCGAGCCCTTCTTCACCACGAAGCCCACGGGGAAGGGGACCGGACTCGGTCTGCCGACGGCGTACGGCATCGTGAAGCAGTCCGGTGGCCACATTGGCGTGGAGAGCGAGCCGGGTCGGGGGACGCGGTTCACGCTCTACCTGCCCCGGGTGTCGGGGTCCGGCCGGCCGCTCCCGGTCGCCTCGGCGCCGGGGGCCCGACCGCGCGGCACCGAGACCGTGCTCTTGGTGGAGGACGAGGACTCGGTGCGGACGTTGACGCGGCGCATCCTCGAGGCGCAGGGCTACACGGTGCTCGATGCATCCGATGGGCTCTCGGCGCTCGGCCGCGCGGCCGCGCACGCGGGCCCGATCGACCTGCTGCTGACGGACGTGGTGATGCCGGACATGAGCGGCAGCGCCCTCGCGGAGCAACTCGCGGCCTCGCGCCCGGAGCTCCGCGTGCTCTACATGTCCGGCTACACCGACGACGAGATCGTCCGCCGCGGCTTCCCCGAGTCGGAGACGCGCTTCCTCCAGAAGCCATTCACGGCCGACGCGCTCGCCGACGCGCTGCGCGCCGTGCTCGAGGCACCGCGCACGGACGCACGCTGACTGCGCGCCGCTCCGCTCCGGGCACGCCGAATGCGAACAAGCGGTTCGTCGGAGTCGCGCCGGGAGGCCGGGCCGAGCGCCCGCGCGGGCACGGCGCAGGAGGGGCGTCGTATGAAGCAGGCACGTCGCATGTCACGGTGCGTGGTGGCGGTCGCCATCGCGGCTGGACTCGGAGCCGCGCTCGCGCCATCGGCAGCGGCACAGGGCGGACGCTGGCGGCGGCACGAGTGCCGCGGGCACGCGGAGCGGCACGCGTGCCGTGAACACCGAGGCGAAAAGGGGTCGTCGGGCGGGCTGAAGCTCGGCGTGTTCGGCGGCGCGACCTTCCCGGTCTCGACCACCGCGCGGGGGATGGACGCGGGGTGGACGGCCGGGACGGTGATCGACTTCACGGTGCCGAGCTTTCCGCTCGGACTGCGGGTCGCTGGCTCGTACCAGCGCTTGAAGCCATCCGGCGCCACGGCGACCGGATCGTTCCAGCTCTGGGGGGGCGATCTCGATGTGATCCTGACTGTGCCGGGACGGCTGCCCTTCCGGCCGTACCTGATCGGCGGGCCCGGACTCTACGGCACGAAGAGCAGCATCGCCAGCAGCCCGAGCATCGCGCGGGCCGCGACGATCACGTCCCACTCACGGTTCGCGCTCAACGGTGGTGTCGGTCTGCGCGCGGAGACTGGCGGCGTGGGCGCCTTTCTCGAGGCGCGTTATCTCTACGTCTACACTCCCCGTACGAGGACCCGCCTGGTTCCGGTGACCTTCGGCCTCGTGATCGGGGGCAGGTAGCGCGCCCGAGCACGCGCGGCGCGGTGAGACGGCGCTCGCTCAGAACGTCCGCATCGCCGTGAGCAGCACGCTCCGCGGCGGGCCGAGCGTGCGCTCCATCACGTCCACGTACGATGCCTGCAGCGCGTTCGCCACGCGGGCCTGCAGGGTCGTGCCCAGCACCCGGTACGCGGCACGGACATCCACCACGGTGAACGCGCCACGCGGATCCAGTGGATAGACGAGCACCTCCTGCACGCGGCTCCGGTAGCGGACGTCCACACCGAGCAACCCCCCGAGCACGTCCACGGAGCCGGTGAGGTTGTGCCGGGAGCGGTACGGGAGGGCCAGGTGCGTGTCGAGATCTCGCGAGTCGACGTAGACGTAGCTGAGCTGCGTGGTGACCGCCCCGCCGCGGATCGCGGCCTTCACCGACAGGTCCACCCCGCGCACGCGCGCGCGTTGCACGTTGCGGAACTGGAAGACGAACGGCTGCGCGGGCGCCGACGCGGGCGCGATCAGGCCGCGATACTCGCTCTGGAAGAGCGCCGCATCCAGCCACAGCCAGTCCCACGGCGTCCCGGTGGCGCCGATCTCCGCCGACCAGGCGGTCTCGCCGTGCAGGTCCGGATTGGGGATCACGTGGAAGCCCTGCTGTGTGGTCGAGACGAACTGCTCGATCGCGCTCGGCGCGCGGTAGCCGTGCGCGATGGATGCACGTGCCGCGAGCCAGGGCACGGGGCGATACAGCACGCCCGCTTTCGGACTCAGCGAGACGTCCGCGCGCGAACCGGTGGCCCGGTGCGCATCGAGGCGGGCGCCGATGGCCCCGCTCACGCCGTGCGTCGCGGGCAGCTCCGCCTGCGCGAAGATGCCCCCGTCGTCGAGCGTGGGGTGGCCGACGAAACGCGTGGAGGTGTCCGCCGCCGCCCGGCCGAGAAAGTTCGACGAGATGAGCGTGTGCCCCACTTCGGCGCCCAGGGTCAGCGTGCGTCCGCCGCGGGGGAGCAACGAGAGCTGCACGCCGGTACCGACCTTCGTGGCGCGGTGATAGTCCGTGGAGTCGGCGCCGCCATGGAAGTGGTTCTGCGTCGCATCGCGCTCGAGGTACGGTGTCACCTCCACGAGGCGCGAGCCCGTCGCCACCGGAACGAGGGTGGCCCCGACGCTGAGCTTGGAGTTGCGGGCCCAGTCGTCGGCCGTCGCCGGGGGAACCTCGTACGGATGCCCGGCGTCGCGCCACGCGAAGAAGTTGCCATCGTCCTCGGCCGAGTAGACGGCGTAGGCGAACGATGGTCGCGTCGCGGGCGAGGGCAGCTCCACCTTGCCCCGGAGCAGCCACCGGTCCGACCGGTCATCCTGGCGGAACCCGTCGGAGGTCTCACGGTCGACGAGAAGGCGGACGCCCACATCGCCGACGCGCCGGGAGTGCTGCAGCGCGAGCCCGCTGAAGTCGAGTCGCCGGCCGGTGAACCGGTAGCGCGACGGCGGCGCGAAGGCCCCGTAGTGCGCGCTCACCACCGTCTCCGCCTCGTCCCCGACGGGACTCGTGACGACGTTCACCACACCGCCCAGTGCGTTGCTCCCGTAGAGCGCGGAGTACGCGCCCTTCACCACCTCGACGCGATCGACGTCCAGCAGGGGAAGGCTCGCGAAGTCCACCTCGCCGCCATCGGCGGTGAGCACCGGGTGGCCGTCGAGCAACACGAGCACGCGGCTGCCCACGCCGCCGGCGAGCCCGGACGCCCCGCGAATGTCCACATCACCGTGGTTGAAGAGCACTCCCGGCACGAACGGGAGCGCCTGATCGAGCGTGATGACGTTCCTGCGGGCGACCTCCGCGCCGCTCATGACCGCCTCGCTCGCCGGCACGTCACCCACGCGGTGCTCCACACGGCTGGAGGTGACCGTCACCGGCGCGAGCTGCACCGCGACGGGGGGCATCGCGACATCCACCTGGACGGTGTCCGCCGAGGGAGCCACGAACTCGCGCGTGGCGCTTCGATAGCCGATGCGGAGCACGCGCACCATGCGGCGCCCCGGCGGAACCCCGCTCACGCGGTACTCCCCCCGCACGCTCGTGCGGGTACGGAGCAGCGTGCCCGCCACGATCACGGTGGCGTCGCCGAGCGGGTGGCCGGTGCGCGCATCGGAGACGACTCCGCGCAGCGTCGCCGGGGTGGCGCTCGAGTCCTGCGCGCGAAGCGTGCGCCCGAGCGCGCCGAGGGACACGAGCGCGGCCCCCGCGGCGGCGAGCGCCGCGCGGCGTGGGGCGCTCGCGGAGTGCAGGGCCGTCATGCCGTACCGCGGGAGCGAGCTACCGCCGCTTCCAGACGTTCGCGACCTGCTGGCCGGCGGTGGTGACGGTCACGTACAGCGTGTCGTGGGAGAGCGACGCCGTTCCCGTCGACTGGACGTTCTCCACCATCGACGACTGCGTCCACTGGCTCCCCGACACCGTGTAGGTGCCGCTGTCGGTCACCGCGCCGGTAGGAGGGGGCAGTTGCAGGTCCACCTTGTAATTGGACAGGGAGAGCGTGAGGACGCCGCTCGCCTCGGGCGGGCCGAGTGGGGGCGACTGCGGAAAGGTGATCGAGACGAGGTCGTAGGTGCCGGCCACGTCCGCGGCCGTGAGGCCGGGCCCCGTCGAGGAATCGCTGCTCCCGCACGCCGTCACGATGAGCGCGAGAATGACGAGGGCGATGAGATCTCGGACGCCGAAGGATCGCTGCACGGTAGCCTCCCCGCTGGCGAGACGGTGACCGAACGTGCGGCAGCCGGCGGCATCGTGCCACCGGCGGTCACCGCATGATGACAATGTGGCGGATCGGCCGATGCCGGGCCATACCGAGCTTCTTCACGATTGCGGGGCCGTGCGGACTCGGCCGTGGCGTCGGCGGCACGCGTGGTGCACGAGCGGACGCGCGGGAGGAGCCCGCGATGTCCGATGCGCACCGCACGACCTACCTGAACGATCACCTCGCCGGCGCCGTGGCCGCCCTCGAGCTCATGGAGCATCTCGAGAAGGCGTACGGCGAGGATGATCCCTCCATGGCGCGCTTCTTCGCCGAGTTGCGCGCGGACGTCGAGGCGGATCGCCGGACGCTGGAGTCGCTCATGGACCGGCTGCACGTCGACCGCAGCGCGACTCGGCAGACGACGGCCTGGCTGGCGGAGCGGGCTGTACGGCTCAAGTTGCGGCTCGACGATCCCTCCGGCGGTCCACTGCGCCTGTTGGAGGCACTGGAGACGCTGGGGACGGGGATCCACGGCAAGGTCGCGCTGTGGTGCGCGCTCGCCGCGGCGGCGGAGCGCGACCCGGCGCTGCGCGGCACCGATTACGACGCGCTCGCGCGCCGGGCCGAGGAGCAGCGCGCTCGCCTGGAAGCGGTGCGGCTCGGCGCCGCCAGAGCCGCGTTGGCGGGCGATTCTGCCTGACGACACGACTCGTCAGGCTCACTCCTTCACCTCCAGCCCGTCCGGTCCTCGGATCTTGTAGTCCGCCCGGTGCTCGCGGTGCCCGAGCACGCCGTGCAGGTTCCCCGAGTTGTCGCTCGGGCCGTCATCGCGGCCGCGCTTGTGCTCGACGAAGAGCCGCGTGTGCTCGCTGTTCTTCTCCGCCTCGTCGTGCTGCTGGCGATCCTCCACCAGCCGCCGCTTCCCCTGGTACGCCGCCTGGTCCCGCTCGTGCTCCGCGCGCTCCGTCGCCGGCTCCTCGTGCCGTCCCTCGTGGAGCTGCTCGATGAAGCGCGCGTGCGTCTTCGAGCCGTGCTGCCCTTCGGCGTGGTCCTGCGGTCCCTTCTGGCGGCCCTTCGGCCCGCGTCCATCGCGCCGCTCGGAGTCGCTGGTCTCCGCTCGCGGGTCGGAGCGGCGCTGCTGGTGGTGGTCATCCCGACGGTTGGCCATCTCCTGTTCTCTCGCTGGTGAAGCCAGCGGACCGTACGTGCCGCCGGCATCCATCCAGGAAGTGCGCGCAAGCGACGTGCCCACCCCGCCATGTGCCGTCCCCGGTGGGGAAGCCGGCGCCGGGACAATGGAGAGCGCACCTCGGAGGCGGGATCACGGGCGCGTACCGTCGCTTCCCGATGACCATGGCAGCGATGCCGCGGTGGGGTACGGATCGTGCCGCGTTCATGGGACGCGTGCCCGCATCACACGCGCGCCCTCGCGACTTCCGATGGCTCTCGCCCCCTGGCGCGCGTTCCGCTCCAATGGAGGAACGAACATGCCCGCAGACTTCTTCATCGGCGAGTCGCTGGTCGGCGACGGCAACGAGGTCGCGCACATCGACCTCATCATCGGCTCCAAGTCGGGACCGGCCGGCCTGGCGTTCACGCACGCCCTCACGAACCAGAAGGAGGGCTTCAATGCGCTCCTGGCGGTGATCACGCCCAACCTTCCCGCCAAGCCGGACACGATCCTCTTCAACAAGGTCACGATCAAGGGCGCCAAGCAGGCGGTGCAGATGTTCGGTCCCGCGCAGGCCGCCGTCGCGCGCGCCGTGGTGGACTCCGTGGAAGCCGGCGTGATCCCCCGGGACCGCGCGAACGATCTCTGCGTCCTCGCGGGCGTGTTCATCCACTGGGATGCCAGCGACGACCAGAAGATCTTCGACAACAACTATCGGGCGACGCGCGAGTCGATCGAGCGCGCGCTCCGCGGCGTGCCCACGGTGGATACGGTGATCGCCCAGGAGAAGACCGCGGAGCACCCGTACGCGCACGGCGCGGAGCGCGCCGCGGGCGCGCAGGGGGCGCAGCAGATGAAGGGCGCGAAGCTCTGAGCGATCGCGCGATGCCGGGCGAGGAGCGGCCCGGGCTCAGTAGATGAAGAGCATCGTCAGCCGCTCCCGCACCTTGTGCCCCTTCACCTGGGCCGGCGTGTAGCGCCAGCTCGGCAGGATGGCGAGCAACGAGTCCCGGAACTCCGCGATGTTCGGCCCGGTGGTGGAGCGGAGCAGCTTGACGCTGCTCGTGTCGATCACGCCGCTCGTGTCGACGACGTACTGCACCGAGATGGTGTCCCGGATGCCGGGGCGGCGGAGCGACACGCGATAGCCCGGGCGCACGTTGCCGTCGCGCTCCTGTGCCGGCGTCTGCACCTCCCACTCCGCGTACGTCGAGTCGGGATTGAACGCGGAGAAGGGCGACGGTGGGAGGGCCGTGCTGTCGCTCGCGGCCGATGGCGATGCCGTGTCCAGCGACGACGCGGCGGTGGGCTGCGCTCCGCTTGTCGGACTCGGCGCGGCGCTGTCCGTGCTTCGTGCCGTGCTCTCCCCGGCGCTCGTCTCCGATGGAGTTGCCGGGGCGGGCGATGATGCCGTGGTGCCCGCGCCGCCACCCACGGGCAGGGCGCTGTCGCGCGCCGCCGCGGCGTGCGTGCCAGCGCGCGCCGATGCGCGTCGCCCCGTGGCGGGCGCGATCGTGTCCGATGCGGGAGGCGCCGACGCCGCGCCACCGCCGCCACGCGCGGCGCGATCACCCACCGCGCCTGACGAGCGCGCGGATGCCGCCGGGGGCGGCGTCGCGATGTCGCCGGCGGCCTGCTGGCCGGCCGGCGTCGCGGCGGGCTCCGGCGCGATGGGTACCGGCTGGATCTGCCCCACCTGGCTCCCCGCGCTGGCCAGCCGTGCCGGCTCCGCGCGGCGATTCCGCGCGACGAGGTAGCCCGCCCCGGCCAGGAGCACCAGGAGCAGGATCGCGGCGGCCGCCACGCGGTGCGTGGGGTGCGCGAGCGGTGCGTCCTCCGGCAGCGGCTCGATGCGCTCATCGCCGATCCACGCTGGAGGGGGCGCGATGGGAGCCGGGGGGATGACGGGCACGGCATCGCGGTCCATCGCCATCGTGAGCGGGAGCGCCGGCTCATCGGCCGGAGACACGCCGCCGACGATCGGCTGCCGGGGCGCCGTGGCGCCCGATGACGGTGAGGTCCTGGGCTGGGCGACCGCCGGAGACTTCGGCGACAGCCGCACCGTGGGGCGACTACCGCTCGGGTGCGCCGCAGGACTCGCCACCGCGCCCGACGTCGGAATGCCACTGGAGGGCGTCCGCTCCGGACGATCCCCTCGCCAGCCGCCGGGAACGAATCGCCGCCATCCGCCGGAGCGCGTGAGCGCCGTCGCGAGCTCCGAGCTGAGCTCCGCCGCCGTCTGGTAGCGCTCCACCGGGCGGCGGGCCAGCGCGCGCGCCACGATCTCGTCCAGCGCCCGGGGCACGCGTGGATTCACCTGCCGCGGGTGCGGGGGACGTGACGTGAGGCGCCGGTTGATCAGCCGCTCGCCACTCTCCTTCCCGAACGTCGCCTCGCCGGTGAGCATCTCGTACAGGATGCAGCCCAGGCTGTACAGGTCGCTCCGGCCGTCGATGGGGTCGCCGGTGAGCTGCTCCGGACTCATGTACGCGGGCGTGCCGAGCACGAACCCCGTGCGCGTCCGGCGACCGTGCGCGCTCTGCATCGCCTTGGCGATGCCGAAATCCACCACCTTCACGCGCTCCACGCCGTCGCGCCGCCGTACGACCATGATGTTGTCCGGCTTGAGATCCCGGTGCACGATCCCGAGATCGTGCGCGGCGCCGAGTCCCTCGGCGACCTGCCGGGCGATCGCCACCGCACGCTCGGGCGCGAGCGCTCCTTCATCCGCCAGCACGTCGGAGAGCGTGCGTCCCGGCACGTACTCCATCGCGATGAAGACCACCCCCTCGGCCGTCTCGCCGAAGTCGTACACGGTGGCCACGTTCTGGTGGGAGATGCGACTCGCGTTGTACGCCTCGGTGGTGAACCGGTCCACCGCCTCCTGATCGTCGAGGAGGGAGGGGCGCATCACCTTGATCGCATCGCGCCGCTTCATCTTGAGGTGCTCGGCCAGATACACCTCGCCCATCCCACCCTCTCCCAGGCGGTGGAGGATCTCGTACCGGCCGGCGAGCACGCGCCCCACGAGCGCCCACGCATCGGAGGAGCCGCGCGCCCGGCTCTCGCGCGAGCCGGAGCGGCGCGGATCACCGGTATCGCGCTGTGCGGGGGGGAGCATCGTCTGGAAATCATCCGCAGCGAGCGGTGCGCCCCGCACGGGCGCGAGCACGAGCAGGTGCTCGCCGGAGCCAGCGCGCGTCTCGCGCAGATGCATGAGCACCAGCGCGCCGGTGTTCCGTGCGCGCGCGAAGTGCACCAGCCCGCCCCCCGTCGCCCTGCGCATCGCGCCGAGCACCTCGTACTGCGGTCCCGCCTCGCGCCGGACCAGCTCCGTGATCTCGGCTTCCGACCGCCCCGAGCGCTCGTCCTCGCCGGGACCACTCACATCGGTGCCGCAATTCGCGCAGCGCGGCTCCCACCCCAGGAGCGAGGCGTGGCACTCGGGGCAGCTCTGCGGAGGCGCGGGGACGGAGGCATCGAGCACGGTGGCCTCGGTCATCGCGTAATCCGGTGCCGAATCGGGAGTCTGCTCGTCGCGCTCGAGCACGAGCATCGCGAGACGTCCCGTGCGCTGGTCGCGGGCGAGGAACGCCGCGCGCTTCGGAAGGTCGACGTCGATCACGCCGAGGATCTCGTGCGTGGCGGCGACGGCGTCGCGGGTCGCCTGGAGCAACTGCCCGGCGAGGGCGTCGTACTCCTGCGAGGAGACGGCGCTCCGGGGATCCAACCTCCCGTTGGGCATACTGCGACCTCTATGCGTCCGGCGAAGGGCGTGCGCGGTCCGGCTCGCGATGCCGCGTACGCCCGCGACACCGCTCGGGGGAGCGAGTTGATGGTTCAGCGAATGTTAGGGGTGGGTATCGGAGGAGTCAAAGTCAGCCGTAGCGGACGCGACCACTCGTGGGCGAGCGGACAGCGGGAGGGGGAGGTACCCTTGCGGAACCCCGACGGCGGATATCGGTTCATGAGGACGGGTCCGGCGCCGGGCAGCTCCCGGCGCCGCGGCGGCCGGAGATGCGCCATCCACCGTGTGCCCGCGCATCCTCGCCTGCGCGGCTCGAACGCCGGGAGGACACCATGAATGCCCGTCCCGCCACGCCTGCCGATCTCGTGCCACGCACCAGAGTGGGGATCGCACTCCTGCGCGTGTTCCTCGGGATCGTGTTTCTCGCGCACGGGTCGCAGAAGCTGTTCGTGTTCGGGATCGCCGGCACCACCGGGGCGTTCACCCAGATGCGGGTGCCGCTGCCGGCACTGCTGGCGACGCTCGCCACGATCTTCGAGGTATTCGGCGGGATCGCGCTGATCCTCGGCGTGCTCACGCGGATCGGTGCCGTGCTGCTCGCCATCGAGATGTTCTTCGCGATCGTGCTCGTGAGGGCGAAGGGAGGCTTCTTCGCGCCGCGGGGCGCCGAGTACGAGCTCACGCTGTTCATCGCGCTCGTCGCAATCCTACTGTCGGGCCCGGGCGCGTACGCGTTGGACGAGGTGCTCGCGAAGCGGAGAGTGCTGCGGGGGTGACGGGCGATGGTGGCCACACGGCACGAGCGCCGCACGACGTCACTCGTCAGGCACTTGTCGGGCGCGGCCGCATGACGTATCTACGGTGAGGCCACGTGGACGCCACCACATCCAGGGGGAACGTATGGGAGACAGAGTGTCGGGCCTGATCGCGGCGCGAGAGCTGCGCGGGTTCCGGCTTCGTGATGCGCACCAGGATGTGCGCGGATGGGACGTGCTCGCGGGAGATGGGACCCGTGTGGGCACGGTGGAGCAGCTGCTGGTGGATCCGAAGAGCCGGCGGGTCCGCTATCTCGCGATCGTGCTCGGGGACGGCGCGCGGCGGCGCGCGGTCCGCCGGCGCCGGGTGCTCGCCCCCGTGGGCCTGGCGCGGCGGCTCGATGGGCGGCGGACGATCACGCTGGACGTGCCGGATGCGGCGCGGCTGGCGGCGATGCCCGCGATCCGCAATCGGCCCGTGACGCGCGCGGATGAGGATGCGGCGTTGGCGGCGCTCGGTGTGCGGCCGCCGGCGACCGGCGATGGGGACCGCTACGCCGGCGCCGGCTTCGACGACCGCTGGCTGTTCGGCACGGCGGCGGCCGACACGAACTGACCGCGCCCGTCCGGTCGCGGTCCCCCGCGCCGCCCGTGGGGCGGCGCGAGCGCCTCCGCCTCGGGGCGCGCTGACGGACACCCCCCCCTCGCCCGCGACGTTCGACCGGTTTAGTATTGAGTACGTTCAGTACGAACTAAACTATCCGGGCGGCCGCGGCCGCCACTGGGAGTGGCGCGTGGACGCAACGACAGAGTGGTTCATCGAGCAGGTCGGCATGAGCGCCGAGGCCGACGGCCTGCCGCGCATCGCCGGAAGGCTCTTCGGCCTGCTTCTCCTCAGCCCCGGCCCCAGGTCCCTCGACGACATCGCCGAGGCGCTGGGCGTGAGCAAGGCGAGCGTGAGCATCGACGCCCGCCTGCTCCTCAAGCACGGGTGGCTCCGGCGCGTCACCCTCCCCGGCGATCGCCGCGACTACTACGAGATGTCCCCCGATTTCTTCGCCGGCATCGTCGCCTATCGCGTGGCGCGGTGGGAAGCACTACACGATCTCGTCGCCGAGGCGAGGCACCGCCTCCCCCAGCACTCGAACATCGTCCGCGAGCGGCTCCGCTACCTCGACGACGTCCAGCGCTTCTTCCTCGCCGCCATCCGCGACAAGCTCGTGGAGTGGCGGCGCAGCCACCCGGAGGGGGCGCCCTCCGCCACGCCGGCGGGCGGCGAGGCGGCCGATCGCGCGCACACGCGGCCCCGGGGGAAGACGTCCCGTGGGTGAAGCCGTCGCGCTGACGGACGTGGTGGAGCACGAGCTCGGGGAGAGCGCGCCGCACGCCGCGTCCCACGCCGCGCCGCGCGCCGGCGCCGAGCACAAGTACCTCATCGCCTTCGCCGTCGTGCTCGCGGCGCTCATGCAGGTCATCGACTCCTCGATCATCAACGTCGCCCTCCCCGACATGATGGGGAATCTCGGCGCGAGCCTGGACGAGATCGCGTGGGTGTCCACCGGCTACATCCTGGCCAGCGTGATCATCATCCCGCTCACCGGGTGGCTCGGCGACGTGTTCGGCCGCAAGCGGTACTTCGTCGGCTCGATCGCGATCTTCACCGTGTCGAGCTTCTTCTGCGGGGCCTCGCACTCCCTGGCCATGCTCGTGCTCTGGCGCGTGATCCAGGGGCTGGGGGGCGGCGCGCTCATGACCGTGTCGCAGGCGGTGCTCTTCGAGGCGTTCCCCGCGGAAGAGGCGGGGATGGCGATGGCCATGTTCGGGATCGGTGTCATGGTCGGCCCCACCATCGGCCCCACGCTCGGCGGGTGGCTCACGGACAACTACGGCTGGCCGTGGATCTTCTACATCAACCTCCCGGTCGGCGTGCTCGCGGCGATCATGATCGCGGCGTACGTCCACGATCCCGCGCACCAGAAGCGGCCGGAGTCCATGGACTATCTCGGGATCGCGCTGCTCGCCGTCAGCGTCGGGGCCATCCAGTACGTGCTCGAGCACGGCCAGCGCGAGGACTGGTTCGACTCCCCGTTCATCACCTCGCTCGTCATCACCGGCGTGGTGGGGGGCGCGCTCCTGCTCTGGCGCGAGCTCACGACGCGGCACCCGGTGATCGACTTCCGCGTGCTCCGGCACCGGCAGATGTGGGTGGGGACGCTGCTCGGCGTGATCATGGGAGTGGGGCTGTACGCCATGGCGCTCACGCTCCCGCTCTTCCTGCAGAGCAACCTGCACATGACGGCGGAGCAGACAGGGTTCGTGATGCTCCCCGGCGCGCTCGTGACGGCGGTGGCGATGGCGGTGGCGGGGCGGCTGACGAATCGGGTGGATGCGCGGCTGCTGATCGCCGCCGGGGCCGCGGTCTTCTCGCTGGCGGCGTGGCAGCTGTCGAAGATCACGGGGGCGAGCGGAAGCGGGGACTTCTTCTGGCCGCTCATCCTGCGCGGGGTGGGGCTGGGGCTGATGTTCGTGCCGCTCACGACGCTCACGCTCGCCGAGCTGGCGCCCACCGAGCTGTCGCAGGGCGCGGGGCTGTACAACTTCTTCCGCCAGCTCGGCGGCTCGTTCGGCATCGCGGTGATCGCCACGCTGCTCACGCGGTACACCACGCAGGTGCACGCCGTGCTGGTGGAGCACGTGGGTGCCGGCGCATCGCTCCCGGTGCAGCGCGTGGAGATGCTGACGCGCGGGATGATGGCGCGCGGGGCGGTGGACTACTGGACCGCGCGCCAGCGGGCGCTCCAGATCCTGGATGCCCAGATCACCGGTCAGGCGAGCGTGATCGCGTACTCCAAGGTCTACGTGCTGAGCGCGATCATCATCGCCGCGCTGATCCCCCTCCTCGTGCTGGTCCGGCGCACGAAGGGAGGCGGGGGCGGGCACATGATCATGGAGTGACGGTGGCGGGGCCCGGGCGCGCTCACCGCCCCACCGTGAACGCCGGACTCGTTGCCGTCACCCGCGCGGCCGGCGGCGTCTGCCCCTCGCGCCCGAGGGAAATGGTGAGCCGGTAGCGCCCCGGCTGCAGGTCTGACGGCAGCGTGGTGGATGCCTCCCGGCTCGCGCGCGGGTCGACCAGCCATGCGATCATGGGGCACACGCTGCCCGTCTCGGGTACCGCCGCCCACGCGCCCTCCGACTCGCGCTCCACCACGCGCGTGCACGGATTGAAGGAGTAGCTCGCGCCCGAGCCGTTAACGATCGTCACCTTCACCGTGTCACCGCCGCGATACTCGCTCCGGTCCACCCGCAGCTCCACGGAGTCGCCGGCTGCCGGCGGCCGCGCGCTGTCCACCGCGGGGCGGCGGGCGTCATCCGGCGCGGAGCCGGCGCCGCCGGCGCGACAGGCGAGCAGGAGGAACGAGAGGGCGAGCAGGTGCGGACGCGGCATGAAGTCCTCCACGGCAAGAATGGGCCTGACGATGATGATGCCGCCAACGTAGACGGCGGCACAGCCGAGATCAACGGAGTGATACTCGCTCCGGCAGCCACACCACCACGTCGAGCCGGCGCGCGAAGGAAAGGCGCGGCGGCTGGTCGGGGAGGGTGATCCCCGCGGCGTCGGCCATGGTGTTGTGCTCGATGCGTGCCTCGGCCGATTGCAGCGGCCACGGACGGTGATGGATCTCGGCCCGGTAGACGCGACGCGCCGAATCGAGCGCGTAGAGGCAGTAGCGCTCCGAGAGCCAGTGATCGAGGGTGCCGGGCGCGGCGTGGACCGGGTCCCCAACCGGGCGATAGCTCGCGTGGAAGTCGGCTTCCGGCGCGGCATCATCGGTGCGGCGGCTGTGATAGTGAATCGCGCCACCGCGCGCGTGGTGGATGCTCATCGAAGCGCGCAGGTACGGCAGGTGATACAGCGCGCGCGCGGCCGCCACGGCGATCGGGCTCCCGGCATCGAGGCTGAAGAAGTACACGCCGGGCTTCCCGCCCAGCGTGACGTACGTGCGCACGTTGAGCTCCTGGAAGCTCGAGACCCCCGGGAGCGCCGGCACGCCGCGAGGCCGCAGGTGGCTCAGCGTGAACGGCGTGATGGACAGCCACGCCGTGTCCTCGTGGAGATCGAGCGTGAGCGACGACGGCACGAGCGCCCGGATGGTCTCGGTGCGCACCGGCCAGTGCGCGAACAGGAGGTCGTTCCAGCGCTGCGCCATCACCCACGGTGCGCGCGGCAGCGGCCACGGGCGGTGCGCCACCTCCGTGGTGGGGTCTTCGGTGTAGCCGAGCATCGGTCCTCCTGGGTTCGCGGCGGCTCCACGGCGGAGCGCGGCACCCGGCGTGCCACGAACGGCCGCCGCGCGCGTTCCGGCCCGATGGTGCGGTTCGTGCACGCTCCAACCGTCATCGGGTACGCCGATCCGCACACGTCGCCCCCCGGGGTCCATCCGGAGCCGGGGGGCGATCGCTTTATCCTCGCACTTCACGGGGGACGCCATGGATCGATCGACTCGCCATCGCTGGCTCGATGACGGTGACGGATGGGCCGATGGCGCGGGCGAGCCGCGCGAGGGCTCACCCGCGCGAACGCTCGGCGTGTCGCCGCGCCTCGGCCGCAGTCCGGTGCGCATGACCGAGGGGAAGCGCATCGTGCTCATCGCCCACGACAACTGCAAGGGTGACCTGCTGGAGTGGGCGCGCTTCAACCGGGGCACGCTCGCCGAGCACACCCTGTTCGCGACCGGAAGCACCGGGCAGCTGTTGGAGTCGCAGCTCGGGCTCACCATCGCGCGCTTCCGCAGCGGTCCGCTCGGGGGGGATCAGCAGGTGGGTGCGGCGATCGTGGATGGCGGGGTGGACTGCCTGATCTTCTTCTGGGACCCGCTGGAGCCGCACCCGCACGACGTGGACGTGCGGGCGCTGCTCCGCATCGCGGTGGTGTACAACATCCCGGTGGCGTGCAACCGCTCGACCGCGGACTTCGTGCTCTCCTCGCCACTCATGCGCAGCGAGTACAGCCGGCTGGTGCACGAGTACGGCGACCGGGCGCCCTCGCCCCAGGGGAGCGAGGGGGCCACCGATGCTCAGCGGCGCGGCGTGCCCATCGAGGAATCCGCCGGCCAGCCGCCGCCGAGCGCCTCGTAGAGCTGCACCGCATCCGCGGCCTCGCGCAACTGCACCTGCGTGAGCGCGAGCTCCGCCGTGAACAGGTTCCGCTCGGCATCGAGCACGTCGAGGTACGCGGAGATCCCGCCCTCGTACCGCTCCGTGGCGAGGCGCAGCGCGCGCCGGAGCGCATCCACTTGCACCCGCTGCGCGACCACCTGGTCGCGATCGCTGTGCAGCGCGGAGAGCGAGGTCTCCACCTCCTGGAGCGCTTGGAGGTAGGTCTGCTCGTACTGGTAGCGCGCCTGCTCCGCCCGTGCCTGGGCGGCGCGCACCTCGTTGCGCAACTGCCCGCCGGTGAAGAGCGGGAGGGAGATGCCGAAGAACACCTGATAGACGTCGGTGTTGCTCTTCAGCAGCCGCGAGAGCTCGTTGCTCTGCGAGCCGTACTGCCCGGTGATGGTGAAGTGCGGCAGCCGGGCGCCCTCGGCCACGCCGATGCGCGCCGTGGCGGCGGCCAGCGTCTGCTCCGCCGCGCGCACATCGGGACGGCGGTCGAGCAGCTCCGACGGCACGCCCGTGGGGATGGCGATCGCGGAGAGCACCTCGGGGAGCTGGCGCCCGCGCGGGATGGCGCCGGGCGGGTGCCCCAGCAGCACGCTGAGCTGATTCTCGAGTTGCGCGATCTGGCGCTGGAAGTCGGCCACGCGCGCCGCGGGATCGGCGACATCGGCCTCGAACTGGCGCACGTCGAGCTCGGAGATGAGCCCCTGCCCGTAGCGGCGCTGCGCGAGCGCCAGCGTCTGCCGCCGCGAGGCGAGCGTGCGCTCGGCGATGCTCAGGTCGAGATCGAGCTGCCGGAGCTGGAGGTACGAGACGGCCACCGAGCTCACGAGCGAGAGGACGACGGCGCGCTGGTTCTGCTCCTGCGCCAACAGGTCGGCGCGCGCCGCCTGGGTGGCGCGGCGCAACCGTCCCCAGAAGTCGAGCTCCCACGACACGTTCCCCACCACGTTGAACACGTCGAACGTGAAGGGCTGGTTGCCGCCGAAGATGATCTTCTGCCTCCCCGCCTGCGCCGAGACGGAGAGCTGCGGGAAGTACGCGCCGCGCGCGATGCCGTAGTCGGCGCGGAACTCCTCGATCGTGGCGGCCGCCGTGCGCACGTCGCGGTTCTCGCGCACGGCGGTCTCCACGAGCCGCTGCAGCACGGTGTCCTGGAAGAGCGCGAGCCACCGCAGATCGGCGACGCTGTCGGGGCGGGGGAGAGGGGACGCGGGGGACGCGCGCCGCTCCGCCCCCGCGGTGCTGTCGCGGCTGCGCGCGAGCGAGTCGAAGAACGGGCGGAGCGAATCCGCCGATGCCGACGGCGGGCGCCAGCCGTCGGGCGCCGGCATGGGCGGGCGGTGGTAGCTCGGGCCGATGCACGCGGCGAGCGCGCCGGCCGCCAGGAGCGCGAGCGGGCGCGCGCGGTGACGGGTGGGCATCAGTCGTCGCCCTCCGTGGGGCGCGGCTGCGGGGGCGAGGGCGGCGCGACGCCCTCCGCCCGCGAGCGCCGGTGCAGGATCCCCCGCTCGCTCCACGCGCGAATCTCGGCGAAGAAGAACGGGATGAAGAAGATCCCGATGAGCGTCGCCACCAGCATGCCGAAGAACACCCCCGTGCCGATCGAGTGTCGGCTGGCGGCGCCGGCACCGGACGCCACGAGCAGCGGGGCCACGCCGAGGATGAAGGCGAAGGAGGTCATGAGAATCGGCCGCAGCCGCTCGCGCCCGGCCTCGATCGCCGCCTCGCCGATCGTCCGCCCCTGGGCGCGCAGCTCGGTGGCGAACTCCACGATGAGGATCGCGTTCTTGGCCGCGAGGCCGATCACCGCCACGAGCCCGATCTGGAAGTAGATGTCGTTCGGGATGCCGCGGAGGAGGAGCCCGAGCAGCGCCCCCAGGATGCCGAACGGCACGCCGAGCAGCACGGCGAAGGGGATCGACCAGCTCTCGTAGAGCGCGGCGAGCACGAGGAACACCATCACGATGCCGAAGGTGAGCACGATGGCGGATTGTCCGCCGGACGCCCGCTCCTGGAACGACTGGCCGCTCAGCGCGTACCCCACGCCGCGCGAGGCGTACCGGTCGGCCAGCCCCTCGGCCGCGTCGAGCATCTGCCCCGAGCTCCGCCCCGGCGCGGGGCTGCCGTTCACGAGCGCCGAGGTGAAGCCGTTGAAGCGGTTGATGATGCTCGGGCCGCCGCGGAACTCGGTGGTCGTGAGCGCCGACACGGGGATCATCTGCTGGTCGCCGCCGCGCACGTAGAGCCGCCCGATGTCCTCGGGGCGGGTGCGGAACTGCGGCTGCGCTTCGGCGAGCACGCGGTACGTCTTGCCGTAGAGGTTGAAGTCGTTGATGTACAGCGATGAGAGCATCGCCTGGAGCGTCTGGAAGAGCGACGAGAGGGAGACGCCGAGCGCCTTGGCCTTCGCCCGGTCCACGTCCACGTGGATCTGCGGCACGTTCACCCGGATCGTCGTCGACACCTGCTGCAGCGCGGGCTGCTTGTTCGCCTCGGCGGCGAACTGCTGCGCGACGGCGGCGAAGCGGCGCACGTCGTTGATCCCGCGGTCCTGCAGGTTCATCTCGAGTCCGGCGGTCGTCCCGAGCCCCGGAATCTCCGGCAGGTTGAAGGCGAACGCCGTGGCATCGCGCATCTGGAAGAGCATCCCGTTCACCTTGCCGAGCACGGCGCCGATCTGCTCGCTCTTGCTGGTGCGCTCGTCCCACGGCTTCAGGTTCACGAACATCGTGGCGGAGCTGGTCTGGCTCGCGCCCTGGATGAGGCTGAAGCCGACGAGCGCGAAGACGTGCTGCACCGCGGGCTGCTGCTTGATGAAGGACTCCACGCGGTGCACCACCTCCTCCGTGCGCTGGAGGGAGGCGCCCCCCGGCAGCTCCACCGACACGGCGAAGTACCCCTTGTCCTCGGAGGGGATGAAGCCGGTGGGGATGGTCCGGAAGAGGACGAACGCCAGGGCGATGGTGACCGCGAAGCAGGCGAGCATCACGCGCGGGCGCTCGAGCGTGCGCCCCACCGTGCGGACGTAGCCCGCGCGGCTGCGCTCGAAGGTCCGGTTGAACCAGGCGAAGAACCCGCGCTCCGGCATCTTGTCCTCGTGCCGGAGGAGGAGCGCGCAGAGCGCCGGGGTGAGCGTGAGCGCCACGATCCCGGAGAGCACCACGGACACCACGATGGTGATCGCGAACTGCTTGTACATCTGGCCGGTGATCCCCCCGATGAACGCCACCGGGATGAACACCGCGCACAGCGCCAGCACGATCGCGATCAGCGCGCCGCGCACCTGCCGGATCGCCAGGTCGGCGGCCACGGCGGGGGGCACGTGCTGGTCCGCCATGATGCGCTCCACGTTCTCGATCACCACGATGGCGTCATCGACCACGATGCCGATGGCGAGCACGAGCCCGAACAACGTGAGCAGGTTCGTGGTGAACCCGAGCAGCAGCATCCCGAAGAACGTGCCGATGATGGACACCGGCACCGCGAGCAGGGGGATGAGCGTGGAGCGCCAGTTCTGGAGGAACACGAACACCACGACCGTCACGAGGGCGAGCGCGATGAGCAGCGTCACCACTACCTCGTGGATGGAGGTGGTGATGAACGGCGTGGTGTCGAACGGGATGATGTAGTGGACGCCCGAGGGAAAGGAGCGCGAGAGCTCCTTCAGGCGCGCGAGCACCGCGTTGCGCACCTGGAGCGCGTTCGCCCCCGGGCGCAGGTACACGAGGATGCCGCCGATGGCCTTGCCGTCCACGCGCGCCTGGAGGTTGTAGTTCTGCGCGCCGAGCACCACCCGCCCGATGTCGCGGACGCGCAGCACCGAGCCGTCGGGGCGCGCGCGCACGATGATGTTCGCGAACTCCTCGGGCGTGGTGAGGCGCCCCTGGGTGTTCACGGGGAGGGTGAGCTGCGTCCCGTCGGGCGCGGGCTCCTGACCGATCAGCCCCGCCGGGTTCGTGGCGTTCTGCTCGTTCACGGCGTTCACCACGTCGCTCATCGTGACGCCGAGCTGCGCCATGCGATCGGGGTCGAGGCTGAGCCGCATCGCGAACTGGAGCTGCCCGAAGGTGGACGCGTCGCCCACGCCGGGCACGCGCTTCAGCTCATCCTCGACGTAGATGTGCGAGTAGTTGCTCAGGTACTCCGCATCGTAGCGCGGATCATCGGAGGTGAGCACGACGGCGAGCAGGATGTCCGTCTGCGCCTTCCGCACCACGATCCCCTGGCGTCGCACCTCGTCGGGGAGCTGCGGCGCCGCGAGATTGACCTGGTTCTGCACGTCCACGGCGGCCAGGTCCTGGTTGCGCGAGATGTCGAAGTACACCTGCAGGCTCATGCTCCCGTCGCTGGAGCTCGTGGACTTGAAGTACAGGAGCCCCGGGATGCCGGAGAGCTGCTGCTCGATCGGCGCGGCGACGGTCTGCGCCACCTCCTCGGCGCTCGCGCCGGGGTACACGGCGGACACCTGGACGACGGGCGGCGTGATGCTCGGGTACCGGTTCACCGGCAGGTGCAGCAGGGCGAACGCGCCCACGAGCACGATGACGATCGAGATGACGGCGGCGAGGATCGGCCGGCGGATGAAGAGGTAGCGGATCTCGTGCGGGGTGCCGGGGGGATGCGGATCGCTCATCGCCGTCCTCCGAGGATCGGGCTCGCGCCGGGCGCGAGCGGCACCGAGTCCATGCGCGTGGAGAGCGTGGTGTCGGCGGAGGGCTGGTAGGTGCTGGCCCGCACGCGCGCGCCGGGGGCGACCTTCTGCACGCCGTCCACGATCACGCGGTCACCGGCGGAGAGCCCCGAATCGACGATCCACCAGCCGCCCTGCCAGTCGCTGGCCGAGACGGAGCGCGTCGCCACGGTGCCGCTGTCGCCGAGCACGTAGACGTAGGCGCCGGCGAGCCCCTGCTGCACCGCGCGCTGCGGCACGAGCAGCGCGTCGGTGCGCTCGATCCCCTCGAGGCGCACGCGCACGAACTGCCCCGGCAGGAGCGCGTGCGCGGGGTTGGGGAACTCGGCCCGGAGCTGGAGCGTGCCGGTGATCGGCTGGAGCGACAGGTCGACGAAGTTCACCTTCCCCGTCTCGCGCAGCATGCTCCCGTCGGAGAGGAGCGCTCGCACGTCGAGCGCCCCCGTCGGGAAGCGGAGCCGCTTCGAGGCCGCGTCGCGGCGCCAGCGCAGCAGCTCCTGGTCCGACGGGCTGAAGTCCACGTAGATCGGATCGATCTGATCCACGGTGGTGAGGAGATCACTCGGTCCGGACACGAGCGCGCCGAGCTCCATCAGCGCGCGGCCGGCGCGCCCGGCGATCTCGGCGCGGACGTCGGTGCGGTCCAGGTCCTTGCGCGCGCGGTCGGCGGTCGCTTCCGCGTTCTGCACGGCGGCCCGGGCTTCCTCCTCCGCGGTCTCCGCATCATCGACGTCCTTCTGCGCCACCGCGTGATCGGCGAGGAGTGGACGGAGCCGCGCCAGGTTGCGCTGCGCGTTGCCGAGCGCCGCGCGCGCGGTGGCGAGCTGCGCCTGCGCGCTGCGGTACGCCGCTTCGTACGTGGCGGGGTCGATGCGGAAGAGCACCGTCCCACGCGCGACATCGGTCCCCTCCCGGTACGGGCGGGAGACGATGACGCCGGACACCTGTGCGCGCACCTCGACGTGCTTCGACGCCGCGGCCTGCCCGACGAACTCGTAATGGGCCGGGATGGTGCGCGGCTGCACGGTGTAGATGGAGACCTCCGGCGGCGGGGGCGCGGCCGGCTGGGCCGGCTTGCCGCACGCGCCGGCGCCAAGGGCGACGGCGCTCGCGAGGGCGAGGGCCACGGCGAGATGGACGGGGGACGCGCGCCTGACGGCGCGACGGACTCGTTGCGGTGGACAGAGGCGAACCATGCGCCCTCGCTTGGCGTTCCGCAGGCTGTTGCGCAGCCCGCACGTTCAATGCGGACGCCGGACCCATCGTGCCCGGAATGGCGAGGGGCCGGCGTGCCCACAGTCTAACCGCGGGCACGCGCGGGGTGAATCGCCCCGCGCGGCGGGAGGGGCGCGCGGGCCCCCGTCGCGCGGCCACGGCGTGCCAGGCGCCCCGCCGGTTGGCGCGCACGCGCTCCCTGCCGTATCGTAGCGGGGATGCTCATCACCCTGCTGGCCGCCGCGCTGGCGGTCCTTCCCTCCGCCGGGGGCACCGACAGCGCCCGAGCCGTCGTGCGCTCCGCCGTGCGCGGCGTGGAGCGCGACGGCGGCACCGTCCTCGAGCGCGCGTGGCGTGCGCGGCTCGCCCGGAGCCCGAACGACCGCGCCGCGATGCTGGGGCTCGCCACGCTGAGCCGCCTCACGTATCGCTATGCCGATGCCGAGCGCCGCTACCGCGCGCTCGCCGACGTCGCCGGCGCGCCGGCCGATGCCTGGGTCACGTATGCGCGGCTCGGCATCGCCGAGCAGCTCTACGACCGCGGCCTCATGGCGGCGTCCGACAGCGAGTACGTGCTCGCGCGTGCCGCGGCGCGCCGCACCGGCGATCCGCTGGCGGAGGCGGAGGCGCTGCTGGGGCTCGCCTTCCTCCGCGCCAACTCGGACGGGATCCCCACCGGCTTCGCGCTCGTCGACTCCGCCGCTCGCCTGATTCCCGACTCCGCGCTCACCGTGCGGGCCAACTACGAGTGCCGCCGCGGCGTGCTGGACGCGGTGCTCCTGCGCCCGGCGGCGGTGGAGGAGGGGGAGCGGGGGGCCGCGCTCGCCCGCCGCGCGGGGGCGCCGCGCTTCGAGGCGCAGTGCCTGCGCGCGCAGGCGCTGGCGTTCAGCCTGCGCCACTCGCCCGACACGGCGCTCGTGCTCCTGCGGCGGACGGCGGCGCTGGAACGGCGCGCGCGCGACCGGTCGGCGCTCGGGGAGACGCTGCTGCGCATCGCGGACATCCTCCGCGGGCAGGGGGCGCTGGGCGATGCGAAGGCGGCGATCGACCAGGCGATGACCGAGGCGGAGGCGGCGCACAGCCAGTTCGCGCTGGCGTCGGCGAACCTCAACGCCGGCGCGCTCGCGCTGCAGCTCAACGACCGGGTGCCGGCGGGGGAGTACATCCGCCGCGCGGCCGAGATGTTCGCCGCACAGGAGGACACGAGCAGCGTGATGATCGCGCACGAGTTCCTCGCCGACCTCGATGTCGCCGCCGGCGACTACGGCGCGGCGCGGCGCGAGGCGCTCGAGACGCTCCGCTGGTACCAGCACAGCGGCGAGGTGCCGCGGCAGCTCGAGATGTTCCAGTCGCTGGCCACCATCGCCATGCGCGCGCACGACTGGAACGCCGCGGCGCGGGCGATCGCCGACGGGCGGGCGCTCGCGCGGCGGCACGGGCTGCCGCGGGCGGACGACTGGATGGCGTACGAGGAAGGGCGGCTGGCGCTCTATCGCGGGGCGCTGGACACCGCCGAGCGGCGTCTTGGCGACTACCTGCGCGAGCGCGCGCCGGACGAGCACCTCCACATCTACGAGGCGAGAGCGCACCTGGCGGACGTGTACGCGCGGCGCGGCGACGCGGAGCGCGCGGAGCGGGAGCTGGCGGCGGCCACCCGGGAGCTGGACACCTGGCGCGCGACGCTCGGCGACGCCGAGCTCCGGGTGCTGGCGTTCCAGGCGGGGGCGGGGGAGGAGGCCGAGGCGGACGGGGTCGTGCCGCGCGTGCTCGCCTCGCTCGCGCGGGCGGGGCGCGCGGACGGGGCGTTCGCGATCGCCGAGCGGCGCCGCGCGCGCGAGCTGGCCGACCGGCTCGCGCAGGCCGGCGCGCTGCGCGCCGGGCGCGAGGGGGGCGGGCGGACGGAGACCGGGGCGAGCTCCGCGCGCGCCGATGCCGGGGGCGCGCAGCCCGTCAATGGCGCCGCCGCGGCCTCGGCGCTCCCCGACGAGCACACGGCGCTGCTGGAGTTCGTCACCGGTCCGGACGATGCGCCGACGACGCTCTTCGTGCTCACCCGCAGCCGCGGCGCGCCACGGCTGCGGGCGCTGGTGCTGCCATCGGCCGACTCGCTCGCGGCGCCCATCGAGCGGCTCGATGCGCTGCTGGCGGGGGGAACCGATCCGCGGGGGCTCGAGCGGTCGCTCGGCGCCGCGGTGCTCGATCCCGCGCTCGCCGCGGTGGGGCCCGAGATCACGCGGCTCGTGATCGTGCCCGACGGCCCCCTCCACCGCCTCCCCTTCGCCGCGCTGCGCCTGAGCGATGGCCGGTACGCGGTGGAGCGGCTGGCGATCGGCATCGCGCCCTCGGCATCGGTGGTGGCGGCGCTGCGGCTGCGCGCGCGGACGGCTGGGGATGTCGGGCGGGCGCGCGTGCTCGCCTTCGGCGATCCCGCGTACCCGCCGGCGGAGGACACCGCGGCGCGCGCCGCGCGCGCCGCGGAGGGGAGCTATCGGGCGGCGTTCGATGAAGCGGGCGGTCTGCCGCGACTCGCCGGGTCGGCGCGCGAGGCTCGGCTCGTGGCCACCTACGCGCCGGGCTCGATGGTGCGGCTGCGCGAGGCGGCGAGCGCCGCGTACCTCGAGCACGCCCCCCTCGGCGACTTCGACGTGATCCACTTCGCCACGCACGCGCTCGTGGACGACGAGCGGCTCGGCCACTCGGCGCTGGCGCTGAGCCCCGGCGGGGGGGAGAGCGGCTTCGTCACGCCGGGCGACCTCGCAGCACTGCGGCTGCGCGCCGATCTGGTGGTGCTGTCGGCGTGCCGCACGGCGGGCGGAGTGATCGTCACCGGCGAAGGGGTGCAGGGGCTCACGGCGCCGCTGCTGCGCGCCGGCGCGCGCGCGGTGGTGGCCACCACCTGGCGCATCGACGACACGCGCACCATCGGCTTCGTGCGCCGGCTGTACGACGCCCTCGCCCGCGGCAGCGACGTGGCCGCGGCGCTGCGCGAGACTCAGATCGCGGCGATCCGCTCGGGCGCGCCGCCGCGGGACTGGGCCGCGTTCGAGGTGGTGGGCGATCCGCTGGTGCGCGTGCCGCTGGTGATGCCGCCGCGCTTCCCGGCGGCGCCGGGTCTCATCGCGCTCTCCGCCGCGCTCGCCGTCGCCGTGGGACTCGTGCTGGCGCTCGCGCGGCGGCGCGCGCGATAGTCACGCCGCCGCGCCGTTCCGCACCACCTCTCGTCGCTCCTCCGCGTCGCGACGCCCCAGGAACTCGCCCACCGCCGCCAGCGTCTCGATGTGGTCGCAGAAGATCTTGAACGTGGCCAGCAGCGGCACGGCGAGAAAGACGCCGGGGATCCCCCAGAGGAAGAACCAGAGCGAGAGGCCGATGAAGATCGCCACCGGGTTGAGCGTCAGCCGCTCGGAGAGAAAGAGCGGGCTCACGATGTTGCTCTGCAGCAGGTTGATCGCCAGGAACGCCCCGGGGACGAGCAGCGCGTGTCCGACCGAGCCGAACGTGGTGAGCCCGGCGAGCGCCAGCACCACCACCATGGTGATGGCGCCCAGATAGGGGATGAACTCGAGGCACGCCACGAGCACTCCCCAGAGCCACGGCGTGGGCATGCCGAGCAGGTACATCACGCCGGCGACCACCAGCCCCTCCCCGACGTTCACCGCGAGCAGCGTGAGCAGATAGGTGGAGATCGACGCCTCGGTCTCGCGCGCGATGCGCACCGCCTTCTTCTTGTCCTCGAACTGCGGGAGCAGCTTGATCAGCTTCTGGAGGAACATGTCGCCGGCGGCGAGCAGGAAATAGAGGAGGATGATCACCTCCAGCGCGCCGGCGAGCAGCGCTTCCGTGGTGCCGAACACCCGCGAGACGAGGCTGGGCCCCCGCACCACCACCTCCTGCCTGGGCGCGCCGCCGACCGTGGTGGCGCGCTCCACCTGCTCGGCGGTGCGGGTGACCTGCTCCACCGGGGAGCGGATCTTCCGCAGCCGCGCGTTGGCGGTGGCCAGCGCGTGCGGCGCCTTCGCGATCCACCCCTGCACGGGCGCGCTCGCGGTGTAGATGCCGATGCCGAGCAGCGCGAGCAGGGAGAGCACCACCACCCCCGCCGCGAGGGGGACGGGGATGCGCGCTCGGTGCATCGCGCGGATGACCGGGCTGAGGAGAAAGTTGAGCAGGATCGCGAAGGTGATCGGCAGGAGGAAGGGGCGCGCGAAGTACAGCGTGTAGAGCACGGCGAGAACGGCGAGCACGGTGAGCGCGATCCCGCGGGAGCGCGGGCTCTCCATCGCCGTCTCGAGCTGCTCGAGATCGGGGCGCGCCGCGCCCGGCTCCGCGGGCGCCGCCGCGGCACTCGGGTCGACGCGCGGCGCGAGCACCGAGTCGCCAGGCACGGCCGCCATGCGCTACTCCCTGGGGCGCCAACGCTCCGCGAGGCGGTCGGGGGACGCGCCCGCGAGAAACGCGGTGAGGAGCATCCAGTGGCGCATGGCGCCGCGCATCACCCCTTCGCGCATCCAGCGCCGCGGGGAGACGCGCAGCGTGGCGGGGAGGGTGCGCACGCGCGTGATGCGCCCGAGCGCGCGCACGAGCGCCACATCCTCCATCACGGGGAGCTCCGGGTAGCCGCCGGCGCGCTCGTAATCCTCGCGCCACACCACGAGGCCGTGGTCGCCGCGCGGCAGGTGCGCCCACTTCGCTCTCGCGTTCGCCTCCCACTCGATGAGCCGGTACGCCGGCCCGCGCTCGTCGATGCGAAGGCGGAAGGCGTACGCACCGCGCGGGCGCGCGCGCACGATGCGCTGCAGCATGAGCAGCGCGTGGTGGTCGAGGCGCACGTCCGCGTGCAGGAAGCAGAGCAGGGGCGCGCGCGCCGCGCGCGCGCCGGCGGCGAGCTGCACGGCACGGCCGCGCGGCGCTTCGATCACGCGCGCGCCGTGCTCGCGCGCGATGTCGCGCGTGGCGTCGCGGCTGCCGCCATCCACCACGATCACCTCGTGCTCCACGGGCAGGGCGCGCAGGTCCTCGAGCACCTGCCCGATGGCGCCCCCTTCGTCGAGCGCCGGGATGATCACCGACAGCTCGATGTCGCGCGGACACGCCACGCGGCTGCCATCGAACACCTCGCGCTCCACGGTGCCGCCGCGCCGCCGTCCTCCCATGAGCTCGCTCCTCTCTCGTGATCGATCCGCGCTGCGGACATTGCGGCCGGTCGCGCGCAACGCGCGGCGCCGGAGGTCCCACAATGCTCGGTCGAAGTGGCGTGCTTGGCAAGTCTCGATGCGATGGTGGCACGCTTCGTTCCACCGGCTCCGGTCGCCGTGCGCGCCGAGCAGAGCCGCTCGTGGCGCGGCTGCCGTTGCGCCCACGCGGCACGTCGACCGCGCGCCTCCGCTCGCGCTCGCCGCGCGCGGCGGAACGCGGGGGGCGCGCTGGTACCGCCCTTGCCATCTGCGCGGCCAGGCCGCGCAGATGGACGTGCCGGCGGATCGGGCCCCGTGGCTCGATCGGTGACCTGCGTCGTACCACTCGGAGGAAGCCCATGCCGCAACTCTCGTCGTCCACCGCGGCCGCGCGCGCGCTCGCGGCCGTCGTCGTCATCGCCTCGCTCGCCGCGTGCGGTGGCGATGGCGGCACCGGTCCCGACACCGGATCGATCAAGGTCACCGTCGCCAGCTCGGGGGTGGAGATCGATCCCGCGGGGTACACCGTCACCGTGGACGGTGGCACCGCGCAGCCGATCGGGCCGAACGCATCGGTCACCATCGACAACGTGACGGCGGGGACGCATTCGGTGACGCTGGGCGGTGTCGCGTCCAACTGCACCGTGGGCAGCAACCCGGCCAGCGTCACCGTGGCCGTGGGCGCGACGGCGGATGCCTCGTTCACGGTGACCTGCGTGGCGCACCGGATCGTGTTCGAGTCGGATCGCGGTGGGAACTTCGACGTGTACCTGGTGCGAGACGATGGCAGCGACCTGGTGCGCCTGACGTCGGACACGGCGTTCGACGGCCTCCCGTCGTGGGCGCCGGACGGCGCGAAGATCATCTTCGCCTCCAGCCGCCAGCGCACCGGTCCGGGGCTCGACATCTGGACCATGAGCCCCGATGGCACCGGGCTCCAGCGCCTCACGAACACGGCCGGCGAGAACGGACGCGCGGCGTACACCCGGGATGGGACGCGGATCGTGTTCACCTCCACGCGCGATGACACCAGGCCTGGGCACGCCGAGATCTACGTCATGAACGCCGACGGCAGCGGCCAGACACGGCTCACCACCGATGACTCGCTGGCGAACATCCCGAGCTGGTCGCCGGATGGGTCGAAGATCGTCTTCCAGTCCAACCGGTCGGGCACGGCGCAGATCTGGGTGATCAACGCCGACGGCTCCGGGCTCACCCGCCTCACGAACGACTCGGCGAACGATGGCGCGCCCGCGTGGTCCCCGGACGGCACGAAGATCCTCTTCCAGTCCGACCGCGACCGCACCCCCACGGACCAGTCGAACGTGGAGGTGTACGTGATGAATGCCGACGGCTCCGGGCAGACGCGGCTCACCACCAACGTGGGCGCCTTCGACGGCTCGCCGTCCTGGTCATCCGATGGTCGCAGGATCCTCTTCGACAGCAGCCGCGATGGAAACTTCGAGCTGTACGTGATGAATCCCGACGGCAGCGGACAGACGCGGATCACGAACGATGCCGCCGACGACGGCTTCGGGCGCGCGAGGCGGGCACACGCCGTGCGATCATCGACGACCGACGAGGAGGCGATCGATGGACAGACCATTGGTGGTGGTCGTGACCGGCGCGTCCGCCGGTCTCGGGCGGGCGATCGCGCGGCGCTTCGCGCGCGAGGGCGCGTCGATCGGGCTCATCGCGCGTGGGCGCGATGGGCTGGAGGGCGCGCGCGCGGACGTGCAGCGGTTGGGCGGCAAGGGGCTGGTGCTACCCACGGACGTCGCCGATCCGGCGGCGGTGGAGCGCGCCGCGGCGGCCGTGGAGGCGGAGCTCGGGCCGATCGACGTGTGGGTGAACAACGCGATGGTGTCGGTGTTCTCCCCGGTGAAGGAGATGCAGGAGGAGGAGTACCGGCGCGTCACGGAGGTCACCTATCTCGGCGTGGTCCACGGCACGCTCGCCGCGCTCCGCCGCATGCTGCCGCGCGACGACGGGGTGATCATCCAGGTGAGCTCGGCGCTCGCCTATCGCAGCATCCCGCTGCAGTCCGCGTACTGCGCGGCCAAGCACGCGATCCTCGGCTTCACCGCCTCGCTGCGGACGGAGCTCCTGCACGACGCCAGCCGGGTGCGCGTGACGCTCGTGCACATGCCGGCGCTGAACACGCCGCAGTTCTCGTGGGTGAAGAGCCGGCTGCCGAACCGGCCGCAGCCCGTGCCGCCGATCTTCCAGCCGGAGGTCGGCGCACGGGCGGTGGTGTGGGCGGCGCACCACGACTGCGGGCGTGAGCTCACGGTGGGTGGGCCGAGCGTGAAGGCGGTGTACGGGAACAAGGTGGCGCCGGGGTACGCGGACCACTGGCTCGCGCGCCATGGCTACCGCTCGCAGCAGACGAGCGAGCCGGCGAACCCCGACCGGCCGAACAACCTGTGGGCGCCGCTCCCCGGCGATCACGGCGCGCACGGCAGCTTCGATGCGCGCGCCCACGCCGCCAGCATGCAGCTCTGGCTGCGCACGCACCTGCCGCAGCTGGCGCTCGCCGGCGCCGGCCTCACGGGACTGCTGCTCGGGGCCCTGGCACCGGGAGCCCGGCGGAGAGCAGGAGCGCTTCGACCTCGTCGCGCCGCGGCAGCGCGGCTTGCGCGCCAAGCTTCGTGGTGGTGAGCGCGGCCGCCGCGCTCGCGAACGGTCCCGCGTCGTCCAACGGTCGCCCCTCGGCGAGCATCACCGCCAGCGCGGCGGCGAAGGCATCGCCGGCGCCGGTCGCATCCACCGATCGGACCGGGAGGCGAGGGAGCCAGCGCTCGCCGCCGCGCCACACGAGCAGGTCACCCGCGCTCCCCGCCTGAACACACGCGGCGCCGACGCCGCGTCGCAGGAGTACCTCCGCGGCATCGCGCGCCGATGCGCGGTCGCGCACCTCGATGCCCGTGAGCGCGCGCGCCTCTCCCGCGTCGGGTCGAATGAGATCCACCAGACGCAGCACGTCCTCCGCGAGCGGGCGGCTGGGGGGCGGGGCGGGGTCGAGCACCACGCGCGCGCCGCCGGCGTGGGCGGCGCGGACCGCCGCCTCCACGGCGTCGAGGGGGAGCTCGAGTTGCAGGAGCACCACGCGCGCGCGATGGAGGAGGCGCGTCGCCTCCTCCACGTCCGCCACGCGCACGCGGTGGTTGGCGCCAGGCGCGGTGACGATCGACTTCTCGCCCGAGGCATCCACCGCGATGAGCGCCACCCCGGTGGGGGCGTCTTCGTCGCGCGCGACGTGCGAGGCGTCCACTCCCTCGGCCTCGAGCGCGGCGATCGCCGCATCCCCTCGCGCCTCCGCCCCCACGCGGGACACGAACGCGGCGCGCGCACCGAGCCGCGCGCAGGCGAGCGCCTGATTCGCGCCCTTGCCTCCGGGTGACTCCACGTACACGTCACCCTGCACCGTGGCACCCGGCTCGGGGAGCGCCGGCGCGCGCACGAGGTGATCGGTGTTCGTGCCGCCCACCACCACCACGTCCCACGCCCGTGAATCGATCACCACGCGCCGAGCACGGCGTCAGGCCTGGTCGGCGTCGGAGGCGCGGCCGGCGACCGTGGCGGCGATGTGGCGCGCGAACCAGTCGCGCGCGAGACGCGCCACCTCCTCGAGGGCGCCGGGCTCCTCGAAGAGGTGCGTGGCCCCCGGCACGATCACCAGCTTCACCTCGGCGCGCCGCATGCGCGCCATGGCGCGCTCGTTCAGCTCGATCACCGGCTCGTCCGCGCCGCCCACGACGAGGAGGGTGGGGGCGCGCACCATCGGCAGCGCCTCACCGGCGAGGTCGGGGCGCCCGCCGCGGCTCACCACGGCGTCCACGCGCTCGGGGCGCAGCGCGGCGGCCACCAGCGCCGCGCCGCCGCCGGTGCTCGCCCCGAAGTAGCCGACGTGGAGCGCGCCGAGGCCCGGTTGGTGCCGCAGCCAGTCCGTGGCCGAGACCAGCCGATCGGCGAGCAGCGCGATGTCGAATCGAAGGTGGCGCGTGCGCGCATCCACGGCTTCCTCGTCAGGCGTCAACAGATCGAGGAGAAGCGTCGCGAGGCCGGCATCGCGGAGCACCCATGCCACGTAGCGGTTGCGCGGACTGTGGCGGCTGCTGCCGCTGCCGTGCGCGAAGAGCACCACGCCCGTGGCATCGGGGGGTACGCCCAACGTGCCCTCGAGCACCACGTGATCCAGCTCGAGGCGAACCGTGCGCTCGCTCTCGTCGTACGTGCTCCCGTCCATCA
>DASTSH010000025.1:0-5167 GCA_035760785.1 Gemmatimonadaceae bacterium | reverse complement strand
GCGCTCTTCGATTCGATGACGGTCTTCGAGAACGTCGCCTACCCGCTCCGCGAGCACACCGACCTCTCCGACGACGAGATCGAGGAGCGCGTGCGCGAGAAGCTCCAGTTCGTGGACCTCGATCCCGACAAGGTCATGACGCAGTTCCCGGCCGAGCTCTCCGGCGGGATGAAGAAGCGCGTCGGGATCGCCCGCGGGATGGCGAACGATCCGGAGATCATGCTCTACGACGAGCCCACCTCCGGCCTCGATCCGCTCACGACGGGCACCATCACGCGGCTCATCATGAAGCTCCAGCGCGAGCTGGGGGTGACGAGCATCGTGGTGTCGCACGACATCCGCTCCGCCTTCCGCATGGCGTCGAAGGTGGCGCTGCTCGCGGACCGGCACATCCGCTTCTTCGGCACGCCCGAGGAGATGGCGGCCCGCGACGATCAATACATCCGCGACTTCCTCGGGGGCTACTGAGCATGAAGCGCTCGACGTTCATCACGTGGGAGCAGCTGAAGGTCGGCCTGCTCATCCTCTTCGCGCTCGGGATCCTCACCGTCGCGGTGTTCAAGCTCGGCCAGGCGGCGAACCTCTTCGAGAAGCGCTACGAGCTCGTCACCTTCCTGCCGAACGCGAACGGGCTGCGCGAGGGCGGCTCCGTCACCGTCGCCGGCCAGCTCGCCGGGATCATCAAGCGCATCGACTTCCTGCCGGTGGACCGCGACACCACTCGCAACCTGAAGATCACCGTCGAGATCAACCAGGCGCTCCAGCAGCAGATCCGCGAGGACTCCCGCGCGCGCGTGCGCACGCTCGGCCTGCTCGGCGACAAGGTGCTCGACATCTCGGTCGGCACCCCGCGCTACTCGGCGCTCCCGAGCGGCGACACGCTGCTCACCACCGAGTCGCTGGACTACGAGCAGGTGCTCGCGCAGGCCTCGGGCGCGGTGGACGACATGGTGCAGCTCACCGCCGACCTGCGGCAGATCACCGGCGGCATCGTGCGGGGCGAGGGGACGATGGGGCAGCTCCTCACGAACCGCACGCTCTACGATCAGCTGAACGGAACGCTCACGGAGATGAACGGCCTGCTCGCGCGCCTGCAGAAGCCGAACGGCACCTTCGGGCGCCTCATCGACGACCCGACGCTCTACGACCGTCTCACGTCGGTCACCGCGTCGCTCGACTCGGTGCTCATCGCCCTCAACTCCCGCCAGGGGACGATGGGGAAGCTCCTCGCCGACGACACGCTGTACACGCGGCTCGTGAGCATCACCACCGGCGCCGACTCGCTCCTGCGGAAGCTGCACGGGGGCGACGGCTTCGCGGCCAAGATGCTCAACGACCAGGAGATGTACGACAAGCTCACGAAGACGCTCACCGACCTGAACGCGATCCTCGAGGATGTCCGCCGCGACCCGCGGAAGTACACGAAGGGGATGATCAAGGTCTTCTGAGCCGAGCGCCCGGCGTGTCGCCGCGGGTCCCGCCGCTCCTCGTCCTCCTCCTCTCGGTCGCCGGCATATCCTTCGCCGCGCCGCTCATCCGTCTGTCGGATGCGCATCCGCTGGCGATCGCCACCTGGCGGCTCGCGTTCTCGCTCCTGGTCATCGCGCTCTTCCTCCTGCCCTCGCGAGGGTGGCGGCAGTGGCGGACGCTGGACGGAGCCGGCCTCGCGCTGGCGGTGGCAGCGGGGGTGATGCTCGCCCTCCACTTCTGGTCGTGGAATACCTCGGTGGGGCTCACCACCGTCGCCGCATCGGTGGTGCTGGTGAATCTCCAGCCCGTCGTCGTCGCGGCGCTCTCCGCGCTCTGGCTCCGCGAGGCGCCGACGAGCCGCCAGTGGATGGGGATCGCCGTCGCGATGCTCGGCGCGCTGGTCGTCGCCGTCCCCGACGTGCGGGCAGCGGGCGGGGCCGGCACGAGCGGCCGGGCGCTGCTGGGCGACCTGCTCGCGCTCGTCGGCGCCGTCACCGCCGCGCTCTACTACCTCGCCGGCCGCCGCGTCCGCCAGACGCTCGACCTCTGGCCCTACGTGGCGCTCGTGTACGGCGCCTGCCTGGTCACCCTCCTCGTCTTCGCGGCCGCGGCGCGCGTGCCGCTCTGGCCCCAGCCGCCGCGCGAGCTCGCCATCTTCGCCGCGCTCGCCATCGGGCCCATGATGCTGGGGCACACCGGCATGAACTGGGCGCTGCGCTACCTCCCGGCGTACGTGGTGAACCTCACCACGCTGGGGGAGCCGGTGGGCGCCACCCTGCTCGCGGCGGCACTCCCCTGGATTCGCGAGGTACCGCCGGCGCTCACCCTCGCCGGTGGCGCGCTCGTGCTCGCCGGCGTGCTCGTCTCCCTCCCACGTGCCGGTTCCGCGCCCTGACCGCTTAAGTTTCTTCGCGTGACCCAGATCAACCTCGACATCGAGACCATCCGCGGCGACGCCGTGGAGTCGCGCCACCGCGTGCACGCCGCCGTCGTCGACGCGGCGGGCGAGCTGCTCATGAGCGCCGGCGATCCCGGCCTCGTGACATTCTGGCGATCCTGCGCCAAGCCGTTCCAGGTGATGCCGCTGCTGCGCCGCGGGCACTTCGACACGCTGGGCTGGGGCGCGGATGAGCTGGCGCTCGCCTGCGCCTCTCACGGCGGCGAGCCGGAGCACGTCGCCATCGCCAGGAGCATGCTCGAGTCGCTCGAGCTGGACGAGGGCGACCTCGCGTGCGGGCCCCACGAGCCGCTCACCCGGCGCGGTACCCGCCTGGCGGACCGCTCCGGCGAGCCGCTCAGCCGCCTGCACAACAACTGCTCCGGCAAGCACGCGGCCATGCTCGCGCTCGCGACCGGAGAGGGCTGGCCGCTCCTTGGCTACGAGCAGCGGGGCCACCAGGTGCAGGAGGCCGCCGCGGACGCCGTGGCCGAGTGGACCGGCGTGCCGCGCGGCGCGCTGCTCCAGGCTGTGGACGGCTGCGGCGTGGTGACGTTCGGTCTTCCGCTCGCGGCGATGGCGCGGAGCTTCGCGCGCCTCGCGAGCTGCGCCCGCATCGGCGACGCCGTGCCGGCGCGCATCGTCGAGGCGATGCGCACGCGTCCCTTCCTCGTGGGCGGCACCGATCGCTTCGACACGGTGCTCATGGAGGAGACCGACGGCTCGGTGGTCTCGAAGGTGGGCGCCGAGGGGGTGCACACCGTCGGGATCGTGGAGGAGGGGGTCGGGATCGCCATCAAGGTGGAGGACGGCGCGAGCCGGGCGCAGCACCCGGCCGTCATCCGCACGCTCCAGCTCCTCGGCGTGCTCGGGCGCGATCTTCCGCCGCGGCTCGCGTCCTTCCTCGAGCAGCCGATCGTCAACACGCGTGGCGAGGTGGTGGGCACCACACGCCCGGTTGCCCGCGCGTGATGCAGCCGGCGGATGCGGCACGCGACCAGGCGATGATGCCTGACGCGGTCGGCGAGCGCACCTTCCACGCGCTGGATGCCACGACGGGGGAGCTCGTGCGCCTCGCGGCCGTCATCGCCGTCGGCACGGAGCTGCGCGTGCGCGCGGCCATGGCGCGCGCGGTCGCGGCGGCGATCCCCGTGGCGTGGGTGGAGGAGCTGATCCTCCAGTCCTATCTCTTCGCCGGATTCCCGCGGACGCTCAACGCGGCGCGGGAGTGGCGCCGCGCCTCCGGCGTGCACGCCCCGCCGTCCGACGAGGGGGAGGAGCTGGCGCAGGTGCCGGAGTGGGCCGCGCGCGGTGAGCGCACCTGCGCCGTGGTGTACGGGGAGATGTACGACCGTCTGCGGGTGAACATCCGGGCGCTCCATCCGGCGCTCGATGCGTGGATGATCGTCGATGGCTACGGCAAGGTGCTCTCACGCCCGGGGCTCGATCTCAGGAGGCGCGAACTCTGCATCGTGGCGGTGTGCGCGGCCGCGGGGCAGGACCGCCAGCTTCACTCGCACCTACACGGGGCGCTCAACGCCGGGGCGAGCGCCGCGGAGGTGGGGGAAGCGATCGAGGCGGTGGCGGATCTCATGGACGAGGAGACGGTAAAGCGCGTGCGGCATCTCTGGGCCCGCGTAAGGGGGAAGTGAGCGGATGTTCATCGATCGCGTCGTTGTACGCGTGAAGGCGGGGGACGGCGGCTCGGGGATCATCTCCTTCCGCCGCGAGAAGTTCGTCCCCATGGGCGGCCCGGATGGCGGCGACGGCGGACGGGGTGGTAACGTCATAGTCCGCGCCGATTCCAACCTCAGCACGCTCCTCGACTACACCTACCGCGACTCCTGGAAGGCGGAGAGCGGCGATCACGGCTCGGGGGCCAACAAGTCCGGCCGCTCCGGCGATGACGTCGTGCTCCCGGTGCCGCCGGGCACCGTGGTGCGCGACCTCGACACCGGCGAGCTTCTCGGCGAGGTGCTGCAGAGCGGCGACGAGATCGTCGTCGCGCGCGGGGGCCGCGGCGGGCACGGCAACGCCTTCTTCGCCCGCTCCACGCAGCAGGCCCCGCGCCACTACCAGCCGGGCGAGGACGGCGAGCAGCGGACGCTCGAGCTCGAGCTCAAGCTCATCGCCGACGTGGGGCTCGTGGGGCAGCCGAACGCGGGGAAGTCCACGCTTCTCTCCGTCATCTCGGCGGCGCGGCCGAAGATCGCCGACTACCCGTTCACCACGCTCTCCCCGAACCTCGGCGTCGTGCCGCTCTCCGATCACCGCACCTTCGTCGTCGCCGACATCCCGGGGATCATCGAGGGCGCGCACGAGGGGAAGGGGCTCGGCCTCCAGTTCCTGCGGCACATCGAGCGCACGCGCATCCTGGCGTTCCTCATCCCGCTCGATGCCGACGACTGGCAGGCGGAGTACGACGGGCTGCGCGCCGAGGTACGGAGCTACTCGGAGGAGCTGGGGCGGAAGCCCCACTGCGTCGTGTTCACCAAGATGGACCTGCTCGGCGACGACGAGCCGCCGCCCATCGAGGCGCCGGAGGCCTTCGGCATCTTCGCCATCAGCTCCGCCACGCGGACCGGCATCGACCGTCTCATCGACGCGCTCTGGCGCGAGCTGCTCCAGCTCCGGAAGGCCGAGCAGCCCGCGAGTGACGGCGCCGTCCTGCCGTAGCGCCGGGGCGCGGGCGGCGCTCGCGCTCTCGCTCCTCCCCGGCATAGGCCCGGTGGCACACCGCGAGCTCGTGGCGCGCCACGG
>DASTSH010000024.1:0-15776 GCA_035760785.1 Gemmatimonadaceae bacterium | reverse complement strand
CGGCTCCTGTCGTTCGACCCCTCGCAGCTCGATCCGGCGTCGCAGGGCACGCTGCTCGACAACGCGCAGGACGTCCTCGCGCAGCGCGACACGCTCCTGAACGGCGTCGTGCTCTCGCCGGAGGTGGTGGACAAGCTGATGAATTACATGAGCGCGCTCACCGACGAGGCGGCGCGGAACCTGTCGAGCGTCATCCCCGACCGGGTGCCGAGCGGGCTGCCGGTGGATCGTCCGTGACCGCGGCGGCCGTGCGGCGGCCGCGTGCGCAGTCTACGAGCGAGGGGACTGGTGCCATCGCGCGAGGAACACGTCGCGGCACCCCGTGCAGCAGAAGGCGTGGGTGACGCCGTCGAGCTCCAGGGTGATGGCGCCGTCCAGCTCCACCGTCATGCCGCACACCGGATCCGCCGCCGTGCCTTGCGCGAGCTCGCCCTCGGCGGCGTTCGTGGGCGCCGGCGCGCTCCGGCGGTGCACGACCATGTCGACGAGGTCCGGCGTGCGCATCACCCCGCCGAACGCGCCCCAGTTCCCTTCCTCCACCCCGGGACGGCCGCGATCGTCTCGGGATCCGCGCCCTTGGCGCTCACCACCTCGGTGATGATGCGCTCGCCGAGGCGGCGGCGGGTCTCGTCATCGAGGATCCCCCTGGGGACGAACAGCTCGACGAACAGCATCGGTTCGGGTCCTCCGCTCCGGCGCGCCGAGTGCGGCGCGCCGCAAATGGTTGCATATACACTTGACGACGGCTGTATATGCAGCCAATGGCGGCCGCCGTCAATCCGGGCGGCGGTCACCGGCCTCTCGTGGCCGGAGCCCCCCTCGGCGCACCGCCGCGGCCACGTCGCGCACGACGACATCGGCGTCGACTCGGGCTCGTCCTCACGCTCGCGGACCGTGAGCAGGCCACCACGCGCCGCCTCACCGGGCGCGGCTCGTGCAGCGCGCCGGCCCACGGGCGCGGCGCGGGCCACGCCGGACCGGGGTGCCGAGCTGGGCGCCGTGTACGCGAAGCGTACAGCACGCTGGATGCACGCCACGGCAGGGAGGTACACATGCAGGCCATCGTCTTTCACGGCATCGGCGACATCAGGCTCGACGACGTGCCGGACCCGAGGATCGAGCAGCCCACGGACGCGATCGTCCGCCTCACCACGAGCGCGATCTGCGGCACCGATCTGCACCTCATCCGCGGCACGGTCGCGGGCATGAAGGAGGGGACGATCCTCGGCCACGAGGGGGTGGGCGTGGTGGAGGAGGTGGGCGCCGGCGTCAGGAATCTCGCGCCGGGCGACCGCGTGGTCATCCCGTCCACGATCGCGTGCGGCTACTGCTCCTACTGCCGCGCCGGCTACTTCTCGCAGTGCGACAACGCCAACCCGAAGGGGAAGCGCGCGGGCACGGCGTTCTACGGCGGCCCCGAGGAGTCCGGCCCGTTCCACGGGCTGCAGGCGGAGCTCGCGCGCGTCCCGTTCGCGAACGTCGGACTGGTGAAGCTCCCCGACTCCGTGAGCGACGATCAGGCGATCCTCCTCTCGGACATCTTCCCCACCGCGTACTTCGGCGCCGAGCTCGCCGAGATCCGGCCGGGGAACACCGTCGCGATCTTCGGGTGCGGCCCGGTGGGACAGCTCGCCATCGAGAGCGCGGCCATGCTGCGCGCCGGGCGCATCATCGCGGTCGACTGCATCCCCTCGCGCCTCGAGCTCGCGCGCGCGCAGGAGGCGGAGGTGATCGACTTCGAGAAGGAGGATCCGGTGCAGGCGATCCTCGAGCTCACCGGCGGCATCGGCGTCGATCGCGTCATCGACGCGGTGGGCGTGGACGCGGTGCGCCCGCACAAGGGCCCGGCGGCGAAGCGGGCGAAGGCGGAGGCGGAGGAGTTCGATCGCGAGCTCCACACGCTCGTGCCGAAGCCGCATACCGACGGCCCGAACTGGCACCCCGGCGATGGCCCGTCGCAGGCGCTGCGCTGGGCGGTGGACGCGCTCGCCAAGGCCGGCACGCACTCGATCATCGGCGTCTACCCGCAGACGCTCGAGGCGTACCCCATCGGCAAGGCGATGAACAGGAACCTCACGTTGAAGATGGGAAACTGCCACCACCGGAAGTACATCCCGCTCCTGCTCGACGCCGTCGAGAGCGGCGCCGCGCACCCGGAGAAGGTGCTCACCGAGCACGAGTCGCTGCCGAACGTGATCGACGCGTACAAGGCGTTCGACACGCGGCAGCCGTGGTGGATCAAGGTGGAGCTGCAGCCGCAGGCGATGATGGCGTGAGCGCGCTGGCGTGGGGGGCGGGCACGACGCTGGCCGCCGCACCGCTCCCCCCTCCTCCGCCGCGCCGCGCGACGCCGTACCACGTACGGGAAGCGTGCAGGCGAGGTGTCAGAGAGAAACTCTTGACAGCCGCACATCGCGACCCCACTGTCTCCCCGTACTCGGTAATGGGAGACACGCGTGGCCGACCAATCGCTCGACCTGCTCCAGGGCACCCTCGACGTCCTCGTCCTCCGCGCCCTCGCCTGGGGGGTCATGCACGGCTACGCCGTGTCCCGGTGGATCCGTGACCGCACCGACGGCGTGATCGAGATCGAGGACGCCCCGCTCTACAAGTCGCTCCACCGCCTCGAGCGCGCCGGCTGCGTCGCCGCCGAGTGGGGGCTGTCGGAGAACAACCGCCGCGCGCGCTACTACCGCCTCACCACCCGCGGCCGGCAGCAGCTCCGCGCCCAGGAGTCCACCTGGCGCCGCTACGCCGAAGCGGTGTTCAAGGTGCTGGAGCCCGCGTGACGCGCCCCCTCTTTCGCTTTCCCTGGCGCTCCACGCAGCGCATCAGCGACGACGTCGACGAGGAGCTGCGCTTCCACCTGGAGATGCGCGCCGAGGAGCTCATCGCGCGCGGCCTCTCCCCGGAGGCGGCGCGCGCCGAGGCGGCCCGGCAGTTCGGAGACGTGGAAGACGCGCGCCGCTACCTGCGGCACGTGGACCAGGACATCGAGGCCGCGCGGCGGCGGAGGGACTACGTGGGCGAGCTGCGACACGACATCGGCTACGCGCTGCGCAAGCTGCGCGGCGCACCGGCGTTCACGCTCACGGCGCTGCTCACGCTGGCGCTCGGCATCGGCGCGAACACCGCGATCTTCAGCGTGGTGTACGGCGTGCTCCTCAAGCCGCTCCCCTATCAACACCCGGAGCAGCTCGTGCGCCTCTGGTCGGCGAGCACCGAGACCGGGACCACCGACGGCGCGGTATCGCCGAACGATCTCGACGACTGGCGCGCGCAGCGCCGCGTCTTCTCCGACATCGGCGGCTACTGGTACATGGAAGGGGGGAGCGGCATCGACATGACGGGGGAGGGCGACCCGCAGCGGCTGTCGGCGGCGTACGTGGAGCCGGGATTCTTCCCCGCGCTCGGCACCCCCGCCCTGGTCGGCCGGCTCCCACGCGAGGAGGAGATGCACCGGGGCGGCCCCGATCGCGTGGTCGTCCTCTCCTACGCGCTCTGGCGCCGGCAGTTTGCCGGCTCCCCCTCGGTGGTGGGGCGCACGCTCTCGCTCGACGGCGCGCCGTACCAGGTGATCGGCGTGCTGCCGCGCGACTTCAGCTACCCCTCCGACCACGTGGACGTGTACATCCCGTACTCCACCATCCCCGACGACGGGATCCCGCGCATCCGGAGCAACCGGGTGCTCCAGGTCGTGGCGCGGCTGAAGCCGGGCGTGACAGTGGCGCGCGGACGCGCCGAGATGAACGCGATCGCGCGCCGGCTCGCCGCGCAGTACCCCGAGGACCGCACGTGGACCACGGTCACCGTTCAGCCGCTCCGCGACGTGATCGTCGGCACGGCGCGCACGGGGCTGCTCGTACTGCTCGGCGCCGTGGCGTTCGTACTCCTCCTCGCGTGCGCCAACCTCGCGAGCCTGCTCCTGGCGCGCGGATCGGCGCGCGAGCGGGAGCTGGCGGTGCGCTCGGCGCTCGGCGCCGGTCGCGGCCGCCTCGTCAGGCAGCTCCTCACCGAGAGCATGGTGCTCGCCGTCGCCGGCGGCGTGGCCGGGGTGCTCCTCGCCGTGGCGGGCACGCGCGCGCTGGTGACGCTCGGCGCCACGCAGCTTCCGCGCGCCGGCGAGATCGGGCTCGACCCGGCGGTCCTCCTCTTCGCGCTCACGCTCTCGGTGGCCACCGGCGTGCTGTTCGGCCTCGTGCCGGCGCTGCGCGCCACATCGAACGACCTGCAGTCCGCACTGCGCGAGGGAGGACGCGGGAGCACCGGCGCGCGCGGACAGCGCATGCACGCCGGACTCGTGGTGGCGGAGGTCGCGGTGGCGGTGGTGCTCGTGGTGGGTGCGGGGCTCATGACGCGGAGCTTCCTCCGCCTGCTGAACGTGGATCTCGGCTTCCGCCCCGAGCACGTGCTCGTGGTGAACTTCTCCATCGGGTCGCGGCACGACAGCACGGACGCCCAGCAATGGGGCTACTACACGGACGTGCTCGACCGCGTGCGCGCGCTGCCGGGCGCCGTCGCCGTCGGCGCGGCGAAGGAGATCCCCTTCCGCCTCACGGGGGAGCGCCACGAATTCGTGCCCGAGGGGATGGTCGTGCCCGCGGGGACGGAGCCCCCGAGCGCGGCCTTCATTCACGTGGGCGACGGCTACTTCCACGCGCTCGGCGTGCCGGTGATCGCGGGGCGCGAGTACACGCGCGACGACGACAGCCGCGTGCCCTGGCGCCTCGTGGTGAACCAGGCGTTCGCGAGGAAGTTCTTCTCCGGCCGCCCCGCCGTGGGGCGTACGCTCACGATCGGCGACGAGCACGTGCCGATCATCGGCGTCGTGGGCGACATCCGGCAGGAGTCGGTGGACGAGCCGGCCCGGCCGACGGTCTACGTCCACTACCTCCAGAATCCCCGCTCGCAGGTGAACCTGGTGGTGCGCACGCGCGGCGAGCCGCTGGCGATGGCGCGCGAGGTGCGCGACGCGATCTGGAGCGTGGACCGGAGCCAGACGATCACGTCGATCTTCACTCTTCCCAGCGTGGCCAGCGAAGCGGTGGCGCGCCCGCGCCTCCTCACCACGCTGCTCGGCCTCTTCGGCGTGCTCGGGCTCCTGATCGGCGGGATCGGGCTGTACGGCGTGCTCGCGTACCTCGTCACGCATCGCCGGCGCGAGATCGGCGTGCGCGTGGCGCTCGGCGCGGACGCGGGGAGCGTGCTGCGCATGTTCGTGCGGCGCGGGATGGGGCTCGCGGGGGTGGGGCTGGCGGTGGGGCTCGTGGGCGCCCTGGCGCTCACGCGCTTCATGCGGAGCGTGCTGTTCGGCGTGGAGGCCACCGACCCGCTCACCTTCGCGCTCGTCGCTCTGGTGCTGCTCGCGGTGGCGTTCCTCGCGAGCTGGATCCCGGCGCGGCGCGCGGCGCGGGTGGATCCGTTGATCGCGATGCGCGCGGAGTGAGGTCAGCGGATCGTGACGCTGTCGCGCGCGAGGACGATCGCGGAGTGGTCGGCCATCGCGTCGAACCAGGCCACGAACCGGTCCGTCTCGGGCGCGGGGCGTAGGCTCAGGTTGTGCGCCCAGCGGAAGCCGATCGGCTGGTACCACAGCTCCGCGTCCACCCGGAAGGGGGGCTGCGCGCGCGACACGTCCACGCGGTAGCGCACGCGGTCGGAGCCGCCGGCGAACGCCGGGTCGCTCGCCGCATCGCCGATGACGGCGAAGTCCGCGCCAGCCGTCGCCTTCTCGAAGCCGCGCGGGAGGAGGCGGTTGTCCTTGAGGTAACCGACGCTGGAGAGCAGCCCGGTGGTCACGTTGCCGTGCCGGTCCTTCAGGATCGACTCGTAGATCTCCACCTGGTCGGGGCGCGTGATCTCCCGCCAGTGCGGCTCGTAGCGCGTGCGGTCGTCGTCGTTGTCGTTCCCCACGATGCGCCCCGACGGCATCACCGCGCCCGACTCGAACACCACCGCGCCGCCGCGGTCGCGCACGGTGACGTGCAGCCACGCGCGCCGCGACGGGAACGCCGTCGGCAGCTTGTGGCCGTTCAGGTTCGTCACCAGCACGTCCACCGCGAGCCGCCCATCCGCGCTCGCCGCCGCGGGCGCCGGCTCCAGCGCGACCGTGGCCGCGTGCGAGAGCATCTCGCGCGTGCTCGCCACGGCCGCGTCGAGCTCCTGCGGCAGCGCCTCCACCGCCAGCTCCGCGCGGTGGCGCGCGAGCATCCCGAGCACGAAGAAGTTGCCGCCGGCGAACACGTGCCGCTTCGGACCGGGGCGCGGCACTCCGAGCACCGCGGTGATGGCGACGCTGTCCCCCTCCGCCACCATCGGCGGCATGTGGCAGTCCTGGCAGCTCCGCTCGTTCACGAACGCGCTGTGCTTCCACTCCAGGAAGGGCACCTGCTCCGGCAGCCGCCCGATGGTGTCGCCGCGCTCGCCGAGCGCCGTGGTGTAGAGCGTGTGGCAGGTGGCGCACAGCTCGGCGGAGCGGATGTGGTCCCCTCTCGTCGGCACGAAGCCGGACGAGGAATGCATGATCGTCCGGTGCCCGCGATCCACCTCGTACGGACCGAACACCGGCGGGCGCCCGCCGGGGGGCACGGCATCGATCACGAAGCCGCCGTCGAAGCTCGACGGCTCGCCGAGCCTGCGCTGCTGGATCTGGTGGCAGGTGGTGCACGAGACACCATCGGCGGCGAGGCTGTCGAGCGGGTCGGTTCCGCGCCGCTCCGGCAGGTGGTCGAACACCGCGCCGTGCCAGCCGGCCGCGTGCTGCACGTAGCGCAGCATCGGCATGTGGCAGATGGAGCACTCGTCCTCCACGTCGCGCCGCGCTGCGGAGTGCTCGAGCACCTCGCGCCGCACCGATCCCTGCCAGTACGGATCGCGGGAGGAGTTCGCCATGATCGTGGCGCGCCAGTCGAAGCCGATGGAGACGTCGCGCCCGGCGCTGGTGGTGAGGCCGTTGTGGCAGGGCATGCACCGGTCTCCCACGATGAAGCGCGGGCGGCTCGCGCCCGGGCGCTCGCGCGGCGGCGCATCCGGTCCCGCCGCGGCGAGGAACGCCACGGCGGTCACCGCCGCGAGCGCGGCGACCGCTCCCCTCAGTGCTGGCACCCTGGGCACCATCCTCTCCACCCCTCGAAGAGACCGCCGTCGAACCAATCCCACAGCAGGTACGCCAGGATCTGCGGGTGGCGCGTGTCGGTCTCGGTGACCGGCACGTCCACGCCGACGCTCACGCGGATGTGCTGCCGCGCGCTGAGCGTGAGCTGCGACTGCGGCACGATGTCCCACTCCACCGGCGCGCCGGCGGTCATCTCGCGCGTGCCGAGCACCTCGACCATCGGCGACCAGGTGCGCGAGATCCGCCCGAACGGCACCGTGGTGCCGAGCGCGCCGCGCCAGAACAGCTCCTGCGGTGCGTGCGCCGGGTGCGTGGGCAGCTCCACGCCCCCCTGGAACTGGAAGTACCCGTTGGCGGGAAGCAACTGCCCGAACAGCGCGTACGTCTCGACGATCGCCGTGCCGGCGCCGAATCCCTTCGCGGTGTCTCCCGTGGGCAGGGAGATGCCGGCCGCGCCGCTCAGGATCGAGCTGCGTGAGTGGTAGAACGTGTGCTTGGGGCCGAGCGAGAGGTCGCCGATCCCCGTGCTCCACGGGCCGCCCTTCTCCTGCTGGGCGATCGAGAACGGGACCTCCACCTCGAGCTGGTCGCGCGCGCCGAAGCGGCGCTCGTAGAGGAGCGCGTTCGACACCCCGCCCGGCGCGTGGGTGTTCACCGCGGTCGTGAGCACCGCCTCGTCCTCGGGGAACGCCTTCTCCGTCACCAGCGCGCGCGGCAGGTTCAGGTTGCCGCGCGGCCAGCTCCCGCTCCGGCAGAACGTGCGCAGGTAGGCGATCACGCGCCGGATCTCGTCAGGCGAGAGCGCATCGCGGAACGCCGGCATGATGCGCGAGAAGCCGCGCACCGGTCCGCCATCACGGATGATCGCCGCCCAGTCGGCGTCCGCCTCGCGCGAGGCGAAGTTGCAGTCCGTGAAGTCCGGCAGGGGGACGGCGAACCCCACGGTGGTGCGCGGCGCGCCGGTGCCGTCGGCGCCGTGGCAGCCGGTGCACGCCGCGCGATAGATCTGCTCGCCGCTTCGCGCATCGCGCGGGGCGTGCTCCGCGTGGCTCGGCGTGGTGGCGTCGGCCGCGCCGACCAGCGCGCCGGCGAGCGCTGCCGCGGAGAGCACCGCCGCCCACCGGCGCCGGCGATCGTGATGCTTCGCGTCGTGCGCTGTTCCCATGAAGGTCGAGCGTCCGCGATGGCCGGGAGTGAAACCCGCCCGCGCGGACGCTCGAGCCCCAGCGGCGCCCGCGAGGTGAGGGCGCTGCGCGGCAATATGCGTTCCTACACGGCCGCGCCCGTGCTGTCGATTCTACTCCGCGCCGGCGAGCGCCTGCCCGGTGACGGCGCGGTAGCTGTTCAGTCGACCGTTGCCGAACCGGGTGTCGTAGCCCGGATCACCCAGGTCATCCGCGGTCGACAATATGCGGTCGCGTAGTGCGCTGCCGCGCAGCCCGAGCTTCGATGCGACGATCGCCGCCGTACCCGTCACCTGGGGCGCGGCCATCGACGTGCCCTGCAGCCACTCGTAGCCGCCGCCCAGGTAGGCACTGTAGATGCACCCCTCGGGCGTGGTGTTCGAGTAGCACTCCCCGCCAGGCGCCGCGATGTCGAGCCCCGTGCCGTAGTTGGTGTAGGAGGTCAGCGCATCGCGCCAGTTCGTCGCGGCCGCCGAGATCGCGTTCGGGTCGCACGCCGGACAGCTCACGGTGCTCGCGCCGTCGTTCCCCGCCGAGGCGATGACGAGCGCGCCCTTGGCCGTCGCGTACGCGATGGCATCGCTCTCCGCCTGCGACTCGCTGGTGCCGCCGAGGCTCAGGTTCATGGCCACGACGCCGTAGTCCGCCGCCGCGCGAATCGCGCTCACGATCGCCGACGTCGGGCACCCGCGCCGGCCGCACACGCGCTGCACGTACACCTTCACGTGCGGGGCCGCGCCGCTCACCCCCGCCACCCCCACGGTGCTCCCCGCCATCGTCCCCGTCGTGTGGGTGCCGTGCCCCTCCTCGTCCGTCGGGTCATCGTCGTCGCTGTACCAGTCGTGCCCCGCGATGAGCCGCCCCGTGAACTCGGAATGCGTGAAGTCGACGCCGGTGTCGATGGAGCCGATCACCACGTCGCCGCCCCCCGCCGCGTACGCTTCCACGTTGTCCTCGTCGGCGTCCGCGATGGAGGCGTACGAGGACGAGATGAACTGCCCGGAGGTGCGCCCCCGCGTGTACTTCATGTTGAGCCCACCGGGGTTGTAGAACGCCCACAGCCGGGAGTCGATCGTCGTCGGCTGCCGCAGGTAGTTCGGCTCAGCGTAGGCGACTCTCGCGTCGTGACTCAGCCGGGCGGCGATCGCTCGCTCGGAGCCCGCCGCGCCGTGCATCACCACGAAGGCGTCGTGGTAGCCGGCGCGCCCCAGGGCGAGTCCGTGATCGGCGGCGAGCGTCCGCGCGTCGGCGCCGCTCCGCAGCGCCACGATCACCTCACCGGGCATCACCTGCTCGGGGCCGGCGGGCTGGACGGCCCGGGAGAGCGCGGGCGCGGGGGTGGCACTCGGCGAGACGGGCGCATCGGAGCACGCAGCGACGCCGAGCGCGAGCGCCGCGACCATCGCCGCGCTCGAAGGGTGGAACCGAGCCATGAGACAACCTCCATCGAGAACGATACAGCCGCCACTGCGCGGCGGCCCGTGCACCGCGCGGGCAGCACCAGTGTGCCTCACGCGGGAAGGCGTGGCCGGGATCGTGGTATCGCGAGTGTGTTCGAGGGAGGCCTGCGTCGGCCGGTGCGGCGCCGGGGACGATGCACCACGTGCCATTCATACGACGAGCCTGGCGGACGTGCAAGGTCGGGGTGCCTGGCTCCCCGATCCCGCGCTAGCTTTCATGCGCCTCGCCCGAGGCCACCCTGCATTCCTGGCCGACGAGGACCCGCTGCATGCCCCGCCCACCCGCTTCACGCCAGTCGATCCTCACCCGCCCCCTGGTGGCCGCCTTCGCCGCCAGCTTCGGCACGGTGATGAGCTTCTACCTGCTCCTCTCCGTGGTGCCGATGTACGCCACGTCGGTGGGCGCGGGGACGGTCGGCGCGGGGCTCGCCACGGGCGCGATGATGTTCGCCACCATGGCCACCGAGCTCGCCGTGCCGCGGCTGGTGGCCCGCTTCGGCTACCGGCTCGTGTGCGCGGCGGCGCTCCTCCTCATCGGCGCGCCGGCGCTGGCGCTCCCGCTCTCGGCGAGCATGACGGTCATCCTCGCGCTGTGCGTCGTCCGCGGCGTGGGGCTCGCGGTCATCTTCGTCGTCGGGAGCGCGCTGGTCGCATCGCTCGTCCCCGCCGAGCGGCGCGGCGAGGGGCTGGGGCTCTACGGCGTGGTGGTCGGCGTCCCATCGATCGTGGGGCTCCCGCTCGGCGTGTGGCTCGCCGGGCACGTGGGCTTCGGGCCGGTGTTCGTCGCCGGCGCGCTCGTGGCGCTCGCTCCCCTGGCGGTGGTGCCGGGTCTGCCGGAGCGCGCGGCCACGCCGGAGTCGCCGCACGGTCTGCTCGCGGGAGCGCGCACGAGGGCGCTCGCCAGGCCGTCGCTGTTCATGGCGGTGAGCGCGCTGGCGACCAGCATCGCCGTCACCTTCCTGCCGCTCGCCATCGCCCACGCCACCGGCAGCCTCGCCGCGCTCGCGCTGCTCGTCCAGGCGGCGACGTCCACGCTCTGCCGCTGGTGGGCAGGGCATCACGGCGACCGGCACGGCTCCGCCCGGCTGCTCCTCCCCGGCGTGCTCGCCGTGGTCGCCGGGACGGTCGCGCTCGCGCGGATCGACAGCGCCGCGGCGGTGCTCGTGGGGATGGCGCTCCTCGGCAGCGGCTTCGGTATCGTCCAGAACGCCAGCCTCGCGCTGATGTTCGACCGCGTGTCGCCGGCCGCCTACGATGCCGTGAGCGCGCTGTGGAACCTCGCGTACGACGGCGGCCTCGGGCTGGGCGCCGCCGCCTTCGGCGTCGTCTCCGCGCGCACGGGCTATCCGATGGCGTTCGCGATCACCGCCGGATGCATGCTGGTCGTGCTCGCGCCCGTCTGGCGCGACCGCGCACACGCTGCCCCCACCCGAAACCCGGAGCTCAGCCAATCGTAATAGTGGCATGCCGCCACTCACATCGGTGAAGCTCGCGTGCGCGCTCTCGGTCGTGGCCGCCGCGGCCGCCGCCGCCCAGAGCACCGCGTCTTCCCTGTCCCCCGCTCCGCGCGCGGCGGTGGCGGCGCGGAAGAGCCTCGACGCCACGCGCCTCTCCGGCGCCGCGCCCACCATCGACGGCCGCCTCGACGATCCCGCATGGCGCGCCGCTCCCGTGGCCTCGGGCTTCATCCAGCAGCGCCCCACCCCCGGCGAGGCGGCCACCGAGCGCACCGAGGCGCGCATCCTGTACGACGACCACGCGATCTACGTGGCGATGCGCATGTACCGCAGCGACCGCGCGCGCATCGCGTCCACCATCGCGCGCCGCGACTACACGGGGTACTCGGACTGGGCGCAGGTGATGGTGGACAGCTACCACGACCGCCGCACCGCCTTCCGCTTCGCCGTGAACCCCTCCGGCGTCCAGAAGGACGTGCTCGAGTACGACGACGGCAACGGCGAGGACGTGGGCTGGGACGCCGTGTGGGAGTCCGCCGCGCGCGTCGACTCGCTCGGCTGGACCGCCGAGTTCCGCATCCCGCTCTCGCAGCTCCGCTTCAGCACGCGCGACGCGGACGGCGCGGGAGCGGTGTGGGGGATCGACTTCATCCGCGACGATGCGTCGAAGAACGAGCGCGACTACTGGGCCCCCATCCCGCCGCAGGGGCCGGGCTTCGTGCACTGGTTCGGCGATCTCGCCGGACTGCGCGGCCTCGGCGCGCCGAGCCGGCTGGAGGTGCTGCCGTACACCCTCGGCAGCGACACGCACGCGCCGGGCTCCGACGCCGACCCCTTCTTCCACGCGCACGACTTCTCGGGGAAGGTTGGCACGGACCTCAAGTACGGGCTCACCTCCGACCTCACCCTCACCGCCGCGCTGAACCCGGACTTCGGCCAGGTGGAGGCCGACCCCTCGGTGGTGAACCTCACGGCGTTCGAGACCTTCTTCCCCGAGAAGCGCCCGCTCTTCCTCGAGGGGGAGCAGTTCTTCACGTTCGGCGTCGGCTTCCCGTACTACGTACCGGGCGCGGGGTTCTCCAACGACCAGCCCTTCTACTCGCGCCGCATCGGGCGCGCGCCGCAGGGGAGCGTCCCCGACTCGGCGCTGTACAGCGATGCGCCCGAGGCCACCACCATCCTCGGCGCGGCGAAGATCTCCGGGCGCACCGCGAGCGGGTGGTCGCTCGGCGTGCTCGATGCGGTGACCGGGCGAGAGAGCGCGCGCTACGCCACGGCCGACGGCACCCGGCTCTCCACGCCGGTGGAGCCGCTCACCAACTACGCCGTGGCGCGTGGGACCAAGGACTTCCACGACGGTGGCAGCGCGATCGGCGGCATCTTCACCGCCGCCGACCGGAGCGTGGGGGGCGGTCCCCTGAGCTGGCTGCGCTCCGGCGCGTACACCGCCGGCGTCGACGGACGCCACCGCTTCCACCACGATGACTACGAGGTGAGCGCGTCCGTGCTCGCGAGCCGCATCGAGGGGAGCGCGGAGTCCATCACGCTCCTCCAGCGCGCGCCCGGGCACTGGTTCCAGCGCCCCGACGCGGACTACCTGCACCTCGACACCGCGCGCACCTCGCTCTCCGGGCTCGCCACCAGCGCGCGCTTCGGGAAGATCGGCGGCAACTGGCACTGGGGGGTGGCGGGGCTCACGCGGTCGCCGGGGTTCGAGATGAACGACGTCGGCTTCCAGCAGAGCGCCGACTGGCTGGTGGGCGGCGCGCAGGTCGGCTATCTCGACTTCACCCCTGGACGGAAGGTGCGCGACTGGAACGTCTTCGCGAGCGCGTCCTCCGGGTGGACCTACGGCGGCGAGCGGCGCGCGACGGGGATCGACGTGAACGGGACGATCGATTGGCTGAACGGGTCGATGCTCTTCCTCGAGTTCAGCCAGCGGCTGCCCGCGCTCTCGGTGGATGCGCTGCGCGGCGGTCCCGCGCTCCGCACCCCCGCCTCCACGTCGCTCTTTCTCAGCGCGTCGAGCGACACGCGCCGCCGCGTGTACGTCACCCTGGATGCGAACGGGATGCGCGAGCCGGAGACCGGCGGCCACGACCTGTGGGTGAACCCGATGGTGGACGTGCGCGCAGGGGGGCGCGCCGAGTTCTCGATCGGTCCGTACGCGGAGCGGAGCGTGAACCCGTGGCAGTTCGTGACGACGGCCGACGCGCTCGGCGCGCCGCACTGGCTGTTCGGCACCATCCGGCAGACCACCGTCTCCCTCACCGCGCGCGCGAGCTACAGCTTCACCCCCACGCTCTCGCTCCAGCTCTACGGCGAGCCGTTCATCAGCGCGGGGAAGTACCACGCGTTCAAGGAGGTCACGGATCCGCGCGCGTCGCGCTTCGGCGACCGCTTCCACACGTTCGGCGGATCGGAGATCGCGTACGATGCCGCGACGGGCGCCTACGCCGTGGATGTGAACGGCGATGGCTCGAGCGACCTCGGCTTCGGCAACCCCGACTTCAACTTCAAGCAGTTCCGCTCCACCACCGTGCTGCGCTGGGAGTACCGGCCGGGCTCGACGCTGTTCGTGGTGTGGAGCGACGGCCGGTCGCGCTTCGACCCCACCGGCGACTTCGCGCTCGGCGATGATGCCGGGCGACTTTTCCGCGCTCCGGCGACGGACGTGCTATTGGTGAAGCTCAATTACTGGCTCAACTGGTAGCGCACTCCGGCGGACGGCGTGGCACACAAGCGAAAGACGCAGCGGCGCGAGAGGACCACGTGGCAGCGCGGGCGACCGCAGGATCCCGGCCTCACCTGGGAAGCGGACGTCGCGCCCGTGTCCGCCACTCTGGAGGACGATCCCACCGCCCGTCCGGCGATCGTGCTCGTGACGTCGGGTGTGCTCCCCGTGCACGTCGAGCTCCTCGCCCACCCGCCGTCCGATGCCGCGGGGCTGGCACGCACCCTCGAGGCGGCGCTCCGCAAGGGCGTGGAGGTCACGGGGAGCACGCCCACATCGCTGCTCGTGCGGGGCGAGGAGGTCGCGCGGCTCCTCTCCGGCGCCGAGGCGCTGCATGGCGTCGCCGTGTACGCCTCCAGCGACCTGCCGGTGATCGGCTCGTTCCTGCGCGAGATGGCCGATGAGATCATCGGACCCGGCGCCGCGTCGCACATCTCCGCGCCGGAGACGTGGGCGGGGTGGGGGCTCCCCGATGAATCGGTAGGCGAGCTGTTCGCCGCCGCGGCCGCCTACCACCGTGCCGCGCCGTGGCGGGTGGTGGCGGGGCGGGGAGCCTATCCGGTTCTGGTGGCCGTGAACACGCTCGGCGGCGGCGTCACGCCCGAGCAGGTCGCCGACCTGGCCGCGGTGCTGCGCGCCGTCCCCGCGTTCGTCGAGCGCCACCGCGACGTGCTCGCCGGCGAGGCGACCGCGGCGCTCCCCATCGAGTGGACAGACGACTCGTCAGGCACGCGGATCCGGTACGACGGGTACGCGCTCCCCACCAGCCATACGATCTGGGGAGCGCACGAGGTGCTGACGCCGTCGCGCGCCTCTTCGTGGAGTTCCTCACCGGAACCCAGGGGGTGCCGGTGCGGGCGGTGTCGGAGTACGACCTGCGCGTGTTCCTGTACGACTGGTTCCCGCGCAAGGTGCAGGCGCCGCTCCGCATCGCGCGCGAGGTGCACGCGGTGCTCGCTCCCTTCTTCGCGTTCCTTGCCGAGCACGAAAGGATCGTCTGCGAGTGGGCGGAGGGTGTGCTCGGCGAGCGGAAGATCTTCGAGGAGCGCGTGAAGGACTTTCCCGGCGGCCACTGGTGGGACGCGGACGTTCAGGAGTGGCAGTCGGAGCTGTGGGCCGATCTCGAAGCCCGCGTCATGGTCCCCCACCCCGACCTGGGCGAGGGGGAGCAGTGGGGCGAGGTGATGGGGGTGACCGAGCACGCGCTCCGGCACGCGATGCAGCGCCGCTGGCTCGTGTGGCGCGACGAGCTGATCCGAGCGGGGACGACCGCACCGGAAGCCGTTCGCGCCGCGCTCATCCCGCGCGAGCACGCGTGGATGCGCGCGCCGCTCGACGCGCTCGGCGGGCGCACGCCGCTCGCGGCCATCCACGCGGAGCGGCGGAAGCGGAGGTAGCGGCATTCGTGATCAGGAGGCCGCGCCAGCCCACGGCTGCTATTCGTCGAGCATTACGATCAACTCGGTCGCGCCGGATTCCATGAGGTAGTGCGCCACGAAGGTGGCGCCACGCTCCTGGGCATCGAAGTGCGCGATCCTGGCGTTCGCGGGCTCGAAAAACGCATCACCGGCATGCAGCACGCGCTCGGCCTCACCCTCCACCTGGAAGAGGACCGAGCCCGCGAGCACCACGCCGACCACAGGGCACGGATGCACGTGCAGCCCCGCGCGCTCGTGCGGCGGCATCTCGATGCGGCTGATCTGGACCTGCTCCACGAGCACGCGTGGATCGATCGGCGCCGTGCGCAGGGTTGTGCGGCGGATCGCCGGCCGTGCCTCCGTCGGAGTCGCTTCGCGACCTTCGCGTTCCATTCGAGTCACCTCGGTT
>DASTSH010000023.1:0-11805 GCA_035760785.1 Gemmatimonadaceae bacterium | reverse complement strand
CGCCGCGATTGGACGAGCACGGAAGGGAGATCAGGGACAGAGGATGGAGAGTATTCGACGGGTAGTGTGTGGGGAGTAGACCACCGAAGGACGCGTGTCGCGTGTGGGGAACTGACGGAGAGAGGAGGGAGGTACGGCGCGTGTAGGCTCGGCTGTAGGCGGACTCTCTCTACATCCGAACCTACTCCCGCTCTACCTAACTCCTCTCCCCGTCAGTCTCCCACACGCCACACGCGTCCTTCGGTGGTCCACTCTCCACACACTACCCTTCGAATACTCTCCATCCTCTGTCCCTGATTTCCCTTCCGTGCTCGTCCAATCGCGGCGGCGGGAAGCGTACGCGGCCCGGGATGCTCGGCGCAACCCCCGTGAGCGGGGAGCCGCCCGCTTCGCGCACCGCCTCGAGCACGCCGCGCACCGTGCCGCACGGGACGCCGGCGCGGTCGAGCGCCGCGATCCAGTGTGCGGCCTCACGCTCGCGGATCCGCTCGGCCACCGCGCGCACCACCACGTCGCGATGTCGAACGCGGCCGGCATTGGTCGCCAGGCGCGGATCGGCCGCGAGATCGTCCAGGGCGAGGGCGCGAGCGCAGGACTGCCACTGCGCATCGTTCCCCACGGCGATCACGATCGGCCGGTCGCGCGCATCGAAGAGCTCGTACGGGACGAGGTTCGGGTGCGCGTTCCCCCACCTGGGCGCGTCGTGCCCGGTCACCAGCGCGTTCTGCGCCACGTTCACGAGCGCCGCCGTCGCGCTCTGCGCGAGAGAGACCACCACGCGGCGCCCCCGCCCCGTCCGGATGCGCGCGGCGAGCGCGGCGAGCGTCGCGATGGTCGCGTCCTTCCCCGCCACCACATCGGCGAGCGCAACTCCTGCCTTCATCGGCGCGCCCTCCGCCTCGCCGGTGATGGCCATCCAGCCGCGCTCCGCCTGCACCACGTAGTCGTAGCCCGGCCGGTCGCTCTCCTCCCCGAAGCCGGTGATGGTGCACCAGACGAGCTGCGGGTGCCGCTCGAGCATCGCAGCCGGTGCGAGCCCGTGCCGCTCCAGCATCCCCCGCCGGAAGTTGTCCACCACCACATCCGCGTCGGCCAGGAGCGACGCGATGAGGGCGCGGTCCGCCGGGTCGGCGAGATCGGCGGCGATGCTCTTCTTGTTCCGGTTGATGCTGAGGAAGTAGGCGCTCTCTCCCCGGCCGTCGAACGGCGGGCCCCACCCCCTGGTGTCGTCTCCCGCTCCCGGTCGCTCCACCTTGATGACGTCGGCCCCGAGATCGCCGAGCATCATCGTGCAGAGCGGTCCGGCGAGCACACGCGTGAGGTCGAGGACACGAATTCCCGCGAGCGGCAACTGTTCTGGTGCTGGCGCTTTCATGCTATGTTACAGTGACTATGTATCGCTGACGTTCAGGGCGTTCGCGGCGGGAATCTCGAACGGGCAAGCGCGGGCACGACGGCGTTCTCACTTGCGTAGGCGCCGAAGAATCATATACTTAGCGTCGCCGAAGCCAGGCTCAGACGGGCCGGGGGACGCGGTGCGACGCCGCGGCCCATCAATTGATGTTCGCCACCCCGCTTCGCTCTTTCACTGCGCAACAGGGAGCGCGCCCACACATGGTGGACAAGCCACAGGCCGCTGCTGCAGATAGCAAGGACACCACCGACACCGCAACCCCGGCCGAGACGCCCAGGCGCGCTCCGGGGCATCGCAGCACCGATGCCCGGGACACCGTCGCCGAGATGGCGCTGCGCGCGCAGGAGATCAGTCAGGAGGCCGGGAGCAAGATCGCGCAGGCCATGAAGGACGTGATCAATGCCGCCGCGGGCCTCGCCGGCTTCGCCGTGGAGAGCGCCCGGGACGTGGTCCAGTACATGGTCCGCCGCGGGCAGATGTCGCAGGAGGAAGCCGACCGCATCATCCGCGAGGCCGAGGAGGCGCAGTCGCGGCGGAAGCCAGCGGCCGCCGCGCCGCCGGCTCCCGCCGCAGCAGCGGCGCCGGCCCCCGCCGCTCCCCCCTCGCACCCCGCGGCTCCCGCTCCGGCCGTGAAGAAGGGAGCGGCCACCAAGGCGGCCAAGCCGGCCTCCAAGACCGCGAAAGCGGCGAAGGCGCCCACGGAGAAGGCTCCGGCCAAGAAGCAGCCCCCGTCCGGATCCGCGAGAGCGAAGAGCGCCACCAAGACCGCCGCGGGAAAGAAGCGAAAGTAGCGCCCGCCTTCAGCGGCGGCTCGCCAGCAGCCACTCCAGGAACTCTCGAACCTCCGCCGGGTCGCGCACCGCGAACTCGGCGGAGGTTCGCACATCATCACCGTGGGTGACCCGCACCGTGACCGCATCGCGCGAGCGCAGCCGCAACGCGCCGAATGCATCCTCGTCGGTCCGGTCGTCCCCCACGAACACCAGCGACCCGCCATCGGAGAGGCCGCCGAGCTGGGCGCCCAGGTGCAGCACCGCCGTCCCCTTGTCCACGCGCGCCGGAGGGCGCACCTCGAGGACCATCTTCCCCGCCGTCACGCGCAGCCCGACCCCCTGCGCGAGCTGCTCCACCGTTTCCCGCAGCTTCGGCACCACCGCGGGATCCGCGAGCCGGTAGTGGATGCTCAGCGTCCACCCCTTGTCCTCGAGGATCACTCCCGGCACCGGCGCGACGAGCGGCGCCAGGCGACGCGCGAGCCGTCCCATCGTCTGCCGCCACGGCGCGAGCTCCGCGTCCACCACCTCGTCGCCGTCTGGGGTGAGCACCTCGAAGCCGTGATTGCCGATCGCCCACACGTTGCTCACCGAGACCATCCGCCGTGCGTCCGCCGCCGCGCGCCCCGACACGAGCGCCACGCGGACATCGTCGCGCGCGGCGAGCGCGGCGAGCACGCGCCGCGTCTCCACCGGCACCTCGGCCTCCTGCGGCTGCGAGACGATCGGCGCGAGCGTGCCGTCCACGTCCAGCATCACCACCAGCGGCTCGCCGTCGAGCCGCTCCGCCACCGCCGCCGGGATCGGCAGGAGCGCCGTCACGCGGCGCCCGTCTCCTGGCGGCGCTCGGCGATGATCGTCTCCGTGCGCGACAGGATCGCCGCCAGCCAGTCGAAGATCGTCCGCTCGCGCAGTTGGGCGCGCATCCGGTGCATCCGCACCCGCCGCTCCCCCTCGCTCATGTTGATCGCGCGCCGGATCCCCTCCACGAAGCCATCGAGGTTGAACGGATTGATGAGCACGGCACCGTCGATCTCCTCCGCCGCACCGGTGAAGCGGCTGAGCACGAGCACGCCGCGCTCCTCGATCTGGCAGGCGACGAACTCCTTCGCCACGAGATTCATCCCGTCCTGCAGCGACGACACCAGGCACAGGTCGGCCGCCCGGTACACGCCGGCGAGCATCTCCGCGCTCACGTTCTCGTGGACGAGCACGATCGGCGTCCACTGCTCGGTCCGGTAGCGCGCGTTGATGTTCATCACCGCCGTCACCACCTCCTCCTCGAGCGCCTTGTACGCCGGGATCTCGGAGCGCGACGGGGTGGCCACGAGCAGGAAGGTGAAGCGCTCGCGCATCTCCGGGTGGCGCTCCCACAGCTCGCGCAGCGCGCGCAGCCGCTCGGGGATCCCCTTGGTGTAATCCACGCGATCGACGCCGAGCCCCAGCCGGCACGACCCGCGGGCGTAGCGGGAGCGCAGCCGCTCGGCGAGCGCCGAGCTATCCGGCGTCTGCGCGAGCTGCTCGTACCGCTCCATGTCGATGCTGATGGGGAAGCTCGCCACTTCCACCTGCCGCCCCTGGTAGTGGACGGCGAGCGATTCGGCGTCGATCTCCGCCTCGGGGATGAATTCGGCCACGCAGCCGAGGAAGTTGAGCGCGTAGCGCTCGGTGTGGAACTCGATCAGGTCGTTGCCGAGCATGCCGCGGAGCAGCGCCTCGTCCACGCCCACGGGGAGGAGGCGCAGGATGTCCGCCGGCGGGAAGGGGATGTGCCAGAACTGGTGAATGAGGAGCGGATCGCAGTGCTCGCGGATCATCTCCGCCGCGAGGCCGAAGTGATAGTCCTGGATCCAGACCACCGGTTTCTTCTCGGCACGCCGGATCTCGTCCGCCACGGCGCGCGCGAACTTCTCGTTCACGAGGCGGTAGCGCTCCCAGTACTCGGCGCGGTAGTGAAAGTGCTGGACGAGGAGGTGGCAGAGCGGCCAGAGCGAACTGTTCGCGAAGCCGAGATAGTAGCCATCCACCTCCGCCTCGTCGAGGAACACGCGACGCAGCGTGTAGGCGGGTGCGGCCGGCGGGACGAACACGCGCCCCTCGGCATCCGCGGTCGCGACGTCGGCGCTGCCCGAGCCCCACGCCACCCAGACGCCGTGCGTGGCCTGCATGGTCGGATCGAGCGCCGACACCAGGCCGCCCGGCGGCTGCCGGACCTCGATGCTCGTCTCCCCACCCGCGCCTTCGACGAACCGGTGCTCGTACGGCTCCCGGTTCGACAGCATGATGAGCGTGCGATCTTCGAGGTACCGAGACAGATCGTGCATAGATTTCCTCATGCGGCGCACAACGCGTGCCGATCCCGCGGACCACGCGCCGCGCGGCGGACTGGCGATCGGGACGCCCCGCGCTAGCTTTTCGCTCTCCCAGACCCCGACATCGAATGCGTCACATCGGAATATACGCCCTGCTGCGGCTCGCGCTCGTGGCCGTCGCTCCCGCCGCGTGTACCGTGGCCCGTGGGGCGCCGCCCCCCGCCGGGGGCGCGCCGCGCGCGGAGATCGCCGCGATGCTCGACCGCTCCGCGCGGGCATGGAACCGCGGCGACCTCGACGCCTTCGTCGATGATTACCTCGATTCCGACCGCACCACCTTCATCGGGCGGCGCGGCGTGCTGCACGGCCGCGCGGCGATCCGGGCGGTGTACGCGCCCCGCTTCGCTCCCGGCGGCGTGCGCGACTCGCTCTCCTTCGAGCAGCTGGAGGTGGACTCGCTCGCGCCGGGCGTGGCGCACGTGCTCGCGTACTACGTGCTCTCGCGCGGCGACTCCACCGTGGCCCGCGGCCCCACCTCCCTGGTGATGCTGCGCGTGGACGGCCGGTGGCGCATCGTGCACGACCACTCGAGCTGAGCGTGCGCCGCGTGGTGGCGCGCGCTCCGACGCGCATCGATTTCGGCGGCGGGTGGACCGACGTCCCCCCCTACACCACCGAGCAGGGCGGCTGCGTCTGCAACCTCGCCATCACGCGATACGCGACGGCGGAGCTTCGCGCCCGCGACGCGGCGTGGACGATCGAGGAAGGTGGGGTACGCCATCATGCCGCCACGCGCGACGAGCTGGCGGGGGGCGACGGCGCGGAGCTCGCGCGCGCGGCGCTGCGTCGCGCGGGAGTGGGCCCGGTGGCGCTGGCGCTACGGAGCGACTTCCCCCGCGGCGCGGGGCTGGGCGGGTCGTCGGCGGCCGGGGTGGCGCTCCAGACCGCGCTCGCCGACTGGTGCGGCGAGCGTCCGTCGCGCGACGCGCTGGCCGAGCGGAGCCGCGCGGTGGAGGTGGAGGAGCTGCACGTGCCCGGCGGGAGCCAGGATCACTACGCGGCGGCGCTGGGGGGCGCGCTCGCGCTCCGGTTCGACCACGTGGTGCGCGCGCGGCGGATTCCGCTCGCGCCGTCGCTCGTCCACGAGCTCGAGCGGCGATGCGTGGTGGTGTACACGGGGCAGTCGCGCATCTCGGGGGAGACGATCACCGCCGTGCTCGATGCGTACCGAGCGCGCGAGCGCGGGGTGACGCACGCGCTCGCCCGGATGCGGGAGCTCGCCGAGCAGATGATCGCCGCGCTGGAGCGCGGCGCGGTGGACGAGCTCGCCGCGCTGGTCGATGAGCACTGGCGGCACCAGCGCGCGCTGCACCCCGCGATCTCCACGCCGGCGATCGAGCGCGTGCTCGAGACGGCGCGGGAAGCGGGGGCGATCGGGGGGAAGGCGCTCGGCGCGTCGGGGGGCGGCAGCGTGCTGGTGATCGCCGCGCGCGGGCGCGAGGATGCGGTGCGCCACGCCGTGAGCGCCGTGGCCGAGCCGCTCGCGTTCGCCGTGGACACCGAGGGAGCGTGCGTGCTGGAGCGGGAGTCGTGACCGGGCCGGCCGTTCCGCTCGGCGATGCGGTGGCGCTCACGCGCGCGCTGGTGCGCATCGACTCGCGCAACCCATCGCTCGTCCCCGGCGCGCCGGGGGAGCTGGCGTGCGCGCGACTGCTCGCCGACGTGCTGCGCGCGTGGGGGTTCGCGGTGGAGGTGCAGGAGGCGGCGCCGGGGCGGCCGAACGTGGTCGCCCGCATCGGCGGCGGTCCGGCGCGCACCCTCATGCTCAACGGGCCCCTGGATGTGGTGGGGACGGAGGGGATGCGTCACGCCCCCTTCGACGCCGCCGAGCGCGATGGGCGGATGTACGGCCGTGGCTCGAGCGACATGAAGGCGGGGGTCGCGGCCATGTGCGCGGCGGCGGCGCGGGGCGCGGCGGCGGGGGAGCTGGGCGGCGAGGTGCTGATCGCCGCCGTGTGCGACGAGGAGTGGGAGAGCCTCGGCACGCGCGACCTCGTGGCGCGCGGCATCCGAGCCGACGCGGCGATCGTCACCGAGCCGACGCGGCTGGCGATCATGCCCGCGCACCGCGGCTTCGCGTGGATGACGGTGACCGTGCACGGCCGCGCCGCGCACGGGAGCCGCTTCGACATCGGCATCGACGCCATCCGGCACGCGGGGCTGCTGCTCGCCGAGCTCGATGCGCTCCAGGAGGGAGAGCTCACCCGGCGCACCCATCCACTGCTCGGCCACGCGTCGCTGCATGCTTCGCTCATCGAGGGAGGGATCGGCATGTCCACCTACCCCGACCGGTGCGTGCTGCGCCTGGAGCGCCGGACCATTCCCGGAGAGAGCGCGGAGGACGCGCTGGCGGAGGTGCGCGCGGCGTGCGAGCGCGTGCGCGCGCGGCGCCCGTCGTTCCGCGCCGAGGCATCGCTCGACGTGGCGCAGGGACCGAGCGACGTGCCCCCGGACGCGCCGATCGCGCGCGCGCTGGCGGGCGCGATCGAGCACGCGGGAGAGCCGGTGCGCATCGAGGGGATGAGCGCGTGGACCGATGCCGCGCTGCTCAACGAGGCGGGGATCCCCGCCGTGTGCTTCGGCCCCGGGGACATCGGGCTCGCGCACGCCGCGGAGGAGTGGGTGGTGGTGGAGGAGATCGAGCGCGCGACCGGCGTACTGGAACGGCTCGCGCGGGAGTGGACGATGGCGAGAGGAGCATCCTGATGGCGCAGCTGACGCACGCGCAGTACGACCGCCTCGAGCGGGCGATCCTCGACCGGCGCCGGATCGCGATCTATCGGCGCGGCACGGAGTACATCGTGGTCCCGGAGCGGCTGCGCGTGTCGGGCGGACGCGAGCTGATCGAGGCGACGCACCCCACCACCGGAGAGGCGATCACCTTCGTGCTGGACGAGCTGGACTCGATCGAGGTGATCCGGTAACGGGAGTTGGGGGGCGCCGCGCCGCCCATTAGCTTTGGACTTCCCATCACCCGGACACCGCCGCATGTCGTCGTCCTCCGAACAGTTGGTCGCGATCTACGCCGATGAGTCGTGCCTGGGCAACGGGCGCGATGGGAACAACCCGGGGGGCGCCGGCGGGCTCATCGAGATCCGGCACCCGCGCACGGGGGAGATCGTGCGGCGCGACTACTGGATCTCGGAGCCGGGCACCACGAACAACCGGATGGCACTGCGCTCGGCGATCACCGGGCTGCACCTCATCTCCGCCAAGGGGCAGCGCTTCCTGGTGCAGTTCACCAGCGACTCGCGCTACCTGGTGGACGGAATGACCAGCTGGGTGTACGACTGGATGCGGCGCGGGTGGAAGCGCAAGACGGGCACGATCGAGAATCTCGAGCTGTGGCAGGAGCTCGTGGAGGTCGCGCGAGCGCACCGCGTGTCGTGGCGCTGGGTGCGCGGCCACGCGGGGCATCCGCAGAACGAGTGGGCGAACGTGCTGGCCACGCGCGCCGCCGCGGCGCAGACGAGCTCTCCGGGGCTCGTCCCCTCCGGCTTCGAGGCCTGGCTGGCCGCAGAGCGGGCGCGCGGGCGCATGGCGCTGGCCCCCGATCCGCTCCCCGATCCCGCCACCCTCAGCGGGGCGCGAGCGTTACCGAAGATCGCGACAGGGAGTCCTTCCTGATGGTTCTTCCCTCTCGAGGATCTCGCGATGAAGAAGGCGTTCCTGCTGCTGCTCATTGGCCTGGCGGTGGGGTACTGGTGGGGGTACAGCGATGCGAACACGTACGGGGCCGACGTCGTGACGCGCATGATCCAGCAGACGGGGGGCAAGACGCGCCGGAGCGTCGGGTCGAACGCCGATCGGCTGATGGACAGCGTCGAGGCCCACTGAGCTTTCATCCGACTCCGGAGTAGCGCGCCGTGTCCGACCACCGGTTCTCCACGCTCAGCGTCCTCGTCCCGTGCTACAACGAGGCGGCGACGATCGACCGCACCCTCGACGCGGTGCTCGCGCAATGCGGGGCGCTGGCCGCGCTGGGGCTCACGCTCCAGATCGTGGCGGTCGATGACGCGTCGCGCGATGGCACCTACGACCGCCTGACGATCCGCGCGCGCGACGCCGGCGGGGCGATCGTGGTCGCCCGGCATCCGGAGAACCGCGGCAAGGGCGCGGCGATCCAGACCGCGCGCACGCACGCGACGGGGGACATCGCGATCATCCAGGACGCGGATCTGGAGTACCTGCCGACCGACATCCCGGTGGTGATCCGCCCGATCCTCGACGGCGTGGCCGACGCCGTGGTGGGCACCCGCTTCGCCGGCGGCGGCGCGCACCGCGTGCTCTACTTCTGGCACCGCCTCGGCAATCTCGGCCTCACGCTCCTCTCCAACATGTTCACGAACCTGAACCTGACGGACATGGAGGTGGGGTACAAGGCGTTCACGATGGAGGCGTTCCGCATCATGCGCCTCACGAACCCGCGCTTCGGGATCGAGCCGGAGATCGTGGCGCGCCTCGCGCAGATGGGGGCGCGCGTGTACGAGGTGCCGATCAGCTATCACGGCCGCACGTACGCCGAGGGGAAGAAGATCACCTGGCGCGACGGCGTGGCGGCGCTGTTTCACATCCTGCGCGCGCACTTCTCCGCCGCCGCCCAGCCGCGGCTCGTGGAGCACGTGCCGCAGCGTCCCGAGGCGCCGGCGCGCGCGACCGGCTGAGCGGGCGTCGCACTCGGCGCGCCGCACGAACCGCGCTCCCGGACGAGGCCCGGGAGCGCGGTTCGTGCATCAGGGGCGCCGCACCGCCGAGGCGGGTTCGGCCGTGCCCTTGCATCCGGGCGGGCGAGCGCGCACCTAATAGGCGACGTGCACTCGAACACCAACACTCGTGGACCATCCCATGGACGACCTCGATCGGATGTTTCGACGTCTCGTGCAGAACGTTCGGAACGGATACCCGGAGTACCTCACGCACCCGTTCGAGGTGTCGGAGCTGTACCAGAATCTGATCCCCTATCGCCACAACCGGCGTGAGCTCGAGATCGACTCGAATCAGGATTACGAGGTGGCGCTCTGCCGGCTGATCTCCGGCGAGCGTGGCTACCTCAAGGCGGAGAGCGTGGTGGCGGAATCCATCCGCCGCGAGCTCGCGTCGCCGAACCCGAACACGGCGATCTTCCGCGAGTTCGCGGCATCGCGTGTGGCGCTGTCACCGGATGCACAGTGGCGGTGGCAGGAGCTCGGCGGTGACATCGCGAGCACGCCGACGCTCAGCACCCCGGCAACGCCCGCGCCCCCGCCCCCACCTCCGCCCTGGGAGGGCGGACGGTACGCGACGGGTGCGATGGAGTCGCCCGCGGACACCGAGCGCAACGCGCCTCCACCGCCAGCGGCTCCCCCGCCCGCGCCGGCGGCGGCCACCGGCGCGCCGCGCGTGGTGCCGCGCGCGAGCGGCGCGACCACGTCCATGGACAACGCCGCGGGCGGTCCGACGAGCTGCCGCTACTGCGGCGGCACCCTCCCCATCGGCCGGGCCGTCGCGTTCTGCCCGCACTGCGGCCAGAACCTCACCATCCAGCGATGCCCGGCGTGCGGGACGGAGATGGAGATCAACTGGAAGTACTGCATCACGTGCGGGCGCGGAGTCGCCACACCGTGACGCGGCGGATGTGCGCCGCGCTCGCCGCCCTGCTCCTCGCGGCGTGCCATGGCGATGCCCGCCGCACCGGCGTCCCCGCGGACACCGCGCTCCGCATCCCCACCGACACCGCGCCGCGCTCGGCGTCGCCCTCGGACAGCGGCGCGCTCGCCTCGTCCGGCGCGGGCCTGGGCGACACCACGCCCGGCGCCGCGGCGCCAGCGGGCGCGAGCGCGGCGACGGTGGTGCTCGCCGCCGACAGCGCCGCCGGCGCCGCGCTCTATCACGGCAGGGCGCGCTGCTTCACCTGCCACGGGCAGCGCGGCGAAGGAGCCGCGAAGCTCGGCCCGGATCTCACCGACAGCGCGTGGGTGGACGGCGATGGATCGCTCGCCGCCATCCGCGACGCGATCGCGCGCGGCGTCGCGAACCCGCGTGTCTCCGCCGTGGCCATGCCGGCCTACTCGGGGATGCTCGATTCGGCGGAGATCGCGCGCACCGCCGATTACGTGTACACGCTCTCCCACCCGGGCGCCACCGTCGCCGACAGCGCGCGCGTGGACAGCGTGCACGCCGACAGCGTGCACGCCGACATCGCGGGTGCTCCGGACGCGAGCCCACCGGGAGCGGGCGTCCCGACGCCTCGCCCCGCGGCCGGGGACACCACGCACCACGGCGCCCTGCCATGAGCGCGATGCTCGCCGTGATCCCCGGCGATGGCATCGGCCCCGAGGTGGTGCGCGCGGCGCTCGAGGTGCTCGACGCGGTGGAGTCGCGCTTCCGGCCGGAGATCCAGGTGGACGTGCTCCCCTACGGCGCCGACCACTACCTGCGCACCGGCGAGACGCTCCCGCCCGCGGAGATGGAGCGCCTGGGCCGAGACTTCGACGCCATCCTCGTCGGCGCGCTCGGCGACCCGCGCGTGCCCGGGAACGAGCACGCGCGCGACATCCTGCTCGGGATGCGCTTCGAGCTCGACCTGTACGTGAACGAGCGCCCCGCCCGCCTGTTCGACGCGCGCCTCACCCCGCTGAAAGGGAGGGAGCCGAAGGACATCGATCTCGTGGTCTTCCGCGAGAACACGGAAGGGCTGTACGTGTCCGTGGGCGGGACGTTCAAGCGCGGAACAGCGGACGAGATCGCGATCGCCGAGGAGCTGAACACGCGCAAGGGTGTGGAGCGGATCATCCGCTACGCCTTCGAGTGGGCGGAGGAGAACGACCGGACGCGCGTCACGATGGTGGACAAGGCGAACGCCATCGCCGCGCACCGGCTCTGGCGTCACGTGTTCGAGGAGACGGGGCGGGAGTACCCCGACATCGAGCGCGACACGCGCTACGTGGACGCGATGGCGCTCGAGCTCGTGCGCAATCCCGAGGCGTTCCAGGTGATCGTGACGGGGAACCTGTTCGGGGACATTCTCTCCGACCTCGCCTCGGGGCTGGTGGGAGGACTCGGCCTCGCGCCGAGCGCGAACCGCAATCCGGGGGGCGTGACGATGTACGAGCCCGTGCACGGCAGCGCGCCCCCGCTCGCCGGACGCAACGTCGCCAACCCGATGGCGGCGATCCTCACGGTGGCGATGATGCTGCGGGACCTGGACGCGCGCGAAGCCGGCGATGCGGTGGAGCGCGCCGTGCGCGCGGCGATCGCGCAGGGGGTG